>MGMR01000053.1:223-13984 GCA_001796495.1 Chloroflexi bacterium RBG_13_51_18
GCAGCGTTTCGTCGACCAAGTTTTTCACGTCCGATTCGAGCATCCGCCCGATGCTGGGGTATTCGACTACGGACTCCTGCTGGATTTCGGTCGGCAGCCGTGAGATTTGAAATGCCTTACCGACACCGATCCTGCCCTCCTCGAGGGCCTGTTGCACCAGGGGGCTAGTCGTGCCGATCCTGATCAGTTTCTCGATATAATCCCGGGTCAGACCGGATCGTTTCTGGATTTGCTCGATGTCCAGTTTGTATTTTTCGTAGAGGGTACTGATCAGGGAGACCATCTGGGCCGGGGAGTGTTTACCTCGGGCGTGGTCCATGACCAAATTACGGCACAGGAGATCACACATGTCGCCCTCGATAATGGCCACGTCGATCGGGGAGTCCCCCAGTTTGATCGCGTCCTCGGTCCGGTGGAAACCATCGACGCCGACGATCTCCCCATCAATCTCCTGGGCGATCACCGGGCTGAGCAAACCCAGCTCCCTGACCAGGGTTGATAACAGGTCCCGGGTCTCGAGGTTGAACTGGCTCGTCACCCGCTCCGCCGGCCACCGGATCAGGCTCGGTTTGAGTTTTATTAATTTCAACGTTCCCCTCCTGCTGCAAATTTACGTTTACACCGTACGGTATTTCCACGGTTACGGTCGGCGTTTTCCCCAGTTTGATGGCATCCATTATAGCGCCGGCAGTTTTCCCGATGTCCTCACAGTCCTGCCGTTTCCAGCTGCCGGTGTACTCCTCGGTCCATACCTGATATTTCATACGTTTACCTCCTGTTTTTTCTCCCGGTGCGCCTGGTAGTATTTCCGCCGGTAGGCGACCCGCTGCGTCCGGTGCGCCTGGTAGTATTTCCGCTGGTAGGCGGCCCGCTGCGCCCGGTGCGCCTGGTAGTATTTCCGCCGGTAGGGGAAGAGCTGCGCCCGGTGCGCCTGGTTGTATTTCCGCTGGTAGACGGAGATCTGCGCCCGGTGCGCCTGGTAGAATTTCCGCTGGTAGGCGGCCCGCTGCGCCCGGTGCGCCGGGCGGTACCTCCGCTGGTAGGCGAGGATCTGCTCCCGGTGCGCCTGGTAGAATTTCCGCTGGTAGGCGGCCCGCTGCGCCCGGTGCGCCTGGTAGAATTTCCGCCGGTAGGCGGCCCGCTGCGCCCGGTGCGCCTGGTAGAATTTCCGCTGGTAGGCGAGGATCTGCTCCCCGGCGTGGGGATCGTTATCCCAGCAGATCACACACAGGATAGGCGCCGGCAGCTCCGGGTCCCAATCGGTCGGGGCCCCGCATTTTGTGCACCGGTAGGCGATCTGAGACTCAATCACGGTTACCCTCTGCGTGTAATTTTTCCAGCTCGAACTGTCTCAATTTAACCTCGTGCGGCGCCAGGGGCTGGGGTAAATTCGTACCGTAGGCGACCACGTGATAGCCGTCCGTGGGCTGGAGCTCGCCGCACCAGGTGCAACGTTCGAAATTGGGGGGCGTGCCGAACCGGAAAACCAGTTTATGTATCCGTCCGCAGCGGGGGCATTTTAGCAGCGCCTCCACCATCGTCACCCCCCCTGGGGGTTTTTTGGATTTTCCCGTTACCCCCCGGGGAACGGGGTGGTCTCCGGGAGATAATTTTTTAATACCAGTGACGTCGACGTCCTGGGTTAGTATATTTGGGGGGTTGTTAAGGGGGGGCCGGTTCGTTTCGGGCATAGTTCGACCTCCGTAGAAAATAGCTAACCGTGGGAGATTTTTCGGCGTGAAAAAACCCTCGGTGCTGGGATTATGGTAATTTGCGCAATTGCCACCGAGAGTATATATCACTACCGAGGGTTTTGTCAATAGAATATATGTTCTGATTGCGTTTGTCAAATTTAGCTATGCCTCACGAAGCGTTTTTGGGTTTTTTCCATCCGGTGACCGTACATAATGTTATAAAAATATTTTTCCTCACCGCATTTTTTGCAGACGCCACGGGATAGATCGCTGCCGGGAACACGCGTCTCGATTATCCACCAGTGCGGCGGGCAGGTTTTAGTCACTCTATTCCCTCCTGTTATAACCAGTAGCCTCCGGCACAGTAGCAGAACATGGCGATCATCGCCAGTAGCCCCACTAAAATTATCCCCGCGATAATATATAGAGCTGATTTCATACGTTTCCCTCCTCCTCTCCCCCGATTGGGAACGCCCGCCGCATCGCCTGCCATTCTCCTCTTTTTTGTGCTAACAGCCAGGGGTGTTTGGCGACCACCGGCGCCGCGAGTTTGGACGGGTCGCGCCGGCTCTTTTCGGCCATTTCCTCCGCCGTAACGATCCCCAGCCCGGTGAGATACGCGCCAGTTTCGATCACCGTCACCTGGGCTACCCAGGCGTGAGCGCCCTCCGGTATCTGGTAATCCTCGCGCTCCTGTTTATTTAGCGGCCGGCTCTCCAGACGGTAGGGGTTGTCGACCTCATGGGCGTGGTACAGATAGGCGTCCAGGGTAAAATATGGTTTGCCGTACATCAGACACGCATGCCCCCGGGCCGGGTCCAGGCCGTAGTGCCTGGCATAGACGGCCAGCCGTTGAATCGTCTCCGGCAGCAGCAGCTCCCCGGTGCCGAGGTCGGTGGCCGGGATGCCGCCCATGGTGACCACGCCGGCGAGAGCCTGTTGTTTTGCCTGGCGTTTGGCCAGGTTTTTCTCGACACGGTCCTCGATCGCCGGCGGCAGCGACTCGCCCTGTTTGTACGCCTCGGTGAGGTCGGGGATACGTTTGATGGTTTTCGCCGGTCCGCATTTACCGCATTTTAGATAATGCAGGCTGAGTTTATCGTCCCAGGCGACGGTCAGGCGGCCGTCACACTCGCCGCAGACGTTGCTATCGGCCATGGCGGTGAGCTCCTCAGATTTTCCTGTTATCATCGGTTTTACCTCCCTGCAGCCAGTGGGCGATATCGCCCAGCCGGTTGTCTATCGACTGTATAATACAACCCTCGACGTCCGGGTCCCACCAGGCGCACTCCACCTGGAGACAGTTAGATCCGGAATTGCCTACCTGCCTGTTGAGGTATGGATTTACCATCATCAACAATGGGCATTTCATGGTTCGACCTCCTGATTGATTATTTTTCCGTCTCGCTCCCCGGGTTTCAAATTTTCCAGGCGCTCGATCTGCCCCCTGCGGAATGAGATCACACCCTCCAGCACGTCCCGGACCTGGCCCATGGTCCGGACGAACTCCAGGAGTCGCCCCACGCACTCGGAATACGTCTCTTTCGGTCTCAGCAGCGTAGTGAGGTCGTCGTAAACCGACTGGTCTAATTTGATGGTTTTGCTCATTTCAGTTTTCCCTCCCGGGCCTGTTGCATGGCGGCGTCGTAGATCTCCCGGGCCTGTTGCACGGCGGCGTCGACGGCATCCCAGGCCTGTTGCACGGCGGCGTCGTAGATCTCCCGGGCCGGTTTCACGGCGGCGTAGTAGATAACCGAGGCCTGTTGCACGGCGGCATTGAAGGCCTCCTGGGCCTGTTGCTCGGCGGCGTCGTAGATCTCCTGGGCCGGTTTCACGGCGGCGTCGTAGGCATCCCAGGCCTGTTTCCTGGCGGCGGATTTCATTTCTGTTCCTCCTGTTATTTATTTCTCTGCGTGTAGGATGCGCAGCCCCCGATGGTGGTTACTGTTTTACCACCCTGTATTCGTCGGCTGTGGTTTCGGGGAAAAGACTCTTAGTGCATACCTGGATTTGTTCCTCCGCCTCCAATTCAGTTTCCCAGTCTCCGGCTCCCGGCAGATCCACCCATTGCCCCTGGCTCAGCGTTTCGATTTTGTACATTGTTTTGTTCCTCCTGTTATTTATTTCCCTGCGTGCAGGATGCGCAGCCCCCAATGGTTGTTATTTATCCTCGTCCTCTGCGTATTCATCTCGCCATGTTTTGAGGATAGGGAGTACATCACTATTGAGGTAGATATTTTCAGATATCGCCTGCTCTTCAAATTCACTCGCCATTTTCACCAAATCGTCATCGGTTTTTCCGGCTGTGTAGGGTTTGGAGTCATAGAGCCAATCCTCGGCATCACATATCTGGACGGTATTAGTTTCGTCTGCGGATTCGTAGGTTTCCTCGCAGATTTTGTTAATTTCTCCCTCCGCCTGTTGAGCATCATCATTGAGAGTGGCCACATTGTTGTTGCCAGTCCACATGCTCTTATATCCGGCGATAACTCGTTCTGCGAGAGGGGCAATGTCCTCAAGCACGAAATTGGCGGTATCCATCAGCAGGCATGGGATTGTGTATCTGCGAGTATGCCCATGATACACGTCCATCGGGACAGCGGTGCCAATTTCGCAGTTCCAGTCGGCGGAGAGGGTCTCGTTTTTGAGGTCGAGGGCTACGTAGCAATCCTGTGGTTTGTTTTGCATAGGGTATTGGTGTGCCAGTTCAAATTTCTCTGTGATTTTTATAGTTCTCATTTGTTTGTTCCTCCTGTTATTTATCTCTACTATTATTATACACCTGGTGCACCGTAATGTCAATAGGGTACACCGAAATATTTGTGTGGTGGACTGGGGGTATTTGGTAACAGGCACAGTTGGGGGCGTACAACAATTGTTATGGTAAAGAAAAAATGGGGCCTCGGTTTAGACGGAGCTACCCGTTTCATTTTTCCGAGGCCAACCCCTCGCGAGGGGGTCATGGTGAGTTTACTACCGCATGTGTCGGCTGTCAAGTGGGGCGGAGGTACAATTTATCATCGACCCCGGGCGGAAAACGCCTGGATTTCGACTACAGCTCGTCCTCAGTCTCGGCGTCGTCCGATTCCTCGTCGTCGTCCGGATCCTCCGGAATTATATACCCGCCAGACCTACTATTTGCCGGCATATTTCCACTCCGAGATTTTGGCGTTATAGTCGGTCCGGACCCGGATCAGCTCGGACTGGAGTTTATGTAAAATTCCCTCGAGCTCGGTTACCCGGGCGGTGGCCTCTGCCGGCAGCACCCGGTCCGGGGATAGTTTGCCCCGCTCATTTTTGATCTGATTCTCCAGGCCGGCAACCTCCCCCTGGAGCTGGACCAGTCGGGACCCCAGTGTTTTCAGTTCCTCGGTCATAGGTTTTCCCCCTAGGCCGGCCGCCAGGCGCCATTTCTGCGTCCGGTCCCTGAACTCGTCATAATTCACCGGCGAGAACGGCGACTCCTCGGCGTTGATGGTCAAAATAAACGCGGAGTCCGCGTCGGAGTAACCGATATCGATCAGCATCCCCAGCGCCGTCTGCTGGGTGATCAGCCCCCGTTTTACACCCAACACGATATCCGATTTGGCCAGGGCACGGGTTTTCTCCTCGGTCGGGGGTTTGATCTGCGCGTCGTACAATTTCAATAGGAATTCTACGTCGACGGCGGTGTATTTGAGCCCCAGCAGCATTTGCCGGGCACCCTCCCTGGTGATGATCCCGTTTTTGTAGCCGGCGGCGATATCGGATTTGGTCAGCTCGCGCTCCTCGACGGCGGAGATGGTATCCGTCGACGGAACGTTGACATCGAGTTTAAACCCAGCCTCATCGGTGCTGTATCCCAGATCCATGATCAGCCCCACGGCCTCGGCCCGGCTGATCCGCTCCTGCCGGACCCCCTTATAGATATCGGTGAGAGTGAGGTCGCGGTCCGTGTTCGTCCTGGCGGCGGCATCGGACTGGATTTTCGTCTGCAGCAGCTCCTCGGCTGCCGCCGCGCCCATGCCCAGCTCCACCAGGCGGGATCGTACATCGTCGAGGGACACCCAGCCGTTTTTAAACCTGGCCAGCAGGTCCGGGAACTCGGTGTATATTTTTGTCCACAGGACATAGTCCTCGAGGTCCTGGCCATGATAGCCCATGGCGGTATAGACCTCCCGGAGCCGTTTTTCATCGATTGTCCGCAGGTCCCAGAATCTCCGGACGTCAACCCGGGTCGGAACGTTCCAGGATAGTTTTATCTGTTTATCTCTCCAAAACGGCATGACATCGCGGGCCCGCAGCAGGAGTTTGAGCTCGTCCTCGGTGATAATGGCGCGGTGCAGCATCTCAAACCCCTCGCCGGCGCTGGGGAGCTCCCAGTGAGCCGCCCAGTAGCGGTCGACCCACTCTTTGCTCAACCCGATTTTCTCCGCCCAGGGATAAACGGCGGTCGGCGGATCCTGGTATTGCCCGAATCTCTCGGCGATCTCCGGCGAAAACGCCTCCCGGACCGACATGCGGATCAAATCCTGGACGCCGGGGATTACCTCGGTGATGGATTTCAGGGCCTCGATGCGCGAGTCGTTCCAGCCCAGGTCGCGTAGATCCTCGAATAGGGACGAATATTTGGCGGGGTCACGGCGCCAGGCGGTGACTACCGCCGCCGGATCGAATCTGGCCGTCTGTTTGACGCGGTCCTGGAGGTACTCGAGGTTGCGGGATAACGGCGCCGAGCCGCCCATGATCGTAAACAGTGCCCCGATCAGGATTGTTGCCTCAGCGATAATCGTATCCAGGATATTGCCTCGTTTGAGCGACCGACGCAGGGCGGATTTGAGTCCCTCCGGGACCCCGGGCATGGCCAGAACCTCCTCGACGTACGGTGTCGCCGTTTCGATCGCCGCCGGCTCCAGGTTGTCCAGCATGGAACGGAGCCCTTTTTCGGTCAGGTTGGCGCCCCAGTTTTTGAGGCGGTCGCCGAACCGGTCCCCCAGGGCGGAGAGATACCCGTTAAATCGGCCGGTTGCGCTCATTTAGTCCTCCGGTCCCAGAAACCAGTCGGTGAATTTATCCCAGAGAAACTCGACCGGGTCCTGGAAGAATTTTACCACCTGGTCACGCATTTCCTGCCACCCCTCCCAGAATTTTTTGTATTCGGTAAATTTGCTCCGTACGATCTCGTCGACGTCGGTCAGATCAGCCAGGGTCGGTAAAATGGTTTTCAGGAAATTCTGGAGGTCGGTCCCTATTTTCAGCAGCTGGGCCGTCCAGCTGGGGAACGTCGTTTTCCAGAACTCCGACCACGCGGCCCGCAGTTCGGTCAGCCCCTCGGCCGCTGTTTTTATCCAGCCCTGGACCGTGGTTTTGGTCGTTTCCCACCAGGTCGTAACGAGACCGGTGACACTCACCCACCACGAGGCGAACCAGTCCCCGATCTCCTCCAGCCATGGCAGATTTGAGACTATCAAATCCCAGATATCGCCCCATCCCAGGCCGCCACCAACGATTTTGACGGCTGCCCTCACCCAGGCGAAAAATTTACCGACGTTGACCGCCAGGCTGAACAGACGATCGTGCACGTAATAAAACGGAGTTTTGAGGTATTTCCCTACCACGGGGATATCGCCGGCCGCGTCTCCGATCGTGTTAAAATAGCCGGCTACGGTAAATATCGCCTCCAATATCAGCGACTGCCAGCCGTCACCGGGAGACGGCTCGGGCTCGGGCTCCGGTTTCGGTTTCGGTTTCGGCTCCGGCTCAGGCTCCGGCTCAGGCTCCGGCTCAGGCTCAGGCGGCGCCGGCGGAGGAGGCGGCGGCGGCGGCGCCGGCGGCGGCCATGGCAGACCAGGCGGATAATACGGTGGCCTGATAGTCGGATCGAAATTCATAACCGATCGACCCTATCCCTGAGAGGCAAATATTTTATCGGCCTCGACGGCCCGGGCCAGCAGAATCGCCGGCGCCGTTTTCGCGGTCCAATCCCGCTCGAGGACGTCGACTGATAATACGACGCCCGCCCTCGTCCTGATCTGGTGCCGGTAATATCTCTCGACGCCGCCGGTATCGCTCACCCTCACCAGCTCGTCGATTTTGAGCACCCTGTACGGTTTTTCCTGCGAACCATCAGCCATTTTTCTCCCTCCCCTATTTTTTCCGGTACGAAAACCCGGATTTGATAATCCAGCCGACCACGGCGGCCATCAGGGTTTTAACCTCGCCGTCGATGCCGCCAAACATCAGGCCGGCCAGGATTATCAGTAAAATCACCGGCAGCCCGAATCCGACGCATAAATCCATAATTTCCTCGTGTGTCATAATAGTTTTTCCTCCCGCAAATTTACTCGATGTAGCCCAGGACCTGTATATGACTGTCAACCTGGATAGTGCCGCCAATGAAAATTTTATACTCGAGAACCTGGCCGGAGTCTAAACCGACAATCACATCGTTTTCCGTGTAGACACTGGCGCTGTCGGTGTGGGCGTAGACAACAGGGTGCAGAGTAGCACCGCTGCCGTTTTTTCGTACTCCCAGCCACGCGCTGGAGGCGCCGGTGTAGGAATCGACAGCAATTATCAGCCTCAATATCGCCGATTTAGCGTTGGCGGACGTGTAGACTGTTAGATCGAGAACAGTATAATCCAGGGTCACAGTTCTGTTGAGGTCCGCCAGCGCCGCCACGCCGTTGTCTTTCCAGACGATTTTGCTCAGTCCCCCGGCGATCCCCGCAGCCAGGGCCTCGGCGTCGGTGTATTTGATGTGGTGAGCGGCGGCGTCGGCGGCGTGGTCGTATGCCCAGTCGGACTGGGGGGCTTTTTTCGTCTCCCCGTTGGTGGGCGGGTTTTCAAATATCGCCGTGGGGTCGATCACCAGTTTCCCCGAGGCGGCCACCTGCATCGGCACCCAGATTTTACCGGCCGGATACCACCCCCACGCCTGTTTGGCAGCTCCCATTTTTCCTACTCCTACGTTGTCACAACGATTTTACCGTCAACGTCTACCTGTATCGGCACCCAGACGCCGGCTGCCGGGTCCCAGCCCCAGAGCTCTATCGCTGCATCGTTGTCCATATTTCTCACGGCTCGTTCTGCGTTATAATAAAATCGTCCAGGTAAACATAGCGATTCGCGTCATCGTCGGTGTGCAGGATAATATTGACCTCCATCATGGGATTTCCCGCGCTGGCGGCGGTATAAACAGCGTAGCCGGACAGATCGACCGTGAAATTGTCGACGATGACCCGTTTCCACCGGTCGGTGGAAAAATCCCCCACCAGTTTGATCGTGTGGAATAAATAGGTATACCGCTGGAGTTCGTACGGCATGGCCATGTCCACCCAAGCCCCGGCCGAATCATACATATATAGATTTTGGTCCGCCAGGTCATATTTGATCATGAATTTATTGACATTTACGCCGTCGTAAACGAGGATATCTCCGGTTAAATACCCGGTGATGGCAAATGGGGAGATCGCGACAGAAAACTCGACCCCGAACGCCGAATAAACAGGGAGCGGCAGGTACCGGGCCAGGCGGATTAATTTCGTCCCGTCGCTGCCGGTCGTCATTTTACAGGATAGAAAACCGTTCCGGGCATTATCGGCGCTGATGACGGCATCCGAGCCGGTGCCGCCGGCGATTTTCTGCCAGGACCCGAGTCCGCTTTCGAAATCGTCGAGAAAAACGACGTCGCCCCGGCGATCGAACGTGCAGATACTCCCCAGCCTGGCCGCCAGCTCACCCATGTCGGTCATGTGGTAGATCGTTTTCGCCAGGGAGTACATCCCGTAATCAGGCTGCCCGTGCGCCATGAATATCACCCCTATCAACAGAATTATAACCGTTATTTTGAACCACATCATTACCCTCCGAATATCCGTTTGGGGGAGAATATTCCCAGTATACTGGATAGCGCGTCACTCACCGCCGTGGCGATGATGCCCTTCCTGGGGAGGACGGCCACGAAAATGTCGAACGTATGTTCGTAACTATCGTCGTCGTTCCAGCCCACGATTTTTAGTTCGTAGGGGGGCTGGTAAACCTCGTAATATTCGCCCCAGTCGATCGGATAGGAATCTCCAAACAGGGACATGCCGGCCGTGGACGGCGCGATCTGGTGCTCGTGGTGCAAAATAACGCAGTGGGCCAGCCCGGCGTGTCCCTGCCTGGGGCAGACCATAAACTCCGATATGATGCCGTGGGCAATTTTGAGAATCGCCGTCGTCGGGGCGGACGCGGGCGTGTTCGCCGGTATCGTGATCGATGCCTGAAACAGCACAATTAGCCTCGGCTATGCAAAAAACAGGGCTGGGGGGATTTACCCCCCAGCCTCAGCTATTACGGTAATCCCCGCCACAGGACGAATACGCCGATCGTATTGGTGCCGATATCGACGTACAGCCCCTGCCGGCAGTAAACCGGCACCGGGGGGGCGAACAACTGCCCCTCCTTGACGCCGTTTTCGAACTCGATAATCGGCACGCCGGTCGTGTTTTCGCCGTCGTAGATAAACGTATCCGACTCGGCGTCCGCGGACATGGTGCGGGCGTAGATCAACTCACACGGTCCGTGCGATAACAGCTCGTCGGCGGTCGCCCATTTCCACGAGTAATTTTTGCTCTCGGCGTTGTCCACCGCTAGTAACTCCGGAATTGCTGGACGATCAGTTCGTACAGCGCGGATGTGTCTCCGGGTCCGGTGGTCAACCTGGCCCTGGCGGATCCGAGTTTCCGGACGTCCCACCAGGAATCGATCTCGTCCATGACCCCCATGGGCAGCGGGACCGCGCCGTGCGGGCAGCGGCCCTTGATCAGCAGGTTGATGGTCGTTGTCAGTGAGCCATCGATTATTCTGGCCTGTCCGCCGCTCCACGGATAGTGGATGATGGCGTCCGAATCCTCGGACGCGAACGCTGCCAGAGTGATGTCCTTGGCCGGCGTCAGGTAAAACGTGATATCGGTATTGGCCAGGGTCCGGCCCTCGCCGTACTCGGTAAACTCCGGCCACTGGGTCTCGTACAGCTGCAAAAGCTCGAGAAGGCCCATATCGAGGACGACTTTTTTATCGTGATCCTCGGTGAGTTTCACGGCGTCGAGGTTGATGTCCGGCTCCTCGGAGCTGGATGATACGCAGGGCATAACCAGCCGGATCGGCCGGTCGGTCGGCAGCTCCACGTAATCGATCGTTGACGCGACGAGCGTTTTTGACCACAGACTCTGTGCCGCCAGGAACCCCTGCGGGGACGGTGGATCGTCGTCGAACAGATCCGCCCAGACCTCGAGAGTGGCCGCGTCGGGAACGGCGCCGCCGGCCAGGTAGTTGTGGACGATTTTTAGCTGGAGATTGTTAAATCGCGACGGGACCAGGGCCAGATCGCGGTCCCATAGTTTCCGTCCGAAATAGATCGGCACCGCGGCCACGGCCAGGCCGTTATCGGTGAAATTTAGATAGTTGAATGGCATTTTCCCCGTGCCGTACCAGGCCAGGGCCTGGGAGTAGATGCCCCGCATCGAGTGCAGGACGTCGGCGCCGTCGACCAGCTCGATGGTCGTGATGGCCCGGCACGGGTGCTGGGTCGGCGTCCAGGACGAGTTGGTCAGCCGGACGATCGCCGTGAGGCGGGAAATCGGTTCTTTGACTTTGATATCCAGGACATACGTCCCGGCGGTTGTGATAGATGTGGCGGCAAGCAGTTCGGAACTGCGATGTCTCATTTTTTAGTCTCCTTTTTGCTGCCCTCGGACTTCTCATCGTTAGCCCGGCCGCGGCAAACGGGGCATAGCCCCGCTTTATCCGCCAGGCCCGGTTTGGTAGTGTGTCCGCAGGCCGCACAGATTACGTTTTTCACTGGTTACCTCCTCGGTTGATCAGGATTGGCCCGGGCTATCCGCCCAGTAATGCCAGTTTTTTGGAGTTTAACGCCTTGCCGACCTCCTCAACGCGTTTGTAGTTGGCCGGGTCCCCCTTCGGTTTCCTGGCCGAGAGTGACAGCGAGGCCAGGGTGCTGAAATACGGCTCGGAGCCGGATTTGTAGTCGTCCTTGCCGGCCGAGACGCCGGGGCCGTAGCGGTCCTTGCCCACGTCATTGATTTTGCGGGCGTATTTGGCGGCGCCGGCTTTTACCACGCCGGAGCGGAACCGGTTTTTAATACCCGAGGCGGCGATCGCCTGGCCGTAATTATCGGCACTGGCCGCCGTCTGCCTGGCCCAGGCCTCGGCGCCGGCCGCGGCATTTACCGCGTACTCGGTGGCTGCCCGGGAGGCGTTATCCGCGTATTTAGTCGCGGATGCATCGATAGGTTTTACATTCAGTGGCATTTCTGCCCTCCTCGTTTTTTAGTTTTCCCTCATTAGCTGTGCGCAATTTTTTGCCCATTCATTGACAATTCTGCGCCGGGGGGATAGAATTGTCAATATGCAACATGTTGTTGACGCACTACAAAATACCGTCGAGCTCCCTCCCCGGCACCGGCAGGGCTGCCCAAAAAACTACCTCCGGGTGCTGATATACCCGTATGCCAGGATCGGTTACACGGCGGCCGAGATCGATGAGAAACTGGAGAGGATCGGCAGGCACCTCCCCTGCACGTGCGAGGAATAAATGCCGAGACAGGAACGGGAACGCAGATATATCGCCGAATATATGCTCGAGGCATTTCCCGAGGGCGGATACCAGCTCAACGTCGAGCTCGGGCCGATCCCCCAGGAGTATGTTCAGCGCCTGGGACTGGAGAGGGCGGCCGCCATGTTCCGGCCGACGCGACCCAGAGTCGACGCCGTGAAATGGTCACCGGGGCATTACTATATAATCGAGGCCAAAATCAGGGATATAAAAGCCGGCATCGGCGACCTTACCTATTATAGGGGGATGCTGGACAGCACCCCGGACCTGCCGTATTACGAGAAACAGCCGATTATTGCCCGGCTCGTCGTCCCCTGGATGATCGACTGGATCCGGTCCGCCGCGGACGGCGCCGGCGTCGAGGTCGTCGTCTCCCACCAGGACTGGATCGACGAGTACGTACGGGAGCGGCAACACTATTTCACCGCCGAGTACCGTAACGCCCGCGCCGAGAAAATGAGGCTGCGGAATATCCTGGGGGTGGACTGATGCCCTGCAGCATTATCGCCCAGCGGTACGCCGAGCAGGCGGCCAGGCTGAGGCTGAATAAACTGATCGAAAACGGGCTCGGCCCGGCGTCTGAGCCGTTTAAACAGCTGAGCGCCATCCGCAATCAACTGATGTCCAGCCTGGGGATAAAACGTCCCACGGTAAATATGCTGATCAGGCTGATGCTGGCGCTGTCGCCAGGGTCCGTCAAATTGTTTTACAACTCCGACTCCGGGTGGTTTACCGAGGCCAGGGAACGCGCCGGCGCCCCGCCGGTCTATCACCACGTGGACGACGATACGGCGATAAAAATACTCCGCGGGGAATATACCCACGAGGATTTTGAGAAACTGAAAATACCCGACGACTACCTGGGAGAGTAATCTATCTGTGTATGTATGTATGTATGTGAGGTGACGCCATGGTCCTGATGAATTATATCCAACTGCAGGCGGGCGTGCCGACCCGGATGCACTTCTCCGACGACTATGTAATCGAGCGAACCATCCTCGAGCGGGAATCCGGCAAGGAAAAAATCGTGACCTCCCTGGTGTTCTGGTGCGACGAACTAAACGGCGAGCCGGCGGCGCGCACGTTCTCGATACTGTCGCAAAAGCTCCGCGCTCATTTCGAGCCGTACCGCAAGGGCAAAAAATATGCCGACTACGATTTTATAGTCACCGGCATGGGGTCCGGCTGGTACTCAGACTGGAACGTGCAGCCAATTCTCAGGCCGAAAACGGAGTAACCCCCCCAGCTGCTGAGAGAGAATACCCCGCTCGTTAGTTCAAAACCCACGTCTGGATGATATAAAAAATCAGCCTACAATCGAGACATATCCGGGAAATTGTCCCGATATCCACAACGTTTTTACTGCCGCAATTCGGACATTTTATATTTGATTTCATTTCTCAAATTCGCACCCCCCGCGAGTGAAATCAGAACAAACGTGCGGGTTTCCCCCCCTTTGGACTAAAC
>MGMR01000054.1:0-4573 GCA_001796495.1 Chloroflexi bacterium RBG_13_51_18
ACCATTACGCGGTGATGGAGGATATAACATTTAAAGCGTTGCCGGGGGAACTGCTGGGGCTGATAGGGCCGAACGGCTCCGGCAAGTCCACGATTATCAAAGCGTTGTGCCATGTAATCCGCCCAAGGTCCGGGAGGGTACTGGTGGGGGGAAAAGATGTAGAGACGATAAAGCGGCAGGACCTGGCCTGCATGGTGGGGGTAGTGCCGCAGCTGCCCTTATTACCCAGCACTTTTACCGCCTTCGAGATAGTGCTGATGGGCAGGAATCCGCACCTGGGTCTTTTCCAGGCCGAAAGTCGGCGTGACTTCGAAATAGCTCGACAGGCCATGGTAGAGACAGGTACCACAAAACTGGCGAACCGGTATGTCAACGAGCTTTCCGGCGGCGAAATACAGTCGCTATTAATTGCCCGGGTGCTGGTGCAGGAGACACAGGCGATTCTACTGGACGAGCCTACCGCCAACCTGGACATAGGGAGACAGGGCGAAGTCCTGGACCTTATTAAGAACCTCTGCCGTGATAACAACCTGACGGTTATAGCCGCCGTCCACGACCTGAATTTAGCGGCGCAGTACTGCGACCGTTTGATACTGATTCATGAAAAACGCATACGCAGTCAGGGGAGGCCGGCGGAGGTAATTACCGATGCCAATATAAAGGACGTGTACGGAGCGGCGAACTGTGTTTACACCCACCCCATTAACGGCCTGCCGACAGTGCTGTTGAGCGCACACGGGAATAAGACAAATAACAACGGGATTCCAGCATCGGGCAACAAACATATATAATAGACTCAAGATTATATACTTATAGGGAGACAGGAAGAAAATGGCTAAAAAGAGAATCGCTAAAATAGATACTAAAGTGCAGGAAACCCTAGCGAAACTGGAAGTGGATATGGTTGGAGTGGTACTGCTGAAAGATATTAAAGGCACCAAGCTGGCAGAAGCAGCCCTAAAGCTACTGCCATCGTCTAAATCTATTGTAGTCCTGGGGATAGAGATTTTCTCGGAGTTTTTAGACTTGACCTCACCGGAAAGAATGGCAGGAGAGCCTAATCTCAATGACATTTTTACACGGCACATAGAATATCTGCGGGGCAGGATTAATCGCGCCGCCTATGATATCGCTTTTACTTCTCATGCGGCGGGGCTTAAAGCGCTTCCCTTACCGGGAAGAGGCCCGGCGGTAGACGGGAGGTTCCTGGAGGCGGTAATTTCCTATAAAGACGCGGCGGCAATAGCGGGGCTCGGTTCCCTGGGCATGAGCAGCCTGCTGGTGACCGAAAAATACGGCCCGAGGATTAGCCTGACAGTCTGTTTAACGGAAGCTGCTTTAGAGTCCACCGCCGGCGAGCCGCAGAAAAACTGCCGGTTTTGCAACGTTTGCGTTTTCAAATGCCCGGCAAAAGCGCTGGAAATCCCCAAGAAAGGCGAGACGTACATTATCAACAGATTCGCCTGCCGTAATTATATCGATGCTACGGGCGGTTGCTCGGAATGCATGCGGGTATGCCCGGTAGCTTCGCCGAGATACGAGTAAAAAAGAAAGGTTAGATTCATGGACTTACTGACACGCACCATCGAGAATATAAAGTCGCTGGATAAAAAAGCAATGGACGAGGCTAAAGCCCGCCAGGACCAGCTTACCAAGCCGGCGGGTAGCCTGGGGAGACTGGAAGAGCTTTCCATACAGATAGCGGGCATCCAGAGAAAAGCAAAGCCAGAAATTAAAAATAAAGCCATGATTACGATGGCGGGGGACCACGGAGTGGTCGATGAGAAGGTGGGAAACTGGCCGAGAGAGGTCACGGCGCAGATGGTGGAGAACTTTTTAAGGGGCGGGGCGGGGATTAACGTGCTGGCGCGACAGGCGGGGGCGAGGATAGTCTTCGTGGACATGGGAGTGGCCAGCGATCTCAAGCCAAACAAGCAGCTCATTGTCAAGAAAATTGATTACGGCACGAAAAATATGTGCCGGGGTCCGGCGATGACAGAGGAACAGGCGGTAAAAGCCATCGAATCCGGCATCGAAATAGTGAATGACGAAGCCAAGAAGGGGCTGGACATTGTGGGGACGGGGGATATGGGCATCGGAACACGACGGCGAGCAGCGCCATCTTCGCAGCTATCTCCGGGAAGACGGTAGAAGAGGTAACGGGCCGGGGGACGGGGCTTAGCGACGAGCAGCTTTCACATAAGATAGACGTCATCAAGCGGGCGCTGGCGGTCAATAAGCCCAATCCATCCAAGCCGATAGAAGTACTGGCGAAAGTGGGCGGGTATGAAATCGGGGGGCTGGCGGGGGTAATGCTGGGCGCCGCCGCCAAGCGGATACCGGTGGTCATCGACGGATTTATCTCCGGAGCGGCAGCCATTATCGCGACGATATTGTCGCCGCAGGTGAAAGACTATATCATCGCGGCGCATGTCTCGGCGGAGGCCGGACACGCTGTTATGCTCAAATACCTGGAACTGAAACCGCTGCTAAACCTCGAAATGCGACTCGGCGAGGGAACGGGCGCAGCGCTGGGGATTATCATCGCCGAAGCCGCCGTGAGGTCGCTTAACGAAATGGCGACCTTTGCCGAAGCGGGAGTATCGGAAGGAGAATAGAAAAACGACCAGCTTTTTAGCCGCCATACAGCTATTAACCAGCATACCGATACCGCTCAAAAGCGAGCTAACCCAGGAGCAGCTGGGCCGCGCCACCGCATACTTCCCGATAGTCGGGTTGATTATCGGGGGGATACTGGCAGGCCTGAACTGGGTATTTAATCTAGTAATGCCGACGCCGGTGACCAATGCCCTGCTGATAGTTTCACTGGTCTTACTCACCGGGGCTATGCATCTGGACGGGTTATCAGACACCTGCGATGGTATGGCCGGACACAAAACGGTGGAGGAAAGATGGAAGGTGATGCATGACAGCCACGCCGGGGCTTTCGGGGTGGTGGGGATTATCCTGGTGCTGCTGGTGCAGTACGCGGTATTGAATAACATACCGGCGGACAAGATGACCGCCGTCTTGCTTTTTATGCCTGCGGCGAGTCGATGGGCAATGGTTTATGCTATCTACGCTTTCCCTTACGCCCGACCGACGGGACTGGGGACGGCTTACAAGGCGGCCACACACTGGCCGCAGTTTATTTTTGCCACAATAATTACGTTAGCGGCTGCGGGAGCGTTGTTCCCACTACTTAACGTAACCGGATTTTTATTGATAGGTGGCATCTTGATTATCACGACGGCGCTGGCCTTTTATTTTAAGCACAAGTTTGCCGGTCTGACGGGGGACACTTACGGGGCGATTAATGAGATAGCGCAGGCGACGGCGTTGATAGGGGTGGTAATTATAGCTAAAGTGGGAGCGGGGTTGATAGGATGAAAAAAGCAAAAACTATCATGATACAGGGGACAGCTTCGGCGGTGGGGAAGAGCGTTATCGTGACGGCGTTGTGCCGCATTTTCAAGCAGGACGGTTATAAAGTGGCGCCATTCAAGAGCCAGAACATTGCGCTTAACTCCTTCGTGACGGAGGGGGGCGGGGAAATAGGGAGAGCGCAGGCGGTACAGGCGGAGGCGGCGGGCATTACGGCAACGGTGGACATGAACCCTGTACTTTTAAAACCGACTTCAAACTCCGGCTGCCAGGTCATCCTGCTGGGCAAGGTATTTAAAAATATCTCCGCGCAGGACTATACCAATTACGCACCGACCTTGCTGAAAACAGTTGTAGAGTCGCTGGAAAAACTGCGTGCCGAATATGAAATAGTCGTTATTGAAGGGGCGGGTAGTACGGCGGAGATAAACCTCAAAGAGCGGGAAATCGTCAACATGCGGATAGCTAAAGCGAGCGGCAGTCCGGTGCTGCTGGCGGGGGATATCGATAAGGGGGGTATTTTTGCGTCGCTGGTCGGTACGCTGGAGCTGCTTGACGAGGATGAAAGACATTATGTAAAGGGACTGATAATCAACAAGTTCCGCGGGGATGTGAGTCTATTGAAACCGGCTATCGACTTCACGGAAAAGCGGACGGGGCTGCCGGTGCTGGGCGTCATCCCCTACTTTAAGGACATACGCATCGCGCAGGAGGACTCGGTCTATCTCGACGAGAGGGAGGTAAAGAAAGATAGCAGCGAGCTGAATATCACCATCATCCGCCTGCCGCACATTTCCAACTACGACGACTTCGACCCTCTGGAAGTAGAAGGATGCACAGTTAACTACATCAGGCAAAGGTTCGAGTTTGGCAACCCGCACCTGATTATCCTGCCCGGTACCAAGAGCACCATAAACGACCTGCAATACCTGCGGCAGACCGGGCTGGCTAACATCATCATGGAAAAAGCTAAAGCAGGCACGCCGGTGGTGGGCATCTGCGGGGGCTACCAGATGCTCGGCAGGAAAATCCTCGACCCCGAAGGTGTGGAGTCGGAAAAGGGAGAAGTGGAAGGGTTGGGGCTGCTCGATGTGGTGACGGAGTTCGCTGCGGAAAAATCGACCACCCAGGTCAGGGCGCGGGTAATGGCGAATACGGGGCTGCTGGCAGGGGCGAAAGGACAGGAAAT
>MGMR01000054.1:4917-5389 GCA_001796495.1 Chloroflexi bacterium RBG_13_51_18
TGGTGTAATATAGGCTCATTGCATGCCCTATGACTATCGATAGGGTTATTTTTTTGAGAGGTGAACGATATGCCGTACTACATGATGCTAACAAAGCTAACCGACCATGGAAGAAAGACTTTGATGAAGAATCCCGGCAGAGTCTGGGAGGTCAACAAAGAGGTAGAGGATATGGGAGCCAAGATACTCACCCAGTATGCCCTGCTGGGCGAGTGGGACTTTGTGAATATTCTGGAAGCCCCCAACAATACCGTCGTCGCCAGGGTTGCCTCCTCGCTGGGTTCGCGGGGAACGCTGCAGCCGATGACTTGCGCCGCGATTACCGTCGAGGACCTGGTTAAAGAACTCCAGATGGCTAAAGCCCTAAATGATTAATCTATAACTCCACCAGACTATATCAGCGCTTAGCTGTAAAAAAAGTTTAAAACACCACACCCGTGGGGAAACCGCTTTAAGTAAAGCTCCCGGGTGT
>MGMR01000055.1 GCA_001796495.1 Chloroflexi bacterium RBG_13_51_18
GCTGTGGGTCGGTGTAGATATTGAGGCGCGCCACCAGCAGCGGGAAGAGGCTTTCTCCCTGGAAATCCGACATCACGATAATAGCTGCATACTTGGCGAGGAACATGGCGGCAATCATGGCTTCTTTCATGGGGTTATCGGTCATTTCGCAGGGGAAAACGATCGTCGGATAGCCGAGCGGACGGAATTTTTTATTGAGGGCGGAGCTCCTGATGATTATCTGGTCTTCCAGAGCTTGGCGTACGCCCCTGGCCCCTGCATCGATGACGATATTTTTCAGCCCGGCTGCAGCCAGCTTCTCGGTCAGCGTGGCCAGCTCTTCTATCCCGTTGGCTTTGGCGGCTACGGGGCAGCCTGTTTCTTTGGCCAGCGCTGCCACGGTGTCCACGTTGTCCTTGGTGGCGGCATAGAGCAGCGGCTTGCTATCGGCGCAGGCTTTAGCGCCCGCCGCTAGGACATCCGTTTTATCGCTCATGAGAATAATGTTGATATCTCCAGCGGCTTTGGCCTTGCCGGCCAGGGCGGCAAACTTAGCGGCGTCGCCCGTTTCAGACTTTAATGCCACCAGTTTGGAGCTTAGCGTCAGACCTACTCTTTCATAGGTCAGGTCTTTGACCTTTTTCAGTCTGGCGTCAACATCGGCATCCGCCATTTTATCACTGATAAGGATAGCGATGCCCGGCGGGTTTTCGAACCGCTTTTCGTGGCGGAACATCACCGTCTCACCGCCAATTTTTAAGGCAGTTTCTCCCGCGCCGATGGTCACGGGCAATATAGGGGGCGCGGCTGCCTCCGATAGCTTGCTCTTGGCTTCATCGGAGACATGGGGGCATTTGCTTAATTCGGCTTTGCCGGCGGCCAGGCTCATAGCAAAGGCAAGGCAGGTGGGCACGCCGCAATCGCCGCAGTTGGTCTTGGGCAGCAGCTTGAATATTTCTATTCCCGTTAATGCCATTGTCAAATCCCCTTTCCCATCTGGTTTTTGGATTTCCCGTTATTTCTCACGTATCAATTGACACGCAGAGAGTAAAAGTCCCTTCTTGTTTAATCCAGTATCGGGTCCATAGTTAGAGCAGGATGGCCCTTCTCCTGCAGGAAGGGTAGAATCGTATCCTCGGTTACGCCAACCGTTTCATCGGCCACTTTATCCAGCAGGTCGGGCACGCCCAGTTCTTTGGCTCTCGCCGTAAACCGCTCCCCGATTTCCTCCTTCAGTATCTTAGGCATCCAGACCATACGCAGCAGACCGCCTTCCGCGGCGACGAATTTTCTCTGGGTAGTGTTATATTTGCCGTGTCCTACGAAACCGGGTGTGCTCAAGCCCCCGCCGATAGTCCCCGCCAGCGTGGTAAACTTCATGCCGCAGGGTGTCTCTCCCGTATAATCGCGGTTGACCGTCATCACGCCGTTACACCCGGGCAACACGGCGGCGATAGCCTCGCAGCAGCCGCAGGTGGTCATCGGGTCCTTAACGATACTGTAGAAATTATAGTGGTCTATCTTACCGCGTGAGGCCTTGGTGACGAACTCGTTAACGCCCTTCCACTGCCCCAGCTTGGCATCGATAACGTCGCCTTTTTCTACCGGCTGGTTGGGGCCGGTGGGATTGATTTCAAAAGCAGCCTTGCAGTCCATCCAATTATAGGAGCCGCACAGGCCGGTCCTTTCCGGACTGATAACGCAGACGTGGCTGGGGGCGAATGACTGGCAGAGCGTGCAGGAGTAGTAGGTTTCAACACTCTCGTCGGTCATGCCCTCGATGCGTTCATCCCTATGCCTATATACTTCTCTGGCTTTCTCTATTATCTTGTTGACATCTTCCTCTTTGGTATAGATTTTCACCTGAAGCTTATCAAAGATGCGCCCGAAATCCTGGTGCAGTTTGGCGTGCAGAATAGTGCCGATATGTTCCAGTTTAAAGCCTTTTTCTACCGCCTGTTTGCTAATTCGGAGCCAGGCAATATCGCGCTGGCCGATATGCATCACCCCCTGGGCGTAGTTGATAAGGTGGTGAATCTGCCTTTCCAGGATTGGCTCATAATCGTCCTGCATCTGGCGCCCCGCTATCTCTACAGCTATGGCAAGAGGCAGCCTTGAACCCACCTTAATATCAGCTAGTTCCGGGCCAATTACCTCTACCTTACCGTCCTCTACTTCATCCATTTGTTTACTGGTTACCCATTCCACCATGTGCGTTCTGCCGCCGCCGGCTTCCAGGTAAATATCATCGCCACGGACTCTCTCTCCCTCAAAAGCCGGGCCGAAGGCAATCGGAATCGGTATCTCGGTAACGTTCACTTTCAGGCCTCTAACCTCAATGGCTTTGTTGACGATTTCATCGTGGGGTACGTTGGAGACCACGTGCTCGTAAGTGGTTATACCCGTGGGCAGAATCTGTGGTATCGGCGTATCGGCGATAATCGGGAAGCCCCAGTTGATAGCCCCCGCGCCGTTGGCGTACCACTCATCGGTGACATCGCCCATCGTCATGGCGAAAGCGAAAACGCGGTCTTTATTATATATCAGGATTTTCCGGTAATCGCCGGGCTCGATACCGCCGAAGGATATAGCGGCCCTGGTGGCGAAACCGATAGCGAAAACCGTGGCGCTGGTGTCCGGTCCGAAGGAGACCAGGCGGGTCCCCCAGCCGATCTGGACGCCGGCTTTGACCAGTTGCTCGGAGAATTTTTCACCGTTGTGGCTGCCGGCCATGAAAACGTAAAGGTTCTTTTTCTGCAGTTCTTCAGCGATATTTTTAGCTATTTCCGGGGTAGGAGCGGCACCGAGTATCGCGGCAAATCCCGGCGCGGTGCCATCGACGAACTCCACGCCGCGTTTCCTCATGATGATATCATCCGCGGCGCCGAGCCAGATATTGTTATCCGTAACGTCCTCTCCCTTTACATAGAAATCAGGGGTTTCCAAGTACCTGATAGCTTCCAGCATTTCTTCCGCCCAGAAGGCTATCATCCCCGCATCGAGTACCGGACCGAGGTAAGGAAGATGGTGCTGTTCTTTAACCGGCGGCGGGAGCAGGGCTTTACATTTCTTCAGCACAGCTTCCATATCGCCCAGTTTCTCTACCTTCATGCCGGAGATACCGAAGATTATTGGTAGGTAATAAGCCGTGTTGGGAAAGCCTACCGGTTCATTGGCCCCCCACTTCTCCATGGCTTCCTTCCATTTTTTATCTGCCTTGTCTACGATATTGTGAGCGCCCCTGATGGCTGCTGATGCAATTATTTTTGACATTTTTTAATCTCTCCTCCTTATTTCAGCGATGTGAGGCTTAGCCTTCCAGTTCGCGCCTCATGTCCATATCGTAAAGTACTCTCTCCCTGGCTTTGTCGATGCCAAGGGCTTTACGCTTCTTGTCAATGTGAGCAATCATCAGTTGAGCAGCCTGAACAGGGTCGGGTTGGAAGTCCCATTTTCCCCCGTACATTTCTTCCATATCTTTAAACAGGTGATTGGTAAATTCCTTGCTTCCCGATGTCGGCCAGGTGGTGCCGAATACTGTATAGACACCGGAGGCGACGAAATACTGGCCGATGGCGATAGCCTTTTCGCTCATCCATTCGGGAGCGGCGCCGGCCGCCGGCAGATCGCTGATGTCATCACCGAGTCCGCCGTCCTTTACCACTGCCGTGGCGGCAATCAGGATACGGCTGTTGTCCACGCAAGCGCCCATGTGCAGCACTGGCGGGATGCCTACCGTCTCGCATATCTCGGCCAGGCCTTCCCCGCAGTATTTTTTAGCTGCTTCTGGTACCATCAGTCCGGCCTTGGCCGCCGCCATGGCGCCGCAACCGGTGGAAAGCACCAGCACATCGTTCTTTATCAACTCTTTAATCATGGCGATGTGCCCGCTGTCGTGGGTAGTGCGGGCGTTATTGCACCCCACCACTCCGGCCAGTCCACGTATGCGGCCGTTGATGATATTATCGTTTAGCGGACGGTATGAGGCACGGAAAAGTCCGCCGAGTAGATAGCTGATTGTCTCGTGGGAGAATCCGGCGATAAGCGGCTGCTTTATATTAGGAATTCTCACGTTCTTGCCGCGTTTGGTATAGTTATCAATAGCTGCCCTGACAATGGCCCGGGCCGACTCTTTAGGATTATGCTCGTCAAAAGCCATGTATTCGGCGCCGGTCATCTTGGCGCGGTTATCGGTGGTGATAATTTTGGTATGGAAGCAGCTTGCTACTTCCTTGATACCCTGCATGATACACTGGACGTCTACCACCATGGCATCGAGAGCCCCGGTAACGATAGCCAGTTCCTGCTGCAGGAAGTTGCCGGCAATCGGTACGCCGTGGCGCATCAGGATTTCGTTGGCGGTGCAGCACATACCGGCCAGGTTGATGCCCTTGGCGCCTTTGGACTCGGCGTATTTTA
This sequence comes from Chloroflexi bacterium RBG_13_51_18, assembly GCA_001796495.1. Classification (GTDB taxonomy): domain Bacteria; phylum Chloroflexota; class Dehalococcoidia; order Dehalococcoidales; family RBG-16-60-22; genus RBG-13-51-18. Next base: position 4,399 of record MGMR01000055.1, read on the forward strand.
CCATCTCCGGTTCCTGGCTCACGACGGCCAGCATCTCCGCAAGGGCGGGTTCGTGTCCGTGTATAACCAGGTTTACCATGTCCTCTTTCAGGACGCCCAGGTTTATCTCGCTCAACACCGGCGAAGGTGTGCCGAACATGCAATCCTGTATTTCGGTAGCTATCATGCTGCCGCCCCATCCGTCTGCCAGGGCCGCCCGCGTCCCCTGGAGCATCAGGTTCCTGTAGTCCTGGTCGACTCCCATGTGGGTGCGGTGCATTAGCTCCACGATTTCCCTGTCTATACCCCGGGGTACTACGCCCAGGTTGCGCCAGATTTCCTGTCGCTTTATCGGCGCGTTCTTGATGAAAAGCAGTTCGCCTTCCTGCTTGCCGAATTCGTTTTCACATTTATTAGCAATGTCCAGGGCGATTTCATTATTGCTGCGGTTGCCGATTTCTACCCCCATATCCAGGGCTAGTTTCAGCAGTTTTTGCTCATCTTTAATCTCGAAGTCCTTGGTCTTGCCTTCGGCCATCAGCTTGAAAGCCTCGATGACGCGGCGGCCGTGGTCGCTGTGCGAGGCCGAACCGGCGGCAATCATCCGCGCGAAATTTCGTGCGGATATCGTCTCGGCGGTAGCGCCGCAGACCCCCACTCTAGCCTTCTTTTCTTCCGGAGTTTCCTCCTTACCCTTGGCCAGCGGCACACGGCAGGGCCCCATGGCACAGTTCTTGCAGCAACTCCCGTCAGCGCCGATAGGGCAGGGTTTCATTTTCTCCGCCCGGTCGAAGACCGTGGCAATTCCTTCTTCAGCTGCTTTGTCCAGCATTTCCAGAGTAGCTTTATCGATACTTTTTGCCTGTTTTTCTTCGGGCATTTAATTTTCCTCCCTCATTTTGCTGTCAGGTCAGTAATCATTTCCCTGACCAGTTTTATTGCATCCGGGTGTCTCATTATCAATACATCGGCGCCTGCCATCAGCAGGATTGTTGCAGATAACGCCTCCAGCAGGATGCCCCGCTTTTTCGCGTCTCCCATCTTCGGGTCGTCCTTCGCCGCTATCTTGGCCTCTTTAGTTTTCCAGGTTTCCTTGGCCAGGTTGCAGATGATAGGGAACTGCAGCTTGGTGTCCTGCTGTGTTAAAGCTGCCATCCTAGTTCTTTCCATTACCGAATAGCAGTACTCAATGCCGTAGCCTATACCGCTTACGGTGGGGTCGATGACCAGCAGGTTGTCCGGAACACCTAGATTTCCCAGCAGGATGTTCAGTTGTTTTGCCAGGTTGATATCAATGGGTGTTGAGGCAACCACTATATGCTTGTAGCCGATGGCAGCCGCCCCGATTTTCTTGTGGTCGGCTTCTTCTACCGGTCCCAGTATCAGGCTCTTGTCCTGGCAGATTTCGGCAGCGGCTCTCAAGACCTCGGTGTCTTTATCGTGATTGGCAGTGCCCCAGACAATCAGTGGGACGTCGATGGCATCCGCCACCTTTTTCACTACCGCGGCGGCTTCATCGGCCGGGCGGTTTTTCCCGTTGGGGTCGGTGCTGACGAGTTGCAGACATATCATCTCCGCCCCATAATCCTTGATGCACTTCTGCGCCCAGGCAACCGGGTCGTTGACAACATCGGTGAACGGTTCCAGTGCAGCTTCGGCCCAATCCTCGGGGGGCATATCATATACTTCCATGGCAATCCGGGGGAGATTGGGCATCTGGCCTTCGAAGAGGTAAAACGGGTAGGCCGTTTCTCCGCCGACAGTTACCGCTTTGTCGCCCTTGCCCAGCGTTATTTCTTTAATTTTTCCGCTATATGCTGTCTTTGGAATCTCGAAAGGCATTTGACCTCCTTATTTAAGCCGGATTTTTACGTTTTTCGCTGCCAAACCAGTCATCGCTGTACCAGTAGCGTTCGCCGCTCTTCAGGTATTTCAATTTCTCGTCGCGACTTTCCAGTTTCTGGCGCCAGCGGCCAGCCTCTTCCCCGGTCGGCTCTCCCGCTTCATAGGTTTCCGCCAGGATATCCACTTCACCCCGGCCGGGCGCGTCTTTCTTTACGGTCTTATAAGCCATCGTCCCTCCTCCTTTTTTACTTGCGAGATTCTGTTATTTCAAAGGGCATTAACACAATTTTTCCAGAAGCTTACGTTATTTAATGCCCGCTGCTACCTTAGCGGCTCTTACCGTGTTCATCATCAGCATGGTAATCGTCATCGGGCCTACGCCTCCCGGGACCGGGGTAATAGCTTTGGCTTTCTGGCTGACCGACTCAAAATCTACATCTCCGGCAAGTATTCTCTTGCCCTCGGCGGTCTTGCCGATTTCATTAACGCCCACGTCGATGACCACCACGCCTTCTTTGACCATGTCACCGGTAATCCCTTTCGGGTTGCCCGTTGCTACGATGAGGATGTCTGCCTGCCTGGTATGGGAAGCCATGTCTTTGGTCTTTGTGTGGCAGATGGTAACGGTGGCGTTGGCGCCCGGCGCTTTCTGGAGCAACATATTGGCAATCGGTTTGCCGACGATATTGCTCCGGCCGACGACGACCACTTCCGCGCCTTCAATCTGGGTGCCGGAGCGTATTAATAATTGCTGGATGCCGGCGGGCGTGCAGGGAACGTAGTCCGGCTCGCCTATCATCAGTTTGCCTACATTCACCGGATGGAAGCCATCGACGTCTTTCTTCGGGTCGATGGTATAGAGGACTTCCTCCTCATTCAGGTGTTTGGGCAGGGGCAACTGCACCAGGATGCCGTTTATCTTGGGGTTTTTGTTGAGCTTGTTTACGAGGTCGATTAATTCTTTCTGCGTTGTTTTTTCCGGCAGGTCATATCTCTCCGAGTAGATGCCCAGCTCTTTGGAGGTCTTCTCTTTCTGTCCTACATAGACCTGTGAAGCCGGGTCTGCCCCGACGAGTACTGTTACCAGACCGGGCACAATGTTGTGCTTCGCCTTGAGCTCGGCGATTTCTTTTTTCAGTTCCTCGCGTATCTGTGCGGCTACTTCCGCGCCTTTAATCAGTTGTGCTGTCATGTCTACCCCTCTTTAATTATAATTTCTTTTCAATCTTGGTTCTATCTACTGGAACATGTCCTCGGATACTTCCATGGCATCTTCGGCTTCATCCGGGAGAGTTATGGAGAAAGGCTGGTTCTGGTCGTAAATTCTCATGTCAAGATACATATTCATTATCATTGTATCGAAATCTCCAGCAGATACTCCTGCCTGTTCCGGGGTGAACTCCATCTCTATTTCACTGACTATTTTCTTGAGCGTATTGGAGTCTTTAGTAATATAACAAACGTATTTGAATTTCTTGAATACATCGGATATCATCGCCAGTTCTTCCCAGTCGATATCTGCATCAGCGCCCTGTTGCCCGCCTACCCAGTCCAGGAATTCTGCCATATCAGGCGTTACTGATAGAATATAGCATTCTGAACCGTCAACATTCTCATATCCCAGCAGATCAATCTCAACTGCTGAACCCAGCGGCCCTATCTGCTGCTCAACGACATCAACATTGAATGTCTGCATTAAATCATCGGAAGCTGGCATTTTCATCCATTGCTCGCCCATTCCGGGTACTTCCATTCTCATGTATAGCATGTCTGATATTACGTATATATCATAGATAAGGGTTTGCGAACCGCCTTGCTCCCCCATGCCTTCCATGCTCATGGACATTTCCATGTTCATCTGCATTTGTTTGGATGCTATGTTTGTAGCCCCGCTGCTTTTAGTAATCATGGATATACTGCCCGATTCCGGCCCGCCACTCACATCGGCAAAAATATTCATATCCATATCGAATTTATAGGTATTTATGCTCGCGTAGTCGGCCAGGGATTCTTCAAGTATCTGCATCAACTGTTGCTGACTTAGCCCGTCCTGAAGTCCTCCCGTCGATGATGTTGTCGCCGCTGGTGCGGTTCCGTTGGTGGCACAGCCGGTAATTGAAAACAGGACTATGATTGGCATTAGCAGTAAAGGCAGCAGTACAAATCTCACTCTTTTCACCTTGCTATGCCTCCTTATTATTATTTTAGAACGCTGGTTTTACTCAAGAGTCTGTGCATCAGCTCATCTACAGCCGTCACAGCTTTAGAACTATCCGGTAGCTGGAATAGCGGTTTTTGCTCCAGGTCGTATTGGCTAATTTCCTCATCCGCAGGTATCAAAGCGGCTGGCGTTATCCCCAGCCTCTTCATTTCCTGCTCCAGCAAAGGGTCTACCTCGCCCGGGACACGGTTGATAATTATAGATTCCCGTTCTATCACCAGCTTTAGCTCTTTTATCAGGTCTCTTATACGGGCTATCGCCCGGAGGCCTTTGATTGAATGGTCGGAGACCAGCAGCAATTCGCTGATGTTCTGCGTCGTCCGACGGCTCAAATGCTCCATGCCGGCCTCATTGTCCATGACGACGAAACCGTAGTTCTTTGACCAATCGTCGATGAGTTTCCTGATTACAACATTGGGATAGCAGTAACATTCCGGCCCCTCCCCACGCCCCATGGTAATCAGGTCGATGTTTTTGCTTTCCGTTATCGCCGCGCTTAACTGGTACTCCAGGTAGCCTTCCTTGGTCATACCCGCCGGGATCTTCAGCTTCTCGCCCTGGAATTCGTTCAATATCCTGCCCACCGTCTGCCTTACTTCAAGGCCGAGGTTCTCGGCAAGATTTGAATTCGGGTCAGCGTCTACAGCCAGCACGGTGCCCAGGTTATTCTTAAGTATGTACCTTATAACCAGACTCGTTATAGAGGTCTTGCCCGTGCCTCCCTTGCCGGCTACTGCGATATTAATCGTCAATAATCTTTCCTTTTTACTTTATTATCATTGCGAGGGCGAAGCCGGTGACAGTCCCCATCGGATTCTTAAGCTGCCGGAGATTGATTCGTAGCTTTACTCCTCGCAATGACAGCTATTTTATTTTTAAGTAATTCTAGAATATACCGGATACTTTACCGGTCTTTACATCCACATCAACACGGCGTAAGGCCGGGTCGGACGAAGTGCCCGGCATCAGGGTGATATCGCCGGCGCAGGGGCAAAGGAACTTGGCGCCGGAGTAGATGAGTACATCGCGGATGGGCAGCGTCCAGCCCTTGGGCACGCCCTTGAGAGTCGGGTCATGAGTGAGAGACAGGTGGGTTTTAACCATCATCGTGGCGTACTCATCGTATTTGGGGTCAGCCTCGAAAGTCTTGGCTTTTTCCGTGGCGGTGGCGTTCCATGCCACGCCGTCGGCGCCGTAGACCTCTTTGGCGATTTTTTCCACTCTCTGGCGGAGTTTCATCTCGTTCGGATAAAGGAATTTGAACTCGGACTCTTCGTTAGCGGCATCCATAACGGCATCAGCCAGTTCCAGGGCTCCGTCACCGCCGTCAGCCCAGTGGGTGGATACGGCACAGCGTGCTCCCGCTGCCTCGGCGGCTTTCTTGATTACGTCGAACTCTGCCTTGGTATCCGCAGTGAAGGCGTTAATGCAGACCACCGGGTTGATGCCGGACTTGCGGATAACGCCGATGAGGTGCAGCATATTCGCTAGTCCTTTTTCAACCAGGCCGATGTTCTCTTTAGTATATTCCTGGGGTAGGGGGAGGCCGGCTACCACCTTGGGGCCTCCGCCGTGCATCTTCAGAGCGCGGACGGTGGTGGTGAGTACAGAAACATGCGGTTTAAGTCCGCTGAACCGGCACTTAACGTTCCAGAATTTTTCGAAGCCGATGTCAGCCGCGAAGCCGCTCTCGGTAACGTGATAATCGAACATTTTAAGGCCGATGCGGTCGGCAATGATTGAGGATTGCCCCACGGCGATATTGGCGAATGGACCGGCATGCACCAGGCATGGATTGTATTCCGCGGTGCACATCAGCGTCGGGTTAATGGTATTGCGCATCCAGGCCGTCATGGCGCCGCCCACCTCCAGGTCGCCGGTAGTGACAGGTTTGCCTTTTTTGTCATAAGCCAGGGTGATTTCGTCCATCCTTTTTCGCATATCGGCGAGGTCGGTGACGATGGAGAGCATGGCCATTAGCTCGGAACCGACGGCGATGCCGAACTTGGACTGCATGGTGTAGCCGTCCATGCGACCGCCAAGTCCGATGATGATATTGCGCAGGCTCTGGGCGCAGAAGTCCATTATCCAGCCGAACTCCACCCGTGTCGGGTCGACATCCAGGCGGCGCATACGGGTAAGGCGCTGCAGCTGTTCGTCATCGTAGTTTCGCTCGTGCTGCATCCTGGCAGTAAGGGCGACCATAGCCAGATTGTGGGCGTTCATAATATCGTTGATATCGCCGGTAAGACCCAGGGAGTACTCGGTCATGGGAATAAGCAGGGAATTGCCGCCGCCGGCAGCCGTACCCTTGATGTTCATGGTGGGACCGCCGGAGGGCTGGCGCAGCGCGCCGCCCACGTTTTTGCCGCGTTTGCCCAGGCCTTCCATCAGGCCGCAAGACGTGGTGCTTTTGCCTTCGCCCAGCGGGGTGGGTGTGATGGCGGTTACTTCTATATATTTGCCATCCTTTTTATCCTTGAGGCGGTCGATGATCTTGAGAAAATCCAGCTTGGCGATTCGTCCGTACGCGAGCATCTCGTCTTTCTGGAGTCCCAGTTTTTCCCGCCATTCATCGGGGGTCGGCATGTTTTCTTCAGCCGCTTCAGAGATTTGCCAGTCCTTCATTTTTACAGCGTCGTAAGCCACTAATTAAACCTCCTTGATTTAGTTATTTGATGCGTGAGATTTCTCTATTATTATATATGTTAAAGGGACCTAAAGAAAACCTTATCCTACCTGAAATATCCGGTGATGCTTCCGTTATTTTATGATGCTGAAAGCGTTTTCTAATTTTATCCCTTTCCAGTACTGCTGACGCTCGCTTCGTCTTGCTTTCCGCTTTGAGCCACGAGTTTATCATAGATTTTCTTCACCGCATCATTGGTAGCGGGGCTGGCGGTAAAAAGTGAAAGCTTGGCGTGGTCGGCGTCATTAATCGCAGGGTCGTAATATATGAATCCGATTATTTCGATGTCGGGCAGGTTGGATTTTATGAATTGCTCATCGGCTTCATTTCTGACTTTATTGCCGACGGCCGCGATGTTTTTCAAACCAAGGTCGCGGGCCAGTTTCTTGATGGTCTCGGCGGTTTCCAGGCTCCTTCTTCCCGGTTCCACCACGATGAGAAGCCTGTCTACGGCTTTAACGGTGCCGCGGGAAAGGTGCTCGATGCCCGCCTCCATATCCAGTATCACCACCTCATCTCTCTGCAGCAGCAGGTGGCTGACCAGTGCCTGGAGCAGCGACCCCTCCGGACAGTAGCAGCCGGTGCCGCCCCTCTTTATCCGACCCATGGACATTATTTTTATGCCGTCCATTTTTACGGAATATTTATCCGGCAGGTCGTCTACCTTGGGATTCAATTTGAAAAAAGAGCCGGATGTCCCGGGGCGTACGCCCACGCGCTCTTCGATGAGGTCGTTCAGTTCGGATATCGGAATCATTTTCTCCGGGTTGGGGAAACCCAGAGTAGCGGCCAGGTTGGCATCGGGGTCGGCGTCGATGGCGATTACAGAATAGCCGGAAGAGGCAAATGTCTTTGAAAGAAAAGCTGCCAGGAGGGTCTTGCCTACGCCGCCTTTTCCGCTAATTGCAATCTTCATAAAGCTTACTCAACCATAACTAAAGCCCAGCCTCCCGGGAGTGATGAAATCAGGGAAAATATCACACCTGCCCGCCCAAGACTCTAGTGTATCGTATGCCGAATTAAAAGTCAAGGAAAACACGTACTTACGGCATAGGACTTATGGACAATGAAATTATTCTTAATGCACTCGACGGCGACCATCAGGAGGAGCCTTTTCTATCCTCGTTCGGTTT
>MGMR01000056.1 GCA_001796495.1 Chloroflexi bacterium RBG_13_51_18
TTATCATGGAGGTGGATGAGAACAAAGTCTACACCTGGGCGAATAATGCCGGGATAACATTCTTCGGGGATGATGTAATCGGCAAGGACGCGGCGTTTTATTTTGAAGGCGAACAGGACACTTATGAAATAGTAGCACCTATTTTCAACGGCGAGGAAAGCATAATTTTCGTGGAAAGCTGGCAGCGGCGGCGTGATGGAGAAAAGCGTTTACTTCGCTGGTGGTGCCGGGTGCTCAAGGATAGAGACGGGAACGCAACCGGTGCATTATCTAGCGCCAGAGATATTACCGAGATTAAGAAAGCCGAAGAGGCTCTAAGGATATCAGAGGAAAAATTCTCCAAAGCCTTCCTAAACAGTCCGGAGGTAGTCATTATTTCCAGCATCGATGACAGCCGAATAATCGATGCTAACAATACTTTCCTGCGTCTTTCCGGATATTGCCGTGAAGAGGTCATCGGTGAAAAGGCCAGCGACCTGGGTTTATGGGATATTCCACAGGAACGCAACGATGCAATAAAGACTTTAAAGGAAGAAGGAATAGTTACCAACAGGGAATGTCATATCCGCATAAAATCCGGTGAATTGCGTACCTGGCTTTTCTCTGCGGAAATTATAAATATTGACAACAAGCCATGTATGTTGTCCGTCAACACAGATATTACCGAGCGGAAAAAGATGGAGGAAGCCCTGAAGCAGAGCGAGGAACGCTACCGCGACCTGTTTGAGAATGCCAGCGACCTCATCCAGAGTTGTAACGTAGCAGGTAAATTCGTCTATGTAAACAAAGCATGGCGTGATGCACTTGGATATAGTGAGAAGGAAATTCTCGATCTCGATTTCTGGGATATCGTTCATCCCGATTATCTGACCCACTGTAAGCAAACTCTCCAAAAAGTTATATCGGGTGAAACCGTTATTAATATTGAAACCGGATTCGTAGCCAAAGATGGTAGATTAATTCAGGTTGAAGGAAATGTTAATCCCGTGCGCAAAGAAGAAAAAGTAATTGCCACTAGAGCTATTTTCCGCGATATATCGGTACGTAAAGAAGCCGAGGAAAAGCTGCGTAAAATCGACCAGATGAAATCCGAGTTTCTTTCCAATGTGTCCCACGAGCTGCGCACGCCGTTACAATCCATCAGCGGCTTTACCAAGCTGATTATGACCGGCAAGGTGCCCGACCAGGCAACCCAGCAGGAGTTTCTCCAGATTATAGACTCGGAGGTTGTACACCTGGGCAATCTCATCAACAGCCTGCTTGACATGTCGAGGCTGGAATCCGGGCGATTTCAGATTTATAAAAAGGACGTTTCAATACGTGACATTATAGTCGACACCATGAAGACACTTCACAGTCTGGCCCGCGAAAAGGATATAACACTGATTGAAAACCTGCCGAAACAATTACCTGAAATGGAAGCGGACAGCGACAGGCTGCGGCAGGTAATACTGAACCTGGTCGGCAACGCGATTAAATTCAGCGACCGCGACGGAAGCATTGATGTCAATGTAGCTTTACAGGACGGAGAGCTGTTGTTCCAGGTTATCGACCATGGGACCGGAATAAAGAAAGAGGCGATGTCCCATCTTTTCGAGAGATTTTACCGCGCCGAGGGGGAAACGGTAAGGGGTGGCACGGGACTGGGGCTTTATATATCCAAGCAAATCATTGATGCGCACGGAGGGAATATCCGGGCAGAAAGTAAATACGGCGAGGGCAGCACTTTCAGCTTCACGCTGCCCCTTAATAACAAAGGAGGAGAAAAAAATGGGAAAGAAAATTCTGATAATCGAAGACGATCCGGCAACGCAAAGACTGGTAGATTACTCACTAAAGCAGGAAGGGTACCAGATAATCACGGCCTCTAACGGTCTGGAAGGGATAAGAAAAGCGCTCGGGGAAGCGCCCGACCTTATTATCCTGGACGTTATGCTGCCCGGGATGGACGGGTTCGAAATCTGCTACCGGTTAAGGTCAGACCCATCAACAGCAAAAATGCCTATCCTGATGTTCTCTGCCAAAGCGCAGGAAATAGACAAGGATACCGGCATCAAGGTTGGCGCAGATGATTACCTGACCAAGCCTTCCGCTCCGTCAGACATCGTAAACCGGGTGGAAAAACTATTAGCTAAAAAGAAGTCCAGCGCAACAACCCGGGAGAAAGTAGTCGGATAAGGAAGAATCATGTTAGCGGACAAGACTTCTAAAAAGAGCCTGGGTGATATGCTTGTCGAGGAGAAGCTTATCACACCGGAACAGCTGGAAAGCGCGCTGGCCGTGCAGAAGCAAAAGGGCGGCAAGCTAAGCGACATACTGCTGAGACAGGGACTGGTCAAGGCCGAGGAACTGGCCGTTGTACTCAGCATTCAGCTGAAGCTGCCGCTTATCGACCTGAAGAGGCACACGGTGCAGCCGCTGGCGCTCCGGCTCATCCCGGAAGAAATGGCCCGCAAATACGCGCTCATCCCGCTGGATATAGTGAATAACTCCTTAATGGTGGTCATGGCCGACCCCGAGGATATCCGCACGATTGAGGATGTGAAAGTCCAGGCCAAGATGAGAGTGGAGGTAGCGCTGGGCGTGCGTTCCGATATAGAAAGAGCGATAAACATACATTACAGGTCAAGCGGCGCAATCGAAAAACAGGTGAGTCAGTTCGCACCTATTGTAGAGGAAAAAGAGGAAGAGCCCGCTGCCATTACCGCGAACACGCCCGTTACCGAGACACTCAACCTGCTGGTAGCGCAAGCCGTCAAGGACCGGGCGTCAGACGTGCATATCGAACCACAGGAAGACCGGCTTAGGATACGGTACCGTATCGACGGCATTTTGCATGACATGTTTTCCTTTCCGCTTAATATCCACTCGCCGCTGGTGTCGCGGGTAAAAATCCTTTCAGAGATGGATATCTCGGAGCAGAGGCGGCCGCAGGACGGGCAATTTTCCATTAAAATAGGCGGCAACGAGGTTGATATCCGCACGGCTACCATGGAAACGCCTTACGGAGAGAGGGTTACACTGCGGATCCTGGACAAATCGCTGGCGCTTTTCACGCTGACGGAACTGGGGTTTCAGGCCGACGTTCTTAAAAAGTACAAGACAATGCTGAAGAGTCCGATCGGAATGATACTGGTCGGGGGGCCGACAGGCTCCGGGAAAACGACCACCTTATACGCATCGATTAACGAGCTGGACAGGAACGAGCGTAACATCATGACGATCGAAGACCCGATAGAATACAGCTTCATGGACATCAACCAGACACAGGTTAATGCTAAAGCCGGTATTACTTTCGCCGGCGGCCTGCGGGCAATTATGCGGCACGACCCTGACGTGATACTGGTGGGAGAGATACGAGACAAGGATACCGTCAACACCGCCATCCAGTCCGCTCTTACCGGCCACCTGGTTCTTTCTTCCATACATGCCAACGATGCCGTGGGTGTGCTTTTCCGTTTGATGGACCTTGACGCAGAACCGGCATCCATCTCGACAACGCTTATCGGCATTGTTTCTCAACGGATGGTCCGCCGCATCTGTACCAATTGCCGTTCCGTTTATCATCCTAACGAGGAAGAACTGGAGGCTTTTACCAGGGAAATGGGGGATGAGGCTGTTACGTTCTATCACGGCACAGGGTGTAATTTATGCGCGGATACCGGCTACCGCGGGCGGACAGGAATTTTTGAATTTCTAATTATGAGCGAGTCCATCAGAAAGATGCTGCGCAGTAATGCAGGGGGCGGTGAGATTAAAGCTCAAGCCGTTGCCGAGGGGATGGTAACGATGAAACATGACGGCATGAAAAAGGTCAAGGATGGAGTGACATCCATCAGCGAAGTGATGCGCAGCGTATTTTCCATCAACTGACGAGGGGAAAATGACCTATAAATACAGAGTCTATTCTATAGATAAAAAGGTAATCGAAGGCACGATTGACGTCGCCTCGGAGAACATGGCCGAGGTAGCCCTATACCGCGCCGGGTTCCAGAATATCATCAGCCTGGAAGTAGTTGGCCCGGGGCTGGATATGGAGAAGCTGGTGCCGACTTTCACCGGCGTGAAAATGCGGGATGTAATAGACGCCTCGATTCAACTTGCCACGCTAATACAGGCCGGGATTCCTCTGCTTTCTGCATTAAAACTGCTTGGCGTACAGTCCACCAAGAAGGCGATGAAAAAGATTTTCAGCGGATTATCTGAAGAAATCCAGTCCGGAAACTCGCTGTCACAGGCACTGGCTAAATACCCTAAGGAGTTTTCCAATACATATTGCCAGATAATTAAAGCCAGCGAACAGGCAGGCACACTGGAAGGCGGCCTTAAACAGGCGGCTAAATACCTGGAAAAACAAGCCTATGCGAACCAGAAAATCAAGCGCGCCATGATGTACCCGATATTTGTGTTAATCATGGCTATAGGCGTGGCGTTTCTGCTGATTACGGTAGCATTACCGCCTTTAATCTCCCTTTTTAGCTCGCTCGATGTCCAGCTGCCGTGGATGACCAGGACACTGGTTGATACTGCCGCTTTCTTTACCGATAATAGTCTGCCTTTACTCGGCGCATTAGTTGTCATCATTATAGGAGTCATCGGCCTGCTGCGGCTGGAATCCGTAAAGCTGGCCAGAGACAAATTTTTATTAAGAATACCCATAATAGGAAAAATCATAATCGAACGCAGCATGGGGTTATTCTGCCAGACCGCTTCAATGCTTTTACAGGCGGGACTGCGGCTGCCCCAAATCATTGATATCGTTACCCGGACCAACCGCAATAAAATACTACGCAAAGCTTTCGATGATGTAAGGGATAGGCTGGTACAAGGCGAGGGGCTGTCACAGCCGATGTCTGAAAACACCCTGTTCCCCGCCCTCCTGGTTGAAATGACCGTGGTGGGGGAGAAAACAGGTTCAATGGATAGTACGCTGGGCACCCTGGCGGATTTTTACGAACAGGAAGTCGATAGGAAAATCGATTCCCTGATATCGATGATAGAACCTACATTAACGCTGGCCATCGGAGGCCTGGTTATTTTCATCGCGCTTTCCATGATAACGCCACTCTATTCTATATTGAAATCCATGCATTAAAAAAATAAAACGGTAAAAGAGATGACGAAATTAGTACGGTCGAGAATTCAACTGCATAGCCAGAAAGGCATCGGCCTGGCGGAAACGCTGGTTGCCGTGGCGATTCTGGGAACCTCCGTAGTGGCCTTTATAGTGTCGCTCTCGGCAGGTTCGCTGACGGTAAGCGAACTCGACCGCGAGACCGTGGCACAGGGCCTGGCGCAGACGCAAATGGAATACACCAAGAATTACGCATTTGTTCCCGGCGCGATTACTTATCCGGTATTGACCGTCCCGCCCACCTACAGCGTATCAGTCGGTGTGCTGGCCGTGCCGGGCACCGATACGAATATACAGAAGATAACGGTAGCCGTCCAGAAGGATGCCGTGAGTATCCTTTCGGTGACCGATTACAAGGTGAACAGATGAACAGACAGGAAGGCATGACCATGGTAGAACTGATTACCGCCGTAGCGGTAACCGGCATCATCGTCGCTTTCCTGGGGACGGCTATATACCATATTATAACCATTTCCGAATACGGTAATGATAAGTTCACCGCTTTGCATGAGCTGCAAAACGCCGCCTACTGGTTTAATAAGGACGGCCAGGAGGCCAAAGCAGCCACCGGTGGTAGCCAGCTGGTGCTGACGTTAAGCGATAATTCCACGGTCACCTATTCGCTGGCGGGCAACAATCTGCAGCGCAGCTCTGCCGGCCTGCAGTTAATCCTGGCAAGGAACATCAGCAGCGCTGTGTTTTCTGTAAACAACCGCGTGGCGACAATGAACCTGATTGCCGCGCCGGTCGGGAGAAGTAACGTGAGTGAAAACGGAACGTACATGGTCTACCTGAGGCCGGTGGAGGGATAAATGAAAGGCGAAAAGGGGCAGGCCCTGCCTCTAGCCATCATGGCGCTGACCATAGGCACATTATTGATTGTGCCCTTCCTGGGCCACGCGGGCAGCAGCATCATAGGCTCAAGAGTATACGGCCAAACGATTGACTACCGGAATGCCTGCGACGCGGGGGTGGAGCACGCTATCTGGAGACTACTCTACGGGGGGCTGGGAGCCCTGATTCCCAATCCCGGAGACCAAATTATCTATCAGCTTCCGGAGACGATTAACGGTGTTATGACAACCGTCACGGTAACCTCCAATGCCACCGGCGGGGGAGGTGTAGTGGGGAGTATTGATAAAACCATTATAGACAGCTTTGATTTTGACGGGACATACTGCAATACGCCCGATATTATACATGTCTCTGGAAATATTTATGCCATAGCTTACGAAGGCTCCGGCAGTGACGGTTTCTTGAGGACCGTGGCAATAGCCCCGGATGGCAATATTACCAACAGCGCCATCGATACCCTGGAATTCGATACCAGCGACTGCAATAATCCGAGTATTATCCATGTATCCGGTGAAATCTACGCAATCGCCTATACAGGTTCGGGCAATGACGGCTTCCTCAAGACCATGACGATTGCCGCCAACGGCGATATAAGCAACAGCGTAATAGACCTGCTGGAATTCGACCCGAGCAACGGTTATGAGCCAGATATCGTTTTCATATCCGGCATCTACTATGCCATCGCCTACCGTGGAACCCAAAACGATGGATTTCTTGTCACCGGCACCATCGCCGCCAACGGCGATATCGGCAACAGCGTTATCGATACGCTGGAATTCGACACCAGCAACGGCTATACACCAGATATTATACACGTATCCGGCACTTACTTCGCTATTGCATATAGGGGTACAGGTAGCGACGGCTTCCTGGTAACCGTAACTATCGCGGCAAACGGAGATATAGGCAACAGCGTTATCGACACACTGGAGTTCGATACCAGCAATGGCGTAGATCCATATATTATTAACACCACCGGAAATGTTTATGCGATAGTCTACACGGGTCCCAATTCCGACGGCTTTATAGCAACAATGACTATTTCTACTGCCGGCGATATCTCCAACAGCGTTATCAGCAGCTATGAATTCGACCCCACCAACGGGCAGGAGCCTCAAATCGTCCATATTGTGGGGAATACCTATGCGATAGTTTATGACGGTCCCCAGAATGACGGTCACCTGATAACCCTTCCGATAGAAGCAAACGGAACTATTCCCGGCACGATAACCGATTCCTTCGAATATGATACCAGCAACGGATATTTCCCGGATATTATCATTATCTCCGACGGTATATTAGCGATAGCCTACTGCATCCCGTCATCAAGGGGCAGCCTGGTTACTATAGGTATTGCCACCAGCAGCGGTGGAGCAAACGTGTACAGAATCAGAGCCACAGCCGGAGACACCGCAATTCTAGCCCATGTGGCTACCGATAATACAACGGCATCTATCACCTTCTGGCAGGTGCAATAAGGGGAGGTTAACAAGTAGTTAATCCAGAGAGAAGCAATGAAAACACGTAGAATACTCATCACCGCATTAATACTGGCCCTCCTGGTAGTCTATTACCTTGTCGGCACAGGCTACCTGAAACAGCGCAGTCAGAAAGAAACCCTGAAGAATCAAATTTCAGATGGAACGGCGGCGCTGGCTTTAATTCCCCTGCCGCCCCCTGACCTCGATGAGCAGATGGCTGACGCTGAAGACTTATTATGGGCGGGGCAAGACACCCTGAATATCGATACCAATATCACCCGTATCATCAACAGGATTCTTAGACTGGCGGATGAGACCGGAGTGAAAGCGATACCGCTCTCGACACAAGACTGGATGGTCGAGCGGATTTCAAACCAGGACTATGCCGTTTTCCGGATTACTCTGGCGATTAGCGGTAACTTTACACAAGTGACAGACTTTTTAAACCGACTGGAAAACGGCGAACCGGAGACGCTTGTTCTCGAGTACCTGAACGTGGAGAAGGTATCCGGTTCTTTCCTGTTTGAAAACCCGGACGCAGGGTCGATTGACGGTGATATCAGAATAGCTGTTTACACTCTGCCTGCTGCCAGGTGATTGGGAAAGGCTGAATAAAGAAAATGTACGTTGCGCTGAATATAAGCAGCCATAATATTAAAATACTAACGATGAAGGGCCGCCGGGTGGTAACGTGGGCCAGCGCCGACCTCCCCGAGGGCCTGGTGCGCGATGGTCTGGTGATTCAGCCCCAGGCTGCGGGAGAGGCAATCAGCTTATTATTCAAGTCTACCGGAATACAGAAAAATAACGTTATCGTCAGCATCGCGGGGCTGTCCTTTACCTACCGGTTTATCAGCCTGCCCAGGATGAAACCCCGCCTTCTCGACGAGGCTATCCTGCGGGCGGCGAAAAAAGAGATATCTTTACCTTTAGACGAACTGTATGTTTCGTGGCAGCCAATGCAAACCAAAGGTGATGAGCAGGAGTTTTTCGTCATCGGCGTGCCGCGCAACCTGATAGATGCCACCGTGCAGACTCTTAAAATAGCCGGCATTGAGCTATACCTCATGGACGTACGCCCGCTGGCACTGGCCCGGGCAGCCCACCGGAGCAACGCAATCGTCGTCAATATAGAACCCGATTGTTTCGATATCGTCTTCATCACGCATGGTCTGCCTTCTGTAATACACACGATAAACCCCCGGGGCGAGGGCGCCACCCTGGAAGACAACATCCACCGCCTGGCGGATGAATTAACAAAAACGGCCGCTTTTTATCAGAGCAACCACCCGGATATCAATATAGACGGGAACCTGCCGCTGTTATTGACCGGAGAGATGGCGGCGGACACCGCAACGAGCCAGATGCTCCAGTCTGAAATAGAATACCAGATAGAGCCCCTGATTCCACCGATAGATTTTCCTGAAAAATTGCCGATTACAGAATATACCACCAGTATCGGGCTGGCCACTAAAAGAACAACCCTAAAATCGCCCGATAAAGGGAGTAACTCACGCTTTTTTGACATCAATGTAAATATCCTGGACGGGAAATTCCGCAAGCCTAAAGCCAAACCCGTCGCTATGAAGTATTTAGTGATGACGGTTTTACTGGTGGCGGTCATTGCCTGTCTTTTTCCTCTTTATCAGGCGAGCAGCCAGACAGCCGGGGAAAACAGCATGCTGGGAGCGGAGCTGGAAAACATTCAACGGGAGACCAATCTGGCAGCCCTGATAAATGAGGAAACAATGCTGACCGAAGAAATTATCAGCGAGACTCTTCTCGCCGCTAAATCCCTGGAAACCGCAAATAACTTCATCCTTGGTATCAGAGGCGATTTCAACACCAGATTACAGCA
>MGMR01000057.1:0-1883 GCA_001796495.1 Chloroflexi bacterium RBG_13_51_18
AAGCCGATGCGCCCAGCACATTATGGGCCATCCGCATCAGGCAGGAAATAATCTGGTCTTCTTTCTCTTCCGGTTTGACCTTGGACCAGATTTTATCCAGCAATTCCAGCTTGGCGGCGTTCGTTAGCACCGCTTTATTCTGCAGATTCGGCATTTACTCTCCCCGAATATACAATTTCTCCGATTGTTACATTTTAAGCTATTATGGCAATAAGCGGATAAAGCTTTAATAAATAATCTGGGGAGAAAACTAAATTTTATGTAAATATTCAGGCTGCCTTGGGGGTAGCCACTGAAGAATCCGTTCCCCCCTGCCTGCCCGCCGACCCGCTCGCTGAAGCATATTTGCGCAGGCAGGTCATTCCAGCCTGATATTTGACAATATTTTATTTTTTATTTATGGTATTATCAAATACTATATTCTAGCTTAACGGCATTGACAATTATTTTTACTTGTGCTATTTTTCGTTCAAGGTTATTTCCTGTGACACTCCTGCAAGCTAACACCAGCGTTTCAGTAAAAATCAACCAGGGATGGACCCTATCGAGCAGGAAGCGGCATGCGTTGCCGTGAAGCTCTGGCTGTCGGCGTTCTTTATAGACCGGGAAAGGGCTGAATATATCAAGTATATCTTGATACCTGAAATCAGGTAGTGAGGTTGAACATATGAAGCGAATTGCCGTCGACATCGGGGGCACCTTTACCGACATTGTCTACATCGATGACGACACCATGCAGATGGCGACCGATAAGGTGCGCAGCACCCCCTGGGAAATCGGGCAGGCCGTTATCGACGTGGTAAAAAAGATTAAAATCGATATGTCCGGGGTGTCCCTTTTCATCCACGGGACCACGGCCGGCCTTAACACGATCGCCCAGCAGAAAGGTGCCAGGGTGGGGTTGATAACCACCCGCGGTTTCACCGACGTTCTGGAGATGGCCAGGGGCGATAAGAAAGAAGTATACAATAGCATGTGGAAAAAGCCGAAGCCGCTGGTGCCGAGAAACCTGCGGCTCCCGGTTAGCGAGCGTATGAGCTATCTGGGGGAAGTACTGGAAGCGCTGGATGAAGAAGAAATCAAGGATGTCGTCCGGAAGCTGAGAGAGGATGGCGTTGAGGCGATTGCTGTCTGCCTCCTGCACGCTTACGCCAATCCGGACCACGAACGCCGCATAGGCGAAATAATCGGTGAGGCATGGCCGGAAGTCAGCGTTTCCCTCAGCCACCGGGTGGCCAGGCAGATTAGAGAGTACGAACGCATGAGTTCCACCGTTATTAACGCGTACGTGGGAAAGACGGTCGGCGGCTATCTCAGCCGGCTGGGTGAAGGCCTGAAGGACACGGGGTTCGCCGGGCAGCTTCTGGTGCTGGGTCCCAGCGGGCTTATCGGTCTCGATGCATTTAAAGACAGCCTCCTTTATACCCTGGCATCCGGCACGGTGGGCGGCGCGGCCGGTGCCGCTTACATGGCGGGGCTCTGCGGCGTTAAGGACGTGGTGACCATGGATGTCGGCGGTACCAGCTTCGATGTCTCCATCATCAAGGACGGCCAGAATCTGGAAATACACAAGGCGGAAATAATGGGCTACCCGCTGATGATGGCGGGTATTGAGGTGCGCAGTATCGGCGCGGGCGGGGGGAGTATCGCCAGGGTGGATGAGGCCGGGCTGCTTACGGTAGGACCGGAGAGCGCCGGCGCCGACCCCGGCCCGATGGCTTACGGACTGAGCGGGACGGAACCGACGGTTACGGACGCTGCCCTGGTCAACGGCCTTATCGACCCCGATTACTTTCTCGGCGGTGAGACCCGCCTGGACATGGAACTGGCTAGAAAAGGTGTCGGCAGCATCGCGGCAAGGCTGAAATTGGACCTGCATAAAG
>MGMR01000057.1:1931-2444 GCA_001796495.1 Chloroflexi bacterium RBG_13_51_18
CCACGAAAATCCTCATCGGCCAGGGCTACGACCCCAGGGATTTCACCATTATGGCTTTCGGCGGTGGCGGCGGCATATTCGCCGGGAACATTGCTAAAGATATGTCCATCTCGCGGGTCATCATACCGTCCGGTCCCGGGGTCTTTTGCGCCCGGGGTATCCTGACGATGAACCTGGTCCACACCGGCGCCCGGGCACATATTCGTTCGCTGGATACGCTGGATGTCCGGGAACTTGAAAATGTCTTCGGACAAATGGAAAACAGTGCCCGGCAGACGCTTGCGGCGGAAGGCATGACCCCGGAAAAAATGGAGTTCGTCCGGTCTCTGGACATGGGCTACGAAGGTCAGCACCATTACGTCGAAACGCCGGTGCCCGGCGGGGAGATGGAGGAAGACGTTAAGAAAATAATCGGTGATGCCTTCGAAAACCTCCACGAGACCCGCTACGGCCACCGGATTGAAGCCCCCCTGGTAACCATTAACGCCAGGTTAAAGGCAATCGGCAGGATAA
>MGMR01000057.1:2504-3098 GCA_001796495.1 Chloroflexi bacterium RBG_13_51_18
CGAACCGGCAGGTATACCTGGACGGCGAATTCAGGGAGACCCGGATTTACGAAAGGGACAGGCTTCTCGGCGGGAACACCATTGCCGGACCGGCGATTGTCGAAGAGCCGTTTCACACCACGGTGGTCATGCCGGGGCAGACGCTGCAGGTCGATAAGCTGGGTAATCTGATTATCAATACAGGGGGTGCTTAGATGCCGAAGGTAGACCCGATTACGTTCGCCGTCGTCCGGGAGAAGCTGATTTCCATCGCCAACGGGATGCAGGAGACGGGCGTCAGGACCGGGGTGACGTCTTTCATGTACGAGATTAAGGACTGTTTGTTCGCCATCCTCGATGCCGAAGCCGGCGTTATCGCGGAGTCCCACGGGCTGTTTCTGGCCAGCCTGAGTCCCGCCGTGAAGAACTGCCTGGCTTATATCGGCAAGGAGAACATCGAGCCCGGAGACGTCATTATCTCGAATATACCCGGTATTACCGGCAATCATACCTGCGATGTCGTGGTATTTTCACCTATTTTCTTCAAGGACCGGCTGTTCGGTTACGCCACCACCAAGGCGCACTGGATTGACCTCGGCGCCAAGTCCTCCTATC
>MGMR01000057.1:3183-3874 GCA_001796495.1 Chloroflexi bacterium RBG_13_51_18
CTGGGATATTATTGCGCATAATTCCCGTGCCCCCAACCTTATATGGGGGGATATGCAGGCACAGATTGCCGGCTGCCATTATGCGGAAAAGCCGGTCATAGAACTGCTGAACAAATACGGGATGGACACGATTAATGAGATTATCAAGGAGATGTACGATTACAGCGAACGCATCACCAGATTGGCTATTGAGAAAATCCCCGATGGCACCTGGACCGCGGAAGACCAGATGGACAGTAACGGTATTGATTTGGATACACCCGTTAAAATCAAGGTGACGATAACGATTAAGGGCAGCGATATAACCGTAGACCTGACCGGTTCGGACCCGCAGCAGCGCGGACCGCTAAACGGCTTATGGGTTACGTCTTTATCTTCCGTAAGAACGACTGTGAAGGCATTGACCAGCCCGGAATTACCTTTAAATGAAGGGTTTAACCGGCCTATTACTTTAATAGCGCCTGAAGGCAGTATATTTAATGCCAGCCCTGATGCGCCATGTTTTTTATGCGGTAATGTCTCCGGGTCTATCGGGCAGCTGATCAGCAAAGCGCTGTGCAGCGTTCTTCCCGAGAAAATCCCCGCCAGTTCCGGGGCCGATGTCATTGGTCAGGGATTTAACGGCGTCGACCCGAGGACAGGAAAATACTTTGGCACTCTCACACCGTGTCTGGTCGGACAGGGTGCCGAC
>MGMR01000057.1:3914-4215 GCA_001796495.1 Chloroflexi bacterium RBG_13_51_18
AGAATATACCCACCGAGATACTCGAGTCTACCTATCCGCTGCTCGTGGAGAAATCCGAGCTGATACAGGACAGCGGCGGCGCCGGGAAGTACATGGGGGGACCCGGTTCCAGGCTGCAGCTTCGACTTCTGGCCCCGGCAAGCTATTACGCCTTTATCGAAAAGGGTAAAAGCCCGCACTGGGGCGTCGATGGCGGTAAACCGGGACTGAGAAACTACGCCCTTATCCAGTCGAAGGAAAGGGGTGAGTTCGAGGTGCTGAAGACCTCCGGCGTACCGCTGGCGGAAAACGACAGGGTGGT
>MGMR01000057.1:4334-4481 GCA_001796495.1 Chloroflexi bacterium RBG_13_51_18
TGGTGATTGACCCGCAATCGTTCGAGGTTGACAACACGGCCACACAGAAACTCCGTGGCGATATGTTGAGACAAAAGAGCACCGGCTAACCGGCGAGCTGCTGACTACCAGGCTGTCCAGCCCCCGTCCACTACCAGTGAAGCTCCG
>MGMR01000058.1:0-135 GCA_001796495.1 Chloroflexi bacterium RBG_13_51_18
GACCTGCCTTTATCTGAAGGACTTGACTTGGAAGCGCGACTTGCCCGGCAGTTAACGGATATTGCCCGATGAATAAACAGGATATAAGCTCTCTCGTAGCTAAAGCCGCCGACCTTATACTGCAAAGTCGTAAGC
>MGMR01000058.1:242-4456 GCA_001796495.1 Chloroflexi bacterium RBG_13_51_18
AAATTCATGAACAGTCCGGAGTCGCGCCGCAAGCAGTGGTATATCTTTAAAGAGGGCCTGATGACGGATAAGGCCATGCCCAACGCCGCTCATATAGCCATCGCTGAACTGTACCAGATGGGTAAGCTGGACTGCGTTATCACCCAGAATATCGATAACCTCCATCAGAAGGCCGGTCTCCCCGACGATAGGGTTTTTGAGCTTCATGGCAATATGCAGTGGGCTGTTTGCTTTGAATGCGGCCGGCGCTATCCTTTCAATGAAATCAAAGCCAGACTTGACGGTGGCGAAGACATCCCGGACTGCCCTGCCTGTCACGGCATGCTCAAGCCGGCTATCGTCATGTTCGGCGAACAGCTGCCTTATGAAGTCCTCGAGGAAGCCGGCCGCCGCGCCAGGGGCTCCGACCTTTTTATCGTTATCGGCTCCACGCTGGTGGTTTACCCCGCCGCCTATATGCCCCAATACGCCTTACAGTCCGGCGCAAAGCTGGTCATTATTAATATCGGTGAAACCCCCCTGGACCGCCGGGCGTCCGTGCTTATCGAAGCTAAAGCCGGCGAGACCATGGCGGCCATTATCATCAAAGTTAAAGAAAAAGCTACTCTTTAGTCCCTCTCTTCTGCTTGTGTCATTGCGAGCCATCCCCCGATGTAATCGGGGGAGGCGTGGCAATCTCTAAGTCTATTTTTAGTTGTTTCCTCACTACATAATACGTAACTAAACAACTATTCAGTGCCATCCCGTCCCCCGGTACTATATCCAAAGTTTGATTTTTCTGTTGTTCATACGCTAAAATATCACGAACTGTCTATAAATACGACTTTGGAGGTACGGCGTGAATACTACTGATTTCCTGAATATTGCCACTGCCATCTGCCCCGACCAGCCTGCTATCGTTTTTGAGGATAAAAGATACTCCTTCTCCCAGCTCAACGAGAGGGTCAACCGCCTGGCTAACGGCCTGATGAAGCTGGGCGCTAAAAAAGATGTTGTTGTTGCTTTTCTTCAGGTCAACTGCAACCAGTGCGTGGAAACCTATTTCGCCGTCGCTAAGACGGGTGCAATTTACATGCCCATCAACTTCCGCGCCAAGGAAAAAGAGCTTGCCTATATGCTCAATACCGCCGAGGCGTCTATCTTAATCGCCGGTGAGCGTTATCTCCCCATGATTCAGTCAATCCGTCCTGAACTCCACCATTTACAACACCTTGTTTCCATTGAGACTAAGCATCCGGATATGCATTTTTACGAGGATATAATCACAAATTCATCGGCGGAAGAAGTTGAAACGCCCATCGACGAGAAAGACACTACCATTTTAATGTACACCGCCGGCACTACCGGTTTTCCCAAGGGCGTCATGCTGTCACACAACAGCTTTACCGGTTACGTTTTGGAAAACGTTACCCCCCCCGACCCCGATTCCAGTGAGCGGAATATCCTCACCGTGCCTTTATACCATGTTGCCGGCATCCAGGCGATGATGGCGGCCATCTACGGCGCGCGGACGCTGGTAATGGAGCGCCAGTTCGACCCCGAGGAATGGATGACACTGGTGGAAACGGAGAAAGCCAACCGCGCTATGATGGTGCCCACCATGCTCAAGCAGCTCCTCGACCACCCCAACTTTAAAAAACACGATTTATCCAGCCTGAAAGTCATTACGTACGGTGCCGCCCCCATGCCCCTCCCCGTTATCCGCAAGGCACTGGATGAGTTCCCCAACGTCAGCTTTATCAATGCCTTCGGGCAAACGGAGACGGCTTCCACCATCACTGCCCTCGGTCCGGAAGACCATCATATTACAGGCACTCCGGAAGAAAAAGAGAAGAAAATCAAGCGTCTGGCTTCCATCGGCAAACCCATGGCTGATGTCCAGATGAAGGTCGTTGATGATGATGGGAACACACTCGGTACGAATGAAGTCGGCGAGATTCTCGCCAAAGGCCCGCGTGCCATGAGCGGCTACTGGAAGGACGAGGAGAAAACAAAGAAGACTATCGATAAAGACGGCTGGGTGCATACCGGCGATGTCGGCTATGTCGACGAGGAAGGCTATTACTTCTTATCCGGCCGTTCCAGTGATATTATCATCCGCGCCGGGGAAAACATCTCCCCCGAGGAGCTGGAAAACGTTATCCGCGAATTCCCCAAGGTAGAGGATGTGGCGGTTATCGGCGTGCCTGATGAGACCTGGGGCGAAGAGCCGCGCGCCGTGGTCGTTCTCAAGAATGGTGTGGAAAAGTCCAAAGCGGTTGAGGACGAAATTATGGAATACTGCCGTCAGAACCTCGCCAGCTTCAAGCGCCCCCGCACCGTCGTCTTTGTGGATGACCTTCCCCGCAACCCCTTGGGCAAGCTTATCAAGAAGGAAATCAGGGAAAAGTACGGCAAACCCTAGCCGGTTTTAGTTCAGGAATTCAAAGCTCTGTATCAGATGTTCGAAGTCGGGTTTTACCTCTTCGGCCAGTTCTTCAATACCCATGACCGCGATTTTCCAGATATATCCGTTATAATCTACGTAAGCGTCCCAGGTTATGAGGTAATCAGAACTCAGGTAATTTCCCAGGATTGAACTGTGATACGCCGTCACGTAGCCATCGATACTGCCTATCTGTATCGTAGAACGCTCGATGAGTTTAAATGCGGGATCATTTTTCTCGAGGAGTCTGATATGCTCGGCCATCCAGGCGGCCGCGTTCATTCGGCTTTCAATAGGGTCCAGGGCGATAATATAAATCTGTTTATCCGCTTTATCACTGGTATTCCCGGGTCTCCCGTACAGTAAACTGACTGAATGGTCACCGCCCGTATCTTCAAAAGCATCGGGAGTAATTTTCCCATATGTAATAGGATATTCAAAAGAAAAACTGATTCCCAGTTTGGTTGCCGTCGCTGCCGCGTATTGGGTATCGGTAGGCGATGGGGTATCTTTGCCGCACCCGGCCAGGAAAATTGCTGATATTATAAACGCAGAAATTAGTAATGTTATTACTCGCTTAGGTTTCATATTATCTATTATAATATTCATTGCTATGAACCGTCAAAATATCCTGTTCAAAATCGTTCATCCGGGCTTTCGTTGTCGGAAAATGCTGGAACTGCTAAGATAAACAGGAGTTTTTAGAAAAAGGTCTTGATATGTCCGTTCTTTCCGGTAATGATATCCGCCGCCTGCTTAAGCACAACCCCCCGCTTATCGAAGGCTGGTTTAGTCTGGATGAGCAGGTGCAGGCCAACGGCTTCGACCTTTCCCTGCGGGATATAGCCG
This sequence comes from Chloroflexi bacterium RBG_13_51_18, assembly GCA_001796495.1. Taxonomy (GTDB): domain Bacteria; phylum Chloroflexota; class Dehalococcoidia; order Dehalococcoidales; family RBG-16-60-22; genus RBG-13-51-18. Next base: position 3,517 of record MGMR01000058.1, read on the forward strand.
CCATGCAGTCCGGAGGAACAATCGCGGTATCCAACAATGAAAGAGTCCTATCCGTCCTTGCCCCGCTTTCTTTCGATGATAAAGGCTTTCTTCACCTTGCCGCAGGAATCTATATGGTCACATATAATGAAATCGTCCACCTCCCCAAAAATGTCATGGCTTTTGGACGGCCCCGCTCCTCCCTCCTCCGCTGCGGCGTCAATGTCGGCACTGCCGTCTGGGACGCCGGCTATGAGGGGCGCTCGCAGTCTTTATTGACGGTGCATAATCCGCACGGTTTCCGCGTGCAGCAAAACGCCCGCATCACGCAGCTTGTCTTTATGGAGCTTACCGGCGAGTCAGAAGGCTATAATGGCATTTACCAGAACGAAAACACCTAGTCGGTTTCAACTTTTTAAGGTGGAGTAAAATAACCGGTTGGAATTTTTCTCCGGTTTATGCGGTCCCCGCTCCGGTGTCGCCGCTACCACGCGTATGTTTTTAAATCCCGCCATCCTTAACGCCGACTTCACCTCGGCGGCGCTGTAGGGTCTCTGATGCAGCAATATATCGTAACGCTGCCAGCCTTTGGTTTTTTGCCGGAACAGGGTGAACTTGAGATTGGCTGTCTGTGTTGCCGCGTCGTATTCTGATTGGTTGGTGTAAAAATATGTTGTTTTATCGGCGATAGTCGTATGATTGTGTACGTACTTTTTGAAAAAATAGTCCGTTGTCAGGTCGCAGATGAAGATGCCGCCCTTTTTCAGGCACATGTAAACGTTGCTGAATACTTTGTAAAGCTCCGACAAGTCCAATATATGGTTAAGACTGTCGAAAGTGCAGAATGCCGCGTTATAAACCGGAGGCAGTTTAAAGTCGCGCGCATCCGCCATGATGAATTTAGCTTTGGGCGCGTTTTTCCGGGCGTATTTTAACTGGTCGGCCGACCCATCAAGGCCCG
>MGMR01000058.1:4540-11738 GCA_001796495.1 Chloroflexi bacterium RBG_13_51_18
CGATGTCCCGTTGGGGTCGTTGGGGTGGGCTAAAACTGCTTTGCCCCCCGCCCCCCTCAAAAGCGCCGCCGCTTCCTCCAGCGGTAGCGGGTATTTGGGCACATCGCACTTGACCAGGTATCTATCGAACGCCTCCTGACGACTTGTTACGATGCCCTTTTTAATGAGATAGTCCGCTATGTGGGGCCGGCTGATAATCCCGTCGACGCTTTCCTGTATCTTTTGCAGGTCTTCCCCGGTAAACAGCGGGCGGTTCTCTTTCTTAAACTCGCTGTTCAGGTTATCGATTATCTGGCGCGCCCTTTTCTCCCGGTGCTCTTTCATGACGCCCAGTTTTTCGTTTAATGCTGTGTTTAAGTAGTCGTACCCATACCCGAGGAAATCCAGCGATACAGACTTGTTATTATAGTTCAGGGTCACATTCAGTTCAACGCCGGTAACGTATTTAAGACCATTTGCCGACGCCAGCTCTTTAGCTTTCTCCTGGTGAGTGATGTTATCGTGGTCGGTTATGGACAGAAAATTAATGCCTCGTTTTTTAGCTTCTGAAAAGACCTCATCTATCGGCAGGGCGCCGTCGGAGCCGGTTTTGGTATGAATGTGTAAATCTATCTTCACGAATTACCTTTTATCGTGACGGGTTATGTACCAGTCCTCCGGCGGGTCTTTAGTCGTATCAACAATTAGGTGTATAAGTTCCAATGCGGGATTCTGCTTTTTCAAAGCATCCAAATCCACCGCCTCGAACTTCCTTTTGTTGTTCAGGTAGGCTTCCTCGGTCAGGGCGTTGGAAACGTAATTTTCTTTATCCCGCGCCAGTATCCGTTTGATGGATACCTCCTGCGGGCAGTCCGTCTGCAGGATGATGAAGGTGGCTTTATTTTTCGCCGCGATGGCCGCCGCCTGCTGCCTTAGCGACTGCGTAACGAAGGTGGCGTCGAGGATAACGTTTTTGTTGCCTTTGAAAGCCTCGCCCGCCTGCTCGAACATTACGTCGTAGACCTGTGTCCGCTTTTTCATGTCCCCCGCAACCTTAGCGTCGAATATATCCTGGTTTTTCAGCACCTCCAGCCGGATGATGTCCGTTCTTAAAAGCCGGCCGCCCTTGATTTTATACGCTTCCTCGGTCGTCTCTGTTTTCCATGTCCCCGGCAGGCCGCAGGCGATGAGCAGAAAGCCGTCCTTTATTTCAGATTTAATAAATTTCCTGAAAGGTTCCCGCATGGTTAGCCTCCACTTTTTATCTGTCATTGCGAGCGAAGCGTGGCAATCTCTATCTTTGTTCTTTCACAATTCGGTGATTATTCCAGCCTCATCTCCAGCTCAATCTCATCTCGAATCGGTATGTCGTCGTTTCCCGTTAACGGTATCTCCGGCTTTAGCTCGCGTGATTTCTCGATGGCGTTGGGGTAAATTGCCGCCAGCCGGAAACCGCGCTTCTGCCAGAATTTCAGGGCCTTTGTATTGTCGTTGGTGGTTATCAGCCGCAGGCGTTTGCAGCCTTCTTCTATGGCGAATTTTTTCAGAGTTTCAATCAACGTGGAGCCCATGCCGATGCCCTCGATGGTGCTGTCCAGGCTGATTATTTCGCAGTCCCCGTCCTCAAGAAAGTAGGTCACCAGTCCCACCGGTTCATCATCGTATATCGCAATGAATCCGGGGAGTTCATCTACGTGGTATATGCTCCCCCGCACCACTATTTTAATCGAGCCCCACATCTCATTCACCAGGCTGGCAACCCAGGCTTTATCACCATGGTCTATCGGCCTGATTTGTATCGGCTTTATGGGCTTATTGTTGGCATTTTGCGATTCGCTCAAAATATCCTCCGCTATTATGATTCTCGACTATAAATACCCGCTTCTGGGCTCCGGCAGTGCTTGATACCCTTCCTTTGATTCTATGATGTTCCTTATAAAGCTGATAAGTTCCTTGAGTTTATCCGCGCTGGCGTCGGAGTTTAAGTATTTGTCATGCCACAGCAGTTCCTTGGTCTTGCCGTTATATTCCACGCGGAAAAAGTAGGTGGAATACGGGGTCACCTCCGTTTTTATTTCACCTTCTGGCACATCTACCGCGAATTTGTCCGGATAACTAAAAAAATCTATCTCCACCATCTTCTGGTAAATGCTGTCCATCTCCTCCGCCGTTAACATCAGGTCTATCGTAATTGCCGCGTCCATGACCATGTCTTTGGTAAACGTGCCGTGAAAAGTATCGAGGGTATTTCTGCCGGTCACGCCGTATTTGAAGATGAAATCGAAGCCGGATTTTTGAGGGTTATCGACGGTGTCGTTTTGTGCCGTGGCAATACTAACGCAGCCCGTGACGACTAAACACAGGCTTGATACTAATACCAGCAGCGCTTTTTTCACCTTATCCCCCGGTGTAGCTCTCCGCCAGCGTAAAGTAGCCCCGCGCGTTGGCGGCTATCTTTTCTTTCTCCCCGGCGGAGATGTACCTGTCGTCGTACTGGAAGCAGCCCACCTTCCCCCGCACGTATGCCCGGTAGCATTTATAGAAGTTGAGCAGCTTCAGTAGCTCTTTGTCCCCGCTCCTGCTTACATAGGCATTAATGAAATGTCCTGAGAGGTCTTTGCGGTTGTAATGGTCGAGGTCCATCGCCAGGAAAGCTATGTCTGCCACCACGTCGGTATATCGTAAACGGTCGATAAACTCTATACAATCGTAAATGCAGATATCTTTACAAAAGCATATGTGGGCCGTGTGCAGGTCGCCGTGGCAGTCCCGCACCTTGCCCTCCGCCATTCGCTTGTGGAACAGGGCTCTATTGGCTCTAATATAGTCCTCGGTATAGGTCTTGATGCGATGGTAGGTCTTCGGTTCGATGATGATGCCGAAGTATTGTTCCGTCTGGGAAAAATTCTCTGTTGTGTTCTGTATTACAGCGTCGATGCCGCCCAGCCGGGTGATTTCTTCGCTGGTAGCCGCTTTCTTATGGAAATCGGCGATTATTCCCGCCACCTTATCCACCATCTCCGGGGTGACCTTTTTCTCCTTCAGCAGCACGTCCATCATGGCGTCCTGTGGCAGCCGCCGCATCTTTACGGCGTACTCTTTAGCCTCCCCTTTACCCCCGACTAGATAATGCCCCTTCTCTTTGGATATCGGCACCACGCCCAGGTAGGCGTCGGCGCAGAGTCGTTTATTAAGCTCGATTTCTTTCTGGCAGTAATGAAGGCGTTTCTCCAGCGTGGTGTAGTCCAGGAAGCCCATGTCCATCGGTTTCTTGACTTTATAGACGTATTCCCCGGCGAGAAAGACGTAGGATATCTGCGTCTGCACCATTTCCACTTGCTCCGGCGGTTCCGGGTACGCTTTCGGGTCGAGGAGCGCTTGGATAAGCTCCGGCAGTTTTGACATTCGCGGTTTTCACTCTCCTGTAAATATATAACGGAGACTGTATCCCGGGGTTACTTGGAATTATCAGAATGCTATAGCTCATCCCGCCGCGGTTTTTAAAACAAAGGCCAACAGGATGCTTATTTAGCCGTCTTGGATTGTGCTTTTTGTTTTTCCTTGAGCGCTTTTTTCGCTTTCAGGTGCTTGTGCCAGGAGACTTTTTTTGTTTTGTTCATCAGTAATACTATAGCTTAATTCAACGTTTCCCGCTACTCCCTCCCCTTTACCCACTCCGCAAACCTCGCGAAAGAGCGGTCGTAGGTGCGTTCTATTTCCGCCGGGAAAGCGCAGGCCGGTAATTCATTCATCTCTAAGTGGTAGCTGATGCATTCGCAGCACTTTCCCTTGCGCACACACGGCTCATAGGTGCAGTTGCATCCGGCTTTATTGGTAGTAACATTGCATTCCATTTATTTACCTCTTTTTTATATTAGAAAGGCCAGATTTTCGGTATTAAAAGCACGCTGATGCCCCAGAATATGACAATGAGCGGCACGCCCACCTTGGTGAAATCTGTAAAATGGTAGCCGCCGGGTGAATATATCATCGTGTTGGTCTTGTAGCCGATGGGTGTAGCGAAGCTCGTGGACGCCGCGAAGGTAATAGCAATTAGCAAAGGCCTGGGGTCGATATTCATTGCTGTGGCGGTAGAGAAAGCGATAGGCGCGAGGATGGCCGCCGCGGCGTTATTTGATATCGCCTCGGTGAGTACGGCGGTAAGCAGGTAAAAAACGGCCAGCATCAGCACCGGCCCCGAACCGGCCATCGGCTGTAATACGTTATTGGCTATCCATAGCGCCATGCCGCTGCTTTCGATGGCCAGGCCCAGCGGCAGGACTCCGGCCAGCAGAAAGATAATTTTCCAGTCTATCGCTTTGTAGGCTTCTTCGATTGTCAGACACTGGGTTATCACCATCGCCACCGCGCCAAGGATGGCTGCCAGCATGATGGGCATTACATTAAATACGGTGAGTACTACCACGGCCAGCAGTACCCCCAGCGATATGATAGCCCGGTTCTTTCTTAGGTACAGATCGGTCAGCTCGTTGGTGACGATGGCATTGGGCGAGTTCATGATGTGCGCTATATCGTCCTTGTGACCCTGGAGCAGCACTGTGTCGTTTTCTTTTAGCTTGATGTTGGACAGGCGTTCACGCAGTGTGCGTCCTCTGCGCTGAATTGCCAGGACGTTGAGCCTGTGGCGGCGGAAGAAGACGGCTTCCTGCAGGGAGCGTCCTATGAGATTGGAATCGGGCGGTATCAGCACCTCACTTAGCTTCATGTTATGCGAGCTTAATTCCTTATCTCTAACCTTGGCGTCCTTTAATACCTTGAGGCCGTATTTTCCTTCCATCTCCATGATTTGCTCGATGTTGCCGTGCAGTAGCAGTATATCGTCGGCTTTTATCTTGGTTTGGGTCGGTCGGGTGACCGCTCTGGTTTCCCGCAGAAGATTGGTCAGGTCTACTTTAGTCTCGTCGCCTGTTTTGCTCTTTTCCCACGTCTGTCCTATTAGTTGGGATTTGTCGGTCACCTGGAGTTCCACCAGGTAATCAACCAGACGGTATTTGTCTATCTGTTCCGCCTCTCCCTTCCGCACCGGCAGCAGCCAGTGCCCGACGGCGGCCAGGTAGACCATGCCGGCGCCCACCAGGGCAATACCCAGGGGCAGAAATTCGAAGAAGCCGAAAGGCTCCATGCCGCGGTTTACGGCAATAGAGTTGACGATGAGATTGGTGGATGTCCCGACGAGTGTGCATACTCCCCCGAACTGGCTGGCGAAGGACAGCGGCATCAGGATACGGGATGGGGCTATTTTACGGCTCTTGGATAGCACCATGGCCACGGGAATGAAAATGGCCACGATTGCCGCATTTAATATAAAGGCCGATAAAAAGGCGGCCGTCAGGCTTAATATCAGCATCAGGCGGAGTTCTGTCCTGCCGGCCAGCCTGTCCAGCTTGCGGGCTGCCCATTCCACTATCCCCGTACGCAACAGCCCGGCGCTTAGAATGAACATCGACGCAATTGTTACCGTGGCCTCGTTGGCGATTCCGAAGAGCACCTGCTCCGGCGTGATGAGCTTCAGGATAAAGAGCAGTACCAGCGAACACAAGGCGACGATATCGATGCGCACCTTGCCCCAGATGAAGGCCGCCATGGTGGCAATAAGAATTACACCGACGAGTATCATGCTGGAATCTGGCATAGCTGTATTATACCCCCGTGGCGCCGGCTGTTTCTATAAAAAAGTTCTAGTTAATCACATCAGGCTATGCGCGGCCTTTCGGGATTGCGGCCTTGCAGAATATTTTCCGCCCTCTGCCGGAATAGCTCCTGCACCAGTGGGTCGGTGAAAATATAAAAAGTGCCTCCCATTATTGCCTTGAACACGATATCGGCGTTCTCTTCCGGGGATATGGTGGGGCTGACCTTGTTGAACTGGCTGACCAGGGCCGCGTGCTGGCGCGGTTGTGGTGGTTCGGGGGGATTTTTCAGGTCTGCTGGGCGGTTCCTTTCCGCCTCAAACAGCCGCGAGCTGACGAAAGCCGGGCACAGCACGCTTACGCCGATGTGTGAATTTTTCTCCTTTAGCTGGATATAAAGCCCCTCGGAAACCGCCAGGATGCCGGATTTGGTCACCGCGTAAATAACCAGCTGCGGTTCCAGGAGCAGGGCTGCCATGGAAGATGTATTGACGATGTGGCAATCTGTTTTCTGTTTGAACATTAACGGTAAAAAGGTCTTAACGCCGTAAATGACCCCCCACAAATTGACCCCTATCATCCATTCCCAGTCGGCTATTGAGTTTTCCCACACGGGCTTGCGCATGGAAATATTCGTGTTCACGCCGGCGTTGTTAAAAAGTAAATGCACCCCTCCGTAGGCATCCAGTGTCTTCTGTGCCAGGGCTTCGACGTCAGTTATCTTGGAAACATCGGTGCGCACTGTCATGACCTCGGCCCCGCTGGCTTTAAGGGTCTTTTCCGCCTCTTTCAGGGCTTTCTCCTCGACGTCCGCGATAACCACCTTCATCCCTTCTTTGGCGCACCGCTCCGCCAGTCCCCACCCGATGCCGCTCGCGCCCCCCGTCACTACCGCTACTTTTCCTTTAAAGTCTTTCATTTAGAGCGTCTCCTAGATATACTTTTTTCTCATCTCTTGTGACAGCTCGGTAAGCACCTTTAACGCCTGCTCGGTGCCCTCTTCCGTCAGGCCGTTCAGGCCGCAGCAGGGCAGCAGCAGGCTTTGCCTGGCGATGTCTTTCATCGATAGCCCGTTGCGCGTGAACGGCGCCATCGCTTCTTCCAGCCGGTCCTTCAGGCTGCCTACGCTCTCTTTATAGAGCGGCTCGGTGGTATTGGGAACTATGCCCCACGCCACGCAGCCCCCGCGCGTGATGAATTTCTTTACCTCGTCGGGGTAAAGGCTCAACGACTGCGCATACTCGTAGGCGTCGAAGTTGAGGATGTCCATCTTCGTTTTCAGCAGTATCGACCAGTCGGTGTTGCCGCAGCAGTGTATCCCCTTGAGCCCGCTGATGCCGTCGAAGACCTCGTTAAGCATCTCGACTATTTTTTCCGGCTTGGAGAACGAACCGGAAGCCACGATTGATCCGTATGAGGCCATTATCGGCTCATCGACGAACATAATGGTATTTTTCGATATTTTCTTGAGCTTGTTTTCTTCCCATTTAGCCTTGAGCTTTAAGAACTTGGGGACGGCATCCCCGAGCGTCTCATCATAGAGAATCGACCGCCTGTTTTCGTCGGTG
>MGMR01000059.1:0-1084 GCA_001796495.1 Chloroflexi bacterium RBG_13_51_18
AGACCAGCGTTATACCCAGCACCCTTCTTTTTGCCGCCGCCAGGCCAGAATTGGTATCGTAAATCTCAATAACATCGTAAAGCTGCTGCCCGCAATTCACCGGCACCATAATCAGTCCCTCCATTGCATCTATCTCCGCTTTTCTCAACAGGGCTTCCCCCCGCTGGTACGCTTTCGTTGTGGTGTTCAGGTTCCTGTCCTCTACATGCCGTATGCGGTCGTAAAGCCGTTCTACCTCATCCCAGTCATAACTATCGATAACTATCATTTTGCCCTGGCTGGCATCATAACCCTCCACCTGTACCCGGTTGGTCGCCAATACGCCCTGCTGATATCTGCCTTCAAGGATTACGTGTTCTGTTCCGTAGCTGTATACCATGCTTTCTTCCGACTGCGGATTTACCAGGTAGGCTTTATTCCCCTCGATAAATATCACATCAGGCACGAAAGAAAGCAGCTTCTGTATCGTATTTTTACCGTTATCATTCGGGTTAACGGTAAAGTCCGGGTAAAATCCCGTTATCGCGGCAGACTGCGATTTCACTTCCAGTTTTAATCCAGCTCTCGCCAGTATTACCGCTATAATGTCCTTTACATTTTTATCGCTGGATGTCTTGTTCCAACGCAACTGGTGCCTGGCCGACCAGTCGCTTAAAGCCCCCCACCCATCACGCGCCCGCAGAATTACGCTGGCTCTACCTCCGCTGCTGGTATGTTCTATAGACTCCAGACAAAAGGTCTGCCCTTCGCTGTATTCAGCACCCGCAGTTGTCCGATAGCCAGGACTGAACTCCAATTGGCAACCCCTATCCAGTACTGCAAAATCACCCTCTCCCAGCGAGGCGTATTTACCGTCACTATTTTCCAGCTCTACCGTTAAAACGCCCCCGTTTTCGGCGACTTCCTGCTTAATACCGACAACATCTGCCGTCAGGTCGAGACTCTGTGAAGCTAATGAAGCCCTCCATACGCCGTCAGGGCTGGCCAGCCATGCATAATCGCCATGATGCGCCATCGCCAGTCCGTATTCACAGGAAAGATTAAAGGGCACCGGCTCTCTCCAGAGACCATCGGCATATTCGAC
>MGMR01000059.1:1107-12001 GCA_001796495.1 Chloroflexi bacterium RBG_13_51_18
AAGGCCGGTTGTACGCTTCAATACCGTTGTATTTCTCGGTGAAGAAGCAACGGTACACATCCGTCTTGTCCAGGAACGGCTGCTTGTATTCGTAATCCCCGCCCGCCGGTGCTGAAGCGATTTCTCTTAAAGCCGACCATGTTCCCGAACTGACACTTCCGCCGTCGCCGTAGACCAGACTCCATAGTTTATAGTTGCCCGCCGTATCCTTGCCGGTAACCAGCAGGTTCCAGTCGCCGTCATACATGCAGGCCACCCCGGAAAGGTTGCCGGTGGTTTTATCCCAGGCTATTTTCGACTGCCACTGTCCGCCGGTGCACTTCATTACATACAGATTTGCGGTATCGGCGATAAAAACCGCTATATCGCCGTTAGACTTGTAGGCCGCCGCGATTCCATATATTGCAGTAGTCTGTGAATAATCGATAAGTTCGGCGCTGCCCCAGCTATCTCCATAGTCGGAACTTTTAAAACGCCTTATTTCACGGTTGGTCTTTATCCAGAATATCGATACCTCCGAACCTGAAGAAGCCACCGCCGTCACCACCGCATTGTACTGGTTAGTATATGTCCACTGGCTGAAATCGCTTCCCGGTCCCGGACTACTCACCCTGTGTCGATATAGTTTTCTGGAATCGCCGGGAGGGGTTGTCCTGGCCCTCACAATCGAGCCGTCGCCGGGCATAGTCAGCGTGTGAAAGTAATCGTCCTCGGAGCCGTCATACAGCCTTGTCCAACTGTACCGGTCGACCCCGGCGATTTTATTTACAGCTTCCAGTTTAATATATGGTACGGCAATCGCCTGTTGCTGCGCCGCCAGCAGCGTGGATGTTATATCTCGCATAGCTTCACCCCATGTCTCAATTAAGGTCCATAATCGGTAGTCCTGGCAATATTAGGGAAGTAAGGCTCGTAAAGCGCGTTGACGCTGACGCGATTCCGCCGACCCAGCCTCTTGAGTTCCTGCCGAAAATGCTTTAACTTCTGATTGCCCCAGTCCAACAGTTCTCCCGGTGTTGTATTGCCTCCCACGTTGACCCTGTTGATGGTATAGACCGCCAGTTCGATGGCAGCGTAGCCACAGGCGCCGCCCGCCGCCAGGTCCTCGTATTTACCTGGAAGTGTAGAACCCTGGGCGTTCAGAGTATGCCGCGCGCCGTAATAAACGTTGCAGTTAGATCCGTCGGGCTGGCTTCCGCTTAATATCGTCAGCGTTTCTCCCCAGATGGAGAACTGCTGGTAATCGGGCGGGGTTGCGCCTATCTGGTACTCCACTGCTACTACCATTATCCGGTCATTCAATCCCGATATATCCAGATCCCTCGAACCCACTGTGGTGGGCAGAGTCGCTTTCGCCGGCTGGGGCAGGCTCTCCGATAGCTCCCCCACCGCCCGGTTGATGTGCCTCGTCAGCTCCCCGTCCGTCCACCTGTAATTCGTTTCATCTTCATCATGCAGGTCTTGCCTGACCAGCGCTATCATTTCCGTTAAATTCATGATCTAACCTCCTTGTGTGGTATACTCACCTGACCTTGGTGGCTGTGCAATCTCAAATCGGAACCCGCCTTGCTTGTTAAAATCTTTAAACTATCGGCTCCGCTACCACCATCGCTGCCGAATACAGTTTCCTGCCATGATGACTGACCGAACTCGGCACCGTTCCCTGCATCACTTGATGCCAGTCCAGCGTTTATTCCAGCTGTTTCCAGCCCTGAACCCGTCTCTGCACGAGAAGAGAAAGTCGCCGGGAATGACTCTTTTGTATCCGAACCTGCCCCGGAATCGGAGGATGTCTTCGGAGTAATTGATTCGGTTTCGCCCCAACCAGCTTCAATTGTGTAATAACTGTAAACGGTAAAGCCGCCACCAGCAGGGTCGGGAAAGCTGAAGCCGGCATAAGACTGGGGTCTATATCTTCCGGTTCCTATCCCATTGACATACATACCCGCGTAGTTGGTATCCATGTTGATAGCCAGCCAATAGTACATTCCGTTGGTAACCGGTGTCGAGGTAAAGTTTAAAGTATTCCAGCCACTGACCACTGCCTGCCCTGTATTCATTGCAGTAATCAATGAGCCGGGCTCACCCGAGTTATCTGCGTAAAGTGCACATTTCACATTGCCGCTGGCATCAGACCTTAACTTGAATTCAGTCATATTACCAGAAGTAACAGCCTGAAACCTAGTCAGGAAAAAATAGTTGGCGGGATGCAATCCCGTCGGCGTCGTATCATCAGCGCCGATGATTTTTTCTGACATTTACTTGCCTTTCACCACTTAAATTTGCCCTAGCTTAAAGTAATATAGACTTCCAGTGTCCAGGTGCCGCCCGTCTTCGTTCCCAGGTTTTCTACCTTACGGTTCAGGCATTTTCCGCTGGTCGCTTGTTTGACCACCCACTCGTTCCAGGTGTAGTTGGCTTCACTCGCCCCGAAGCTTGCCTTAAAGGTCGCTTTCTGCGTCGTTGATGTCGGGTAGCCTGTATCCATACCTTTGTAGGTCTTATTGGTTGCCGCCTGCAGGTCTGTCTGGGTAGCATCGGCGGCCGTAGAACTGTCCCCTACCCCTATCTGCGCCCCAGCATTGTTGAAGTGGTTGGCGGAATCGCCGCAGATTAAGTCCCACATCTCGTCAATGCCGCTGTTGAGTAGACAGTTCCCCTCCCCGTAAATCACCTCATACGGTTTGCAGAGCTGCTGGAACCTGATATCTTCATGCAGCCCCACATCCTCCCGGTATTTGCTTAGCAGGAACCGGCACCGCCATCTGGCTGTTTCATGTTTTTTCATCTTTACCTCCCCTTGACGGGGGAGGGATTTTCCCTCCCCCATTTTTGTCTTTAAATAAGGTCTAGTCCTGGACGCCGATGAGCGCTGCCGCCTTAATCGAGCTGAACAGCGCCAGCGATACGTACCACTTGACACGGGTCCTCGAGGCGTCCTTGTTCTCCAGCGCCCCTACCGGTTCCACCTGCAGGTGACCGGGACTGGTCAGGCCGCAGAGCGCCCCTTCACCGAACTGTACGGCGTAAATGGTGGAGCAATCGCCACCGGTAGTGGCCGTCTCAACACCATCGGTCAGCACATGCGTATCCAGTATCCAGTCGTTAACGCCGATGAGCACGCTGTCCCATAGCTGCACGAAGTTACCCCATTGATCGCGGTCGGTCTCGGTCATGCCTCCGGCAGCCCTGACCAGATTGTTTATCTTCCGCCTGGAGCGCCGGCTCATTACGAGCATGTCCGGCTTGCCGCCCTTGACGGCGTCGATGAGTTCATCAAGTTTATCCAGTGATAGAGTATCGCCGGTATCGGCCATAGCGATGACCTGCGCGCCCGCCGTGCCGGTATCGACCAGTTTCTTCAAGCCGTCAAACTGCTTGGCATTGACCGCGGCATTGCCATAGATGAATATCTCCTCGAACTTGTCCCGCAGGGACTTGGCCTTTAGTTCGATTACTGCCGCTTCCAGGTCCTGGATATTGCTGCGCGTCGATTTGAGGAAGTTGTCCACATCCGCATCGCCACCCATGATTTTGAGGTTTGCCGTCAGCTGCTCGAAGGTGGGTGTTGACTCCGTCCATGTATCGCCCACATCATAAAAGTCGATGTCCGGCAGGGTCTTTTCCTGGTTATAGGTAAGGCCGTTGCCTACAATTTCTATGAAAGGCATCCTCTGCAGTACCGGTGAGTCCTTAACGATGGTCTCCACCACCCCCTGCATCAACATGTCATTTGAAAGCTTGGCTGCTTCTGCCAGTGTTAAAGCCATATTAGTTTACCTCCTGTATCCACTATTTTTTTAAAATTTTTTTTCAGTTGTCTTAGCTTCAATTTGAAGCTAAATTGTTTTTATTTGTTTTGAATTGTTTTATGTTAAGTACACCCCGTTTACCGTTAGCCCGCCTCTATCCCGTATTTAATTTTTTCCCTCGGGGATAATGCCGAAAGGTCCGGGGCTGTCCGCGCCGGCGCGCCCGCCGGTACTTTTATCAGGCTATTTTCCGCCCCGATTTCCTGTTTCACCCTTTCCACCAGCGCCCTGCCGTTTTCCACCGACTCTTTAATCTCCTCGATAGTATCGCCTTTTATCATCCCGGCTACCGGTCCCGGGTTTGCCTGTGCTGCCAGTTCTTTATAGGCCAACACCGCCGCGCCTAAAGACTTTCCCGTCTCGTCCAGCATCCCCCTGGATTCTTCCAGCGACTGCTTTACGGACTCTATCCCGGTGTCTTTTTCGACTATCGCTTTCTCCAGTTCAAAGATTCTTTCATTGGTACTTTTTAGCTCGCTACGTAGAGACTCATTTTCCATTTTCAGGTTATCAAGCTCGCTGGCGGTAGTATCCTCCCCTTCGACCTTTCCCATTTCTTCTTCCATAATTTGCCTCCTGCTGTTTACTCCTCAATACCCTCCGAGCGGGACGTTGCCGCACTCTCTCTCGCTCCGTTCCTGCCGGCCCTGGCATTGAGTTCTTTATTCATCTTTAAAATAGACTCCCGCTCTTCCAGCCACTGCCGGAACTCGCAGTCCGGGTCCGCCACCCCTATCTCACCCATGGCCGTCCGCCGGGAGTGGATACCAGTCTGCACCATTACCTGCTCGCTGTTGACCTTGGTTTCCATGTCCCGAGGCAGTACCGGACCCCACACCACTCTTAAATGCCCACCGCTCCCCACATTTCCGAAATCCTCCCCGGCGAACTTTTCCAGAAGCTTGAGTATCATCTCGTTACGCCGGTTATAGGCAGCAGTGCGGATAATCCTCTTCCGCCTGACTTTTTGCAGCAGCGGCTGCATCTCTATTTCCAGCGCTACCCCGGACATGTCCCTCTCGACACCCCCGAAAGCCGACCGCGGCGATTCCGATAGGTCGTGCATGGCGCGGTATATCAGGTCGATATAATTAATATGTAAGTTGATGCCACCCCCCTGTAATAGGTCCAGCAGGTAGGCTTTGGCGTCCTCCGGTATGTTCCACACCGCTCCCGGCCTGATAGCGATATCCTCGGACTCCTCCACGTTTTCCAGCACGGCGATGGGATTCCCAGATAGCTCCAGAATACGCGACAGCTGGCTCATGGCGCGGTTAAGCTCACGCTGGCTTTCCATTATCTGCGGCAGGTCAGAAACACCCCAGTATTTCTTCGGCTCCCGCAGGTTGGGAAATATCACGAACGGGATAAAACCATAGGGATTGGGTTTGGCTTCCAGCAAGGCATTGTCCAGGTATAGCTCAAAGTCCCGCTCCGTCCACAGCTCGACGACTACCGAAGTCTTGTTCTTCGACTTTACACCGTAGAGATAATCCACCTCTTCCCGTGAAAGCTGGTACCGGGCAGCCACCCGCCACAGTCGCGACGCATCATCGCCGGAACTCCAGGCGTAAACGCCCTGCGCGTCGGGCGCGGTCACCCTCACCCGCTTTCCCGCCGCGTCCCAGGTGACCTTATAACACGCGTCCCCGAGCACCGCGCAGTCTATCTCCGTCTCCAGGTCGAGCTGTTCCAGGTAGTTCTCGCTGTAAACTTTCTTTAGCGCCGCCTCCGCTCTCCTGGCATTGTCTCTCGCCTCGTCCGAATCCTCATCGGGGTCGACGGCAAATGTCATGCCGCCCATTAAATAAGACGTCACTTTTTCAATAAATACCTTGGCATAATTAAATGTCAGCCGCCGCTCATTGCGTCTGCTTTTAGCCTCCCACTGCCGCCCGTAATAGAAGTCCAGCAGCTCTTTATAGCCTTTTATCCTATCGAGCTCCATCCGCGCCAACTGTAAAATCACTGCTTCATTCATCGTCTGTGCCGCTCCTTTGTAAACGATTACTCTTGATTAACTGCCCCCCAGCGCCCTCTGTATTGTCCGCCGGCTAATGCCGAAAAGCGCTGCCAGTTCTTTTACCCTCCGGCCTGATTTAAAAAGTCTTTTTATCTCTCTATCGCGCGCTCTTTTCAGCCAGCGCTGCCTGCCTCCGGGCTCATCGTAAAGGCATTGGGGAAAAGGACATTTCAGGCAGGCTTCAGCATAATCGCAGCCTTCATCATGGTAATGACAGTACTCCGGCTTAAAGTCCGGGGCTTTCTGGTGGGGTTCTTCCTGTACTTCTTCCTGGTCAGCTCCGCCAATCTCACAGGTCTCCAAAACCATCGCACTCCTCTCAAACCAAACAGGTTAATAATAGTACATATGTTCTAATTACGTCAATGCTCTTTTGTCACTTTTTTCGCCTCCTGTGAGAATTGACTTCAACAGCGAAAGAGTATAGGATAAGGCTGGGCTGGGTTCTTACCTATATTAATATGCAGTTAATCCGGCCCAGTGATATTTATTCTTCCGGCAACAGGCAACTATTTAGACATAGGTAAAAGGGGAATTTTCAATGAAAAAGGTTTTAAATATTACTCTTTGTTTTATACTATTTGCCCTAGTTTTCACTTCCTGTTCAACAGTCACCGGCGGTTCATCAGAAAACAATGATGAAGAGTTATACGCTGCAGCTATCGAGCGATACTTCAATTCCGTTCTCCAGGCTGACCTCGATACCTTTCTTGATTCACTCGATCCTTTAGGACGCTTATATCCGGCCCCGGAGGCTATCGAGCAACTCCGTGAAAGCGCTAGTGAAAGCGCCCTTCCCGGAGAGGCTTACGTTGAGGAGATTACCACCGTCGAAGAGAGTACCAGCAGAGCGATAGTAGATGTTGCGTTGTTTATGCGGATTGATTTTGATAAAAACGGTGAATTTTACGAAGAAACAGCCAATCTCACCTTTGAGTTAACTTTTAAAGACGGTGTATGGCGCATCTTCGACTTTAGAAAATAGTAACCGGCCAACAGGTTCTCATATATACCCTACCGTATCGAGGCATCTGTAAACGATTTTCATTTCAAGAGGTGTGGTTTTTTGTCATTTTTTACATAATTTCTTGACATCCTGATATCCCGATGTTATAATTGCGTTGATAAAGCAATATTTAGAATATTGCCGGGGGTATTATGCCGATTTTGGACAATTATTTTAGCGTCCTGGAGGCCAGCCGCCAACTCAAAGTACACCCGGAGACTGTTAAACGGCTTTGCCGCCAGGGTGACCTCCCGGCTAATAAAATCCATAATACCTGGCTAATTAATAAAGATGTTTTGGATAACTTCGCCGGTACCTATAATCCCAGTCGCGGCGCCAGGAAAAGACTGATTAAGTGAAAGGAGTCGGACAGGAGAAACCCGTCAGACCAGATAAAAGAGCTCCTTGTGGAGGAGGCCGGCATGAGAAAAGTTACTATCTCTATTAGAATCCGCCGTTATCTTGTCTCGCTGGCATTGGTTGCATTGTTATTCTCCATTGTCTTCCCCTCTTCGCCGGTTCTCGCGGCGCCGGTAGTTACTCTTACCCCCTCCTCCGGGGCTGTCGGCACCACTATCACCATTACCGGTACGGTCTTCGATTCTTATCAGGGGGATAATATCCACGTATTCTTTGATACCACAGAAATTGAAAATAGTCCGCTTATTGTCCCTCCGGAGGGCACTTTCTCCGTTAGCTTTATCATCCCCGCCACTGCCGCCGCAGGAAAGCACTCGATAAGAATAAAAAGCGAGGTGGGTCTCACCATTTTATCTATGGAAGACGTCTTCACCGTCGTAGCCGCCACGCTGTCGCTTGATATCCTCGAAGGCAATGTCGGCACCACTGTAATTATCGCCGGTAGCGGCTTTTATGTAGATAAACCCTTAACCCTTTATTACATGAATCTATCGTTGAATCAAATCGGCTCTGAAATTGCTACGTCCGCCGGCAAGTTCTCTCACCAGTTTGTAATTCCCATAGGTCCTGCAGGCTATCATAATATTACCGCTGTTAACGAATACGGCAACCACGCGGAAATTCAATTCAAGGTGCTGCCGGATCTAAAGTTAAACCTGGATTCTGCCGGAGCCGGTGAACTGGTTAATGCCAGCGGCACCGGATATACAAGCCGCACCGTAGTTACCATTATCTTCGGCTCTGTCGGTGTGACTGTTGCGCAAACAGACGACTTCGGCAGTTTCGACATTGATTTTTACGTTCCGTCCCTCAAGCCTATGTCCTATGATGTCAGGGCGCAGGACAGTTTCGGCAACACTGATACAACCCAATTCACCATTAGCGCCGGGGCCAACTTGAGCGAATCTATCGGCGCTACCGGCAGTGAACTCACCATCAACGGCAGCGGCTTTATTCCCGGCCATACTATTACCGTTTATTACGATGATATCCCTATCGCCCTCGCGCTGGCTGATAATAATGGCGATTTCACCGCTACCTTCACCGTGCCTCCCGGAGGCGGTGACCACATTATCACCGTCAGCGATGGCTCTAATACCAAGAAATACAACTTTTCCCTGGAAAAAGAACCTCCCCCCGTGCCGGTTCTGCTATTGCCGAACGATGAAAGCATGACCAAGGCCGAAGCCTTCTTCGATTGGAACGATGTGGCTGACGCAAGCCTGCCGGTGTCTTACAATCTTGAAGTTGCTTCCGACCTCAATTTTGCATCGGTGGTTGTATATAAAGTAGGCATCAATGCTTCACAATATGCCCTTACCGATAATGAAATACTATCGGCCAGCTTTAAAAATGCCCCCTATTTCTGGAGAATCAAAGCTGTTGACGGCGCCGGCAATGAAGGTGAATATTCCGAACCCTGGGTTTTCTATATCAGCGTGCCTTCAACACCCGACCTGTACCTGCCTATGACCGATGCGGAAGTTGAATTACCGATTCACTTCAGCTGGCAATCAGCCGCCAGCCTCTCCACGCCGATAACCTATAACCTGCAAATAGCCGCCACACCTGATTTCATCGCTCCCCTCCTCAACAAGACCGGGCTCTCTGCGTCAGAATACCTGGTTTCTGACGCAGATGAAACGCAACTTGAGAAAAACAACAGCTACTTTTGGAGGGTACAGGCCGTTGACAATGCCCGTAATGCCGGCGAATGGGCGGCCGTGGGCTCTTTCTATTTTATTACTTCTTCCGGCTTCCCCGGGTGGGCAACCATTATCCTGATTATTATTGGATTCTTTATCGGCATCCTTCTGGCTTTTCGTATCGGCAGGAGGACAGCCTATCATTAACAGTATTTTCACGTTATATATGTCAGGAGGTCACCATGAAACGCATGAATGTTCTTAGAATCATCGGCATCGCGCTTATACTTTCGCTTCTTTCCGCAGTCCTTCCGGTGCTGCCGGCTTTCGCCGCTGAATCAATAATAGTCACTCCCACTCAAGCCCAAGTCGGCGCCAGCGTGTCTTTTTCGGGTAGCGGCTATCCCGCTAGTGCGGATGAATGGGCTATTGATATCTATATTTCCGACCAAACAGCGACTGTAAATACTACTTATATAAATATCCAGGTAACTCGATACAAAAAACTGGTTTTAGCAAGTCTCCTTTCGGCTACTGGCACCTTTTCCGGTTCCTTTACGGTACCTGCCACGCTCAACGAAGGTCTTCTTGGGACTTCTTCGCCGCTTACTCTGGCGGCCGGTAGCACCTACTATATATACGCGTGCGGTAGATACCAGTACGGGGGTCA
Source organism: Chloroflexi bacterium RBG_13_51_18 (assembly GCA_001796495.1). Taxonomy (GTDB): domain Bacteria; phylum Chloroflexota; class Dehalococcoidia; order Dehalococcoidales; family RBG-16-60-22; genus RBG-13-51-18. The sequence goes on from MGMR01000059.1 coordinate 10,685, forward strand.
AAACCTACAAATTCATGCAATTACCAACCTAACCATCTCCGCTAACGCCACCCTCGATCCCCTTTCACCCGCCTCCGGGCCTGCCGGCACCAGTGTTTTAGTCACCGGTTCCGGCTTCCCGGGCAGTACCGCTCTCGTTTTTAAATTCGATACCACCGTCATCACGCCGACATCCGGGCATACCTCTACTTTAAGCAACGGGCTCTTTCTAAGCTATATTACTATCCCGTCTACCGCTACGGTCGGCAGCCACACAATCAACGTTACCGCCGGCTCCGCTACCGTTTCACGCACTTTTACTGTAACCGCCAGTGCGGCTATTACTTTATCTGTCGCCTCAGGTGCTGCCGGGAGTACGGTTACCGTTACCGGCACCGGCTACCCGGCCAGTACCGCCCTTGTCTTTAAATTCGATACTACCACCATAACACCCACGTCAGGTGACACTTCTACCAGTGTAAGCGGCACTTTTTATACCATCATCACCGTACCGTCTACAGCAACGGTAGGCACGCATGCGATTTCCGCTACCGCAAGCACGAGCACTGATTCTGAAAGTTTTGTGGTCACTTCAACGCCGACGACGACACCTCCTCCGACAACGACAACACCTCCACCGACAACGACGACACCTCCTCCCACTACTACGATACCCCCGACCCCTACAGAAACCGTTCCTATTAGCTTTATCCCCAGCGGCGATACTATCGGCTCCACCATCAGTATCGGCGGCAGCGGCTTTACTCCTGACAGCACGATAACTATTACCTACGACGACATTGAAGTTGCCACTGCCGTGGCCGATTCCACCGGTTTCTTTGTCGCTCCACCCTTCCAGGTGCCACCCAGCCAGCATGGCGAACATACTATAACCGCCACCGACGGCATTCATATCGGCGCTAAGACCTATACGGTAGAATCTACACCTCCAAGCGTGCCGCAGCCCTTATTGCCCGCGATGGGAGAAGCCGTGTCCCAGCCCGCCTCATTCGATTGGGATGACGTTACCGATGCCAGCGCTCCGGTTACCTATAATCTGCAAATCGCTACGTCAGATACCTTTGATGCGGACTCCATTATTATCGATAAGACCGGCCTGACCGCATCCGAATACATGCTGACCGAAGCAGACCAACTGAAGCTTTCCAGCGAGGTGACTTACTACTGGAGGGAGCAGGCCGTCGATGCCGCCCTTAATGCCAGTGCCTGGACGGGCGCCGGCGAATTTACAATCGTTAAACCTTTCGAGTTCACAGGCTGGCCGCTTTACCTGACCATCGGTCTGGGCGGACTCGTCTTGTTCCTGCTAGGTCTCTG
>MGMR01000059.1:12058-13469 GCA_001796495.1 Chloroflexi bacterium RBG_13_51_18
ATCTTTAGAGGAGAGGGGACTTTTTACCCCTTGACAATCTCCCCCTTATAAAAGTACATTATTCACAAACTGCCATATTTCCCAGAGACCTTTATGGAAGATGCTCAAATTAAGACTGAAGATGATGTTGGGAATGAGGGTGTAAGGAAAATTTCCCTATCTTCTAAAACATAATCCCGCAGTCGTATTCCACCAGCGTCTCGATTTGAAAATTGACAATTGTATGCGGGTAGTCCCGTTTAATCTCAAACATGAGCCGTTTAAACCCGCCCCAGTCCGTAAAAATCAGTATACTTACGGTTGCTGTGTCATCTTTTAATTCAATTATAGGTTTGCAGTCCAGGGCTCTGGCTTTTTCGGCAAAGTCCGGGGGTATCCCCTCCTGATAGCCGGAGCTCAATACCCCGGCGACGATTTCATCGATTCTTCCCGGCTCGCATATAATCCGCCAGTCATTATAGTTGGCGTGCCACCACAGGTAAAACTGCGTTCCTACTACCTGCAGGACGGCATACTGGAAAAATCCCTCCTTGGTGCCGTCGATATGTATCTTGTCCTCGAACGCCCCACTTTCATCGTTCCAAAGCGGTGTGACGATGCCTTGCGCGTCGTCAATTCCCTCCTGGTACATTATACCGAGATAGTATTCTTCATAATTGCTGAAAGGCTCCCGATTATCCGCTCTGACATAAAGGAGAGGCCGCCCACCCGCCCACTCGAAAAGGTAAACGTAATCGAGTGCGTACCCGGGCTCGACAGACAGGTTAGTCAGCACCCCGAAATACTCGTTGACATCGAATTCCGTGCCGTTTTTATTACAGTCCTCCTCCTGTAAGTGTTCCGGTACTTCATAGGGTTGTATGGCTCTTAAGTCATCCACGATGCCCTGGTACCACGCCGGCTCCTTTTCTTGAGCCCCGCATCCTCCCAATAACTGCGCCACCAGCAATAACCCAACGATAGCCAGTATCGCAATTTTACGTTTTTTCACTGTTCCGCCTCTCTATATGAGCGTTTATTCAAATATACTCTCAACCAGCCTGAAAGTCTATCCCCGAAAAACACTAACCCCCTCTCCTTTTCCCCAAACAGGGGATAAGGGGAGGGGGGTTGTGATTTGTATCTTTGTTATTCTTTTCTAAACTAGGCGCTGTATGTTCCCATGTACTCTACTTCACCGAGGATATGTCCCTGCATGGCGTTTACCAATTGATATTTCAACGAGCCCGGCGCCAGATTAAGCGTAGTATCCAGAGCATAGAGCCTGAAGTAAAAATGGTGCGTGCCGGACGGCGGAGCCGGGCCACCATAGCCCAACCCACCGAAGTCGTTCATCCCCTGCATAGCGCCGTTGGCTAACGTGGGCATCATGGGCAGCCCTTCCGCCAGCTCGAAGACATCAGCCGGGATA
>MGMR01000059.1:13523-13771 GCA_001796495.1 Chloroflexi bacterium RBG_13_51_18
ACCAGCGCGAAGGATACAGTCCCTTCCGGAACACCGCTCCAGCTAAGTGGGGGCGATTTATTCTCGCCGTAATAGCTGTATTTGCCTGGCATCGGCTCGCCGTTTTCAAACGCCGACGACGTTAAGGTAAACACCACCGGTTCCGGTGGAGGTACTTCATCCGGCGTTCCTGTGGGCGTAGGCTCCAATGTCTCCGTCGGTGTGTGTGTCGGGGTTACCGTGGTGGTTGTTGGCGGCGGCGGGGTAGT
>MGMR01000059.1:13836-14236 GCA_001796495.1 Chloroflexi bacterium RBG_13_51_18
TCGTCTGCGCGGCTGTGGATGTCGTCGTTCCACCACCACCGCAGGCTGTCAAAATCAATACTGGAATCAACATCAGAATCAGTAGAATGCTATATTCTTTTCGCATTTCCCCCTCCTTATTCTGAAGTTATGTTGACGGTGTTTCTTAAGATTTATCCGGCATCTCTTTGATGTGTATATCCATGGACTCGGAGGCTATCTTGATATTTGCCGCCTTTTCCAATTCAGCGAGGAGCCTCCGGTTCAGCCTATCTTTAACTATTCTTCTCTGCCTCACTTCAGTGATATACCTGATATTGAAAGTAATCCAGTTATCGGTCAGAACCACGAACACCGTCGGCTCCGTCGACTTTTTGGGCAGGTAATATTTGTTGGTGAGTTTTGATATAGATTTATCTGA
>MGMR01000059.1:14289-14823 GCA_001796495.1 Chloroflexi bacterium RBG_13_51_18
GCGCTTCTTTCCAGTCGCTGGTGTATGTTATCGGTACGCTAATCTCGTCCCAGATGTACGGATGGTCTCTCGTGTAGTTGTTGACCACGCCGGAAAGCACGTAATTGTTCGGGATAATAGATAGTCGCCCCGTGGCCTGGTCGCCCTTAACCCACTCGTTAGTTTCCAGGAGGGTCGTGTAAAAAATCCCGATATCGATTACATCCCCGATTTTACCCTCGACCTCAATCCTATCGCCTATCTTATACGTACCGGTGAGAAATATCACCAGCCCGCCGGCCAGGTTTTTAAACAGGTCCTGCAAAGCCACCGCCGCGCCGGCCGCCAGGATGCCGTAGGAGACCAGCAAGGCCTGCAGATTGTCCACCCATATCGCTATGGCCACCGCAATAAACGCTAACAGGGATATCATCGATGATATCCTTCTCATCGAATAACGCGTTTTAGGCTCTTTTATCTGCCTGGCTATTACCTGCTCGAACACCACCTTGATAACTGTGTAAATCAACAGTATCGCAAGCGCTGTATAAAAAG
>MGMR01000060.1:0-4902 GCA_001796495.1 Chloroflexi bacterium RBG_13_51_18
CGCATTGATATACTCGCCATGAGCGATTTGCCCTCGAAACAAAAAGGGCATATTGTCATAATTTCAAGTCTACCAAAAAAACTAAGGAGGATGAAGGTATGTCCGGAGATTTTGTAAATTTGTTGGCTGATCTCAAGGAGGAAGAAGTTCTCGCGTTGACCAAGAAGAGACTTGCGGCGAAAGAAGACCCGCAGAAAATTCTTGAAGACAACACGAAGGCCATGGCGCTCGTTGGCAAACGGTTTGCCGACGGCGAGTATTTCCTGCCGGAACTCGTATTTTCCGGTGAACTTCTCAGGGAAATCAACGAGCTGGTGAGACCCCATCTTGCACAATCGACTACTAAAGTAAAGAAACTGGGCAAGGTCGTCATCGGAACAGTAGCCGGTGATATCCATGATATCGGCCTGGATATCGTTGGATTCATGCTGGATGTCAACGGCTTTGAGGTCACCAACCTCGGCGTCGATGTCCCCGCGGAAAAATTCGTCAAAGCGATGAAAGACACCAAGGCGCCGGTACTCGGTTTGAGCGGCTTCCTTACCCCCGCCTTCGATGCCATGAAAGAAACCGTAGAAGCTTTGGAAAAAGCCGGCCTGCGGAAAGACATCAAAATCATGATTGGCGGCGGCCAGATGGATGACGAGGTCAGAAAGTATGCCAAGGCTGATGCCTTCGGTAAAGATGCCATGGCGGCGGTTTCTCTAACCCAGAAGTGGATTGGTGTGAAGTAAAATGGAAAAGACATGGGCGGAGTTATCTCCGGAAGAAAAGCGGGAACAACGCTTCAAGCTCTGGCTTTCTCCGCCGGGTGTCTCTTTTGCCTCCCCGCAGGCAGAGAAAGCCTATAAAGAGCGAGTAACCAGGTTTACCAAAGCCTTTAAGGTGCAGAAACCGGACAGAGTGCCGGTTATCTTGCCGACGATGGCCAGCTACCCGGCATATTACGCCGGTACGGACCTTCTTACCGTCATGTATGACTACGAGAAGCTGACGAACGCCTGGCTTAAATTCCTTAAAGATTTTGAGCAGGACATGGACACATTCGTGCCCCCGGCCATGGTTCCCCCCGGCAAAGCCCTGGAAAGCGTAGACTATAAGCTGTATAAATGGCCCGGTCACGGCATCGCCGGCAATACTACCTCTTACCAGTGTGTTGAAGGCGAATGGATGAAAGCCGATGAGTACGATGCCCTCATTAAAGACCCCTCGGACTTCTGGCTGCGTATCTATATGCCGCGGGTATTCGGCGCCTTTAAAGCTTTCACGCAGCTTCCGCCCTGGACCAGCTTTGAAGAAATAGCTATCCAGTCCTTCGTGCCTTTCGGAATGCCGGATGTCCAGGCCGGGTTTCAGGCATTACTCGAAGCCGGACGCGAAAGCCTGAAGTGGCTCGGTGCCGTAGGCGTCGTTGCCGGTGCAGCCGCTGCGGCTGGATTTCCCGGCATTATGGCCGGACTCGCCAAGGCCCCGTTCGATACCCTCGGCGATACCCTGCGCGGCACCCAGGGCATCATGATGGATATGTTCCAGCGGCCGGAAAAACTCCATGCCGCTATGGAAAGAATCGTGCCTTTAACTATCTCTTCAGCCGTTTCTGCGGTAACTCCCGGCGGAGCGCCTCTGGTAATTATGCCCCTGCACAAAGGCGCTGATAGCTTCATGTCCATCAAGCAGTATGAGACCTTTTACTGGCCCACTTTCAAAAAAGTGGTCATGGCGCTCGTAAACGAGGGAATTACTCCGATACTCTTCGCCGAAGGCAGCTACAATAATCGCCTCGATATTATCGGCGACTTCCCGAAAGGGACGGTAGCCTGGTATTTTGACCAGACGGATATCTTTAAAGCTAAAGAAAAAATTGGCGATAGATGCTGTATTTTGGGCAATATACCCACCTCGTTATTAATGACGGGTAAACCGCAACAGGTCAAGGAATATTGCCGTAAACTCATCGAGGTCTGCGGCAAAGACGGCGGTTATATCCTCGCCGGCGGCGCCAGTATCGATGAAGGCAACCCGGAAAACCTGCGCGCCATGATGGCAGCGGCAAAAGAATACGGCGTTTATTAATTTTAGTAGCCAATAACCAAGAAACAATAACCAAACAATAACCAATAACCAAATTCAAATAACCAAAAGTTTGGTTATTGGTTATTTTATATTGGAGTTTGTTTTGGATTTGTATCCGGGTTATTGGAAATTTTATCAGGAGTTAATTAAATGGAAGGCGTGAAAAACTGGTCGGAGATGACCTGGCAGGAAAAGCGTGAAGAAAGGTTCAAAAAGTGGCTTTCTCCCACGGATGTGAAGTGGAGCAGCCCGAAAGCGGCAAAGACGTATAAAGCCCGCGCCACCCGGATGATGAAAGCCATCAAGATGGAGGTACCGGACCGCGTTCCGGTTCATATAACCGGCGGTTCCATAGTCGCTTACAACGCCGGTTATACTCTTAAAGACGTCCTTTATGACCCTTCAAAAATCATGCCCGCCTGGTCTAAATGGCTCAAGGACTATGACCAGGATTCCAATGATGCCCCCATGTTCTTCTCGGCTAAAGTCTATGAAATCCTGGATTATAAAGTGAACAAATGGCCGGGGCACGGCCTGCCGGATAGTGCCACTCTCCAGAATTTCGTGGAAAAAGAGTACATGCAGGCTAATGAATACGACCTTTTCATGAAAGACCCGTTCGATTTCGGCCTGCGGTATTTTACCCCCCGCACCTGGGGCGCTTTCGAGCCTTTAGCCAATATACCCCCGTTTGCTTCATACCAGGGGCTTCCCCAGCAGCTCATGATGATGTGCCAGGACCCGGCTTTCCAGAAACTGTTCAAAGCCGTCAATGAAGCCGCCAGGGAGCAGGCCAAATACCAGAAAGTTATGGGCGAATGCTCTAAACTTTCTATCGAATCCGGCTATCCGCCGCTGATGGGCGGCATGATGCTCGCGCCCTTTGATACCGTTGCGGATATGCTGCGGGGCACGCACGGCTCCGTCATGGATATGTACCGCCAGCCGGAAAAACTGCTGGAATCACTGGAATATATCGCAGACCAGAGCCTGAAGTCCGCCGTGGGCATGGTCAATATGGCGCGCAGCCCCATCGTCTTCGTACCGATGCATAAAGGCGATGACAGCTTTATGTCCGTAAAGCAGTTCGAGAAGTTTTACTGGCCGACCTTCCGCAAGCTCCTCCTCGGCTGTATTAACGAGGGCTGTGTGCCGATGATGGTCATCGACGGCAGCTATAATGAAGCACGCCTGAAAATCATCAGCGAGCTGCCCCGGAGTTCGGTCGTCTGGACCATGGAAAAAACGGATATGTTCAAAGCCAAGAAAATCCTGGGCAACTCCGCCTGTATCGCCGGCAATGTCACCGCGGCGCAGCTCTATATGCAGACCCCGCCGGTCATTAAAGAGTACTGCCGCAAGCTCATTGAAGTCTGCGGCGTAGGCGGCGGTTATATCCTCTCCCTTGGCTCCGGTATTGATAAATGTAACCCGGCAAATCTGCACGCCATTATAGAAGCCGCCGAGGAATACGGCGTTTATTAACGTAATTACCAAGGTACAAGATACAATAAACAAACAATATCCAATAACAAAATTCAAATAACCAAACCTTTGGTTATTGGTTAATGAATATTGAAATTTATTTGGAATTTGTATCCTGGTTATTAAGAAAAGGGGGGTATATTAACATGGCTGAAACTAAAAAATGGGAAGAAATGACCTGGCAGGAAAAACGTGAGGCCCGCTTTGACCGTTGGCTTAACCCGCCGGACGTGAAATTCGTCAGCAAGGAAGCGGAGCAGCTCTTCAAAGCGCGCGTGACCAGGTTTATCAAGGCTATCAAGCTGGAAGAGCCGGACCGCGTGCCGGTAATGCTCCCCACCGGAAATTATCCGGCTTACTGGGGTGGGGCAGACTTCCATACCTTGATGTACGACTATAATAAAGGCGCCGAAATCTGGAAAAAATACATGGCAGCCTTCGGGGACATGGATGTTTTCAACGGGCCTGCCCTGGTGCCTTCAGGCAAGATTGCGGCGGCTATTCCTTCCAAGCTCCAGAAATTGCCGGGCCTGGGCTTGCCCAAAGACGCCACGATGAACCAGTTCGTCGAGGGCGAATACATGATGGCAGATGAATACGACAGGTACATGATGGACCCGTCCGACTATAACCTGCGGGTCATGCTCCCCCGCACCTCCCCGTTCTTCGATGCTTTCAAAAGACTGCCGCCCCTCCGCGCCCTCATGGGCACTTCCTGGGTGGGGATAATGACCGACCCGGAAATACGCCAGATATTCCAGACCATCATGTCCCTGACCGATGAGCAGAACAAATGGATGACGGCAAATATGGAGCTTAACAACTACATCCGGGCACGCGGCTATGCTTCCCTGTTCGGCGGCGGTCTTAGCGTTATGGCCGGCGCGCCCTTCGACCATTTTGCCGATGCTTTACGCGGCACGCAGGGCATCGCCAAAGACATGTTCCGCCAGCCGAAAAAACTCCTGGAAGCGATGGAAAAATATTTAAATCTTACAATTGAGACTTCCATCAAGAACTTCCCGATGACCGGCAGTCCCATCTGTATGATGCCCCTGCACAAGGGCGACGACACCTTTATGTCCGATAAGCAGTTCGCGGAATTCTACTGGCCAACGCTACGCCGGCTCTTCCTGGCGATGATTAACGAGGGTCTCGTTCCCATGCCCTTCGCCGAGGGCAAGTTTAATAACCGTCTCAAGCAGATTACGGATACGCCCCCGAGCGGCGTGGTCTGGTACTTCGATCAGACGGATATGAAAGAAGCTAAAAAAATACTGGGCGGCATCTGCTGCATCGCCGGCAACGTGCCTACCTCGATAGTCATGAAGGGCACCGTCCAGC
>MGMR01000060.1:5015-6662 GCA_001796495.1 Chloroflexi bacterium RBG_13_51_18
ATGGCCGCCGCGAAAGAATACGGCGTTACTAAAAAATAGTAAAAACCTCCTCTCCCCAACGGGCGAGAGGAATGATTTTGGGAGGCATTAAAAATAGTGTTTAAAAGACCGGAGAATTGGGCTGAACTTACCTGGCAGCAGAAACGCGACCTGCGTCTTAACGCGTGGATAAACGCCGAAGGCGTAAAATTCGTCAGCAAGGAAGCGGAAAAGGGCTATAAAGCCCGCGCCACCCGCCTCGCTAAAGCCTCCAAAATGGAAAAGCCGGACCGCGTGCCCTGCATGATACCCACCGGCTGGTTCCCGGCCAGGAATGCCGGCGTTTCTCTTAAAGAAGTCATGTATGACCCGGAGCTGATGAAAAAGGTCTGGCTGAAATTCGTGGCTGAATATGATTCGGATACCTTTGACGGCACTCTCTTCTTCCAGGCGCAGGTAAACGATATACTTGAAGCCAAGACCCAGAAATGGCCGGGCCACGGCCTGCCGGATAATGCCCACTCCTACCAGTACGTCGAGGGCGTGTACATGAAGGCGGACGAGTACGACCTGTTTATGAAAGACCCCTTTGATTTCCAGCTGCGGCATCTTTTGCCACGCACCATGGGCGTCTTCGAGCCTTTTGCCGATGTCCCTTCTTTTTCTTCTTACCAGGGACTGCCGCAGCGCCTGATGGCGATGTGCCTCGACCCCCGTTTCCAGAAACTTTTCAAGGCTATCCAGGAAGCCAGCAAATCTCTCCCTGCCTGGGGTAAAGCCACCATGGAGACCAATCAGGCCGCCCAGGCCAAGGGCTTCCCCATGTTCCGCGGCGGCATGGCCGTCGCCCCCTTTGACGTTTTCGCCGATAGCCTGCGCGGCACTCAAGGCATCGTCATGGATATGTTCCGCCAGCCGGATAAAATCCATGAGGCTATGGAGTTTGTTTTACCCCAGCTTCTCTCCGGCGCTGTCAATATGTCCGATATGGCCGACTGCCCTGTGATCATGATGCCCCTGCATAAGGGCGATGATACTTTTATGTCCGATAAACAATTCGAGACTTTCTACTGGCCTACCTTCAAGAGGCTTCTCCTGGGCATGGTCGAGGATGGCCTGGTGCCTTTCCCGGTGGCGGAAGGCGCTTACAATCGCCGCCTGGAATACATCTCGGATATGCCTAAATCCGCTATCGTCTGGATGTTCGACCAGACGAACATGGCTAACGCCAAGAAGACGGTGGGCAAAGTGTCCTGTATCGCCGGCAACGTGCCTGTATCCGTCGCTTACACCGGCACTGCCAAAGAAATGAAGGAATACTGCCGCAAGCTCATCGAGACCTGCGCCCCGGGCGGCGGCTATATACTGACGGGCGGCTCTACTTTTGACATGGCCAAGCCGGAAAACCTGCGCGCCATGATGGATGCCGCCAAGGAGTATGGGAAGTATTAGAATAAGCTGTCATTGCGAGCCATTGACGGCGAAGCCGGCAAGGCGCGGCAATCTCTATCATCGGATAGAATTCATCATGGAGATTGCCACGTCGCTAGCGCTCCTCGCAATGACAGAACTATAAAAAAGGGGGTATATTTGATGCAGGGTATTGAGAATTGGAAAGATTTAACTCCGACCCAGAAAAGGGACGCGAGGTTCAAGAAATGGCTTGAT
>MGMR01000061.1:0-11268 GCA_001796495.1 Chloroflexi bacterium RBG_13_51_18
GACCTTTGGTAACAGATTCTGCTATTATACTCAAGGTTGGGTTCAGCGAGGTCGGTATGAATAAATGGATACCGGCGCTAAGGTTAACCGGTATTGGTTTTTATATCGTCACCTGCATTGTCGGTGGCGCCCTCGCCGGGTGGTGGTTGAGCGGCAAAAACACGATTTTTTTAATTATTGGCCTGCTGGCGGGTTTGATAATAGCTGTTTACGGTGTTTATCACATGATTCGTATGGTTATCAACGACCAGAAAGATAAGGGGAACGGCTAGTGGCTGAGCCTAAAAAACGCGGCTTGCTTGGCTGTTCTTTCCCCGTATTAATTGTTGTCGCTGTCATTGTTTTAGCAATTGTTGTCATTGGTTTTCTTTCCGGTTCCATCGGGCAAGCGATGTTCCACATCGACTTTCCTTCCTGGCTGGTGGTTGAAAAACCGGCAATCCACCTTGCAGCACCGGAAATTTTTAATGTCTTCGGCATACCCATTACCAATACCATACTCGCCGGCTGGGTAACCGTTATTTTCCTGGTGCTTTTCAGCTGGCTGATAACCCGCCGTATGAAGCTGGTGCCCGGCCGCTTACAGTCAGTCTTTGAATTTCTCCTCGGCTGGATATATAACTTCTGTGAAAGCGTTGCCGGCAGGGAGAACGGACGCAAGTTTTTCCCGGTCGTCTGTACTATCTTCCTCTTTGTGGCGTTTAACGCCTGGTTGAGCCTTATTCCCGGCTTCGGCTCAATCCTGATAAATTCCCACGGCAGCGAGCATGAACTGCTGCGCGGCGCCAATACGGACCTTAATACTACCCTCGCTGTAGCTTTTGTTTCTTTCGTATTTGTGGTATATAACGGACTCAAGAGTATCGGTATCAGCTGGCTAAAGCAATATTTTAATTTCGGTCCACTTTTCCGCAGCATCGGCGGAATATTTAAAGGCAAACTAAACTTCATGGACATTTTCTCCGGTATTGTTAACGTAGCCGTCGGTTTATTGGAATGGTTAAGCTTATTTATTCGTAATGTCAGTTTCACTTTCCGTCTTTTCGGCAACATGACTGCGGGTGAGATTTTAGTGCTTATAGCGGCCTTTATTTTTCCTTTAGCCGTTAACTGGGTTGTTTATATCCTTGAGCTTTTCGTCGGTTTTATCCAGGCTTTAGTTTTTGCCGGCTTGACCCTTGTGTTTGTTACCATGGCAGTATCTTCTCATGAAGCAGAATCTCATAAGGACTTAAAAAATAGTGAAAAGGAAGTATTAAAGGAGGGAATATAATGGACGCAGAAACCATGAAAATGCTCGCTATTGGTCTGGTCATGGGGTTGGGGGCATTGGGGCCCGGTCTCGGTATCGGTATTCTCGGTTACGGCGCGATGCAGGGCCTGGCGCGTAATCCTGAAGCCAGGGGTCCTATTATGACCAACATGTTGATAGCCATCGCCATGGCGGAAGCTATCGCTATTTATGCCCTGGTTGTGGCGATAATGCTTGGTTTCATATTCTAGCCTGAATACACCTCGGAAAAACGTAAACTTATTGGGGGCAAATATGGAAAATGAAGGGTTACCCAATTTCATATCGATTATCATCGGTGCGGTAATACTCGGCACGATGGTCATTGCCGGGATATTGCTGCACGCTATCCTGACGATGTAGCCGGGAGGATAGACGATAAACAGTCTAGGGGGTTAATATGGGCGGTATATCTGAACTTGGCATAAACTGGGGAGTTCTGGTGACGCAGGTGGTAACCTTTGTCATCCTGCTGGTGCTGCTGCGCGTTTTCGCCTACAAACCGCTGATGCGCATGATGGATGAGCGTTCCAAGCGGGTCAAGGACAGCGTGGAGCAGGCGGAGGCTGTCAAAGAGCAGTCCGCCAAGGCGGAAGAAGAACTCAAAAAGCAGCTTGAGCAGGCCAGCCGCGAGGGACAGGAAAGAATCACCCGCGCTGTAAAAGCCGGTGAAGAAGTCAAGCAAAAAGCGGAGGAAGAAGCTAAAAGGGAGACGGAGAAGCTTATCGTTAAAGCGCGCTCGGAAATCCGGCAGGAGCGTGATGCCGCTATCACCGAGGTGCGCCGTGAGTTCGCCGATTTAACGGTGCTGGCTGCCGGCAAGGTTATAGAAAAATCACTGGATAAAGAAGAACACCGCGAGCTTATCGATAAAGTCCTGGAAGAAAGCTCTACTTTAAAGAAGGAATAAACGGGAAAGCACTATGGCAAAAAAGGCTAATCCCCGGCGCTACGCCCAGGCGGTATTTGAAATAGCGCTGGAGAAAAATGAACTGGAACTGTGGCAGACAGACCTGCAGAAGGTTGTTGATGCCGTCAGTGAAGGCGATTTTCTTGCCGCGCTGGAAAGTCCAAGGATTAAATTTGAGGTCAAGTCCCGTTTGCTAAAGGAGCACCTGGAATCTATTAACCCGCTGGCTTTAAACCTATTGCTTTTATTAATCTCCAGGTTGGGTATAGGCATGATTAGTGAAATCGCCCGGGAGTATCATCTTCTGCTGAATGCCCATCGCGGCATACAGCCGGCGGACGTCGTTACCGCCATCCCCCTCGATGATAAAGACGAAAAGGAACTAGCGGAAAAATTAAGCGCCCTGGTAAACGCTAAGGTTGAACTCAAGTCCAGGGTGGAACCGGAAATTCTAGGCGGTGTTGTTGTGAGGGTCGGCGGCAAGCTACTCGACGGCAGCACCCGCAGTAAATTACTGGCTTTAAAGAAAGAGCTGGTTAGAGGTGAAATTAAAAGCTAAATAGTTACTCCCGCGAAAGCCGGAATCCAGGTGTTAGAGCGGGGATCAAGAATAATATGGTTTATACGGGAAGCAAAGGAGGCAGTTCGGATGGCAACAAGAGGCGAAGATATTGTATCTATTTTAAAACAGCAGATTGAACAGTTCGGCACGGCGGTGACTATGGTGGATGTCGGCACCGTTATCGAGGTGGGTGACGGCATCGCCCGGATTCACGGCCTGTCTTCGGCTAAGTACAATGAACTGCTTCAATTCCCTAACGATATTATCGGCATCGCTCTGAACCTGGAGGAGGACAGCGTCTCCGCTGTTATTCTGGGCGACTATGCCGGCATTAAAGAAGGCGATGAGGTCAAGTGTACCGGCCGCATCGCTGAAGTCCCCGTCGGTGAAGCCATGATTGGCCGCGTCGTCGACTCTCTAGGCCGCCCCATCGACGGCAAGGGCGCGATCAATACCGATAAGACCCGCCCCATCGAGCGCGTTGCCCCCAACGTCGTCCTGCGCGCCCCGGTCGACACCCCGGTGCAGACCGGCATCAAGGCGGTAGACAGCATGTTCCCCATCGGCAGGGGACAGCGCGAGCTTATTATAGGCGACCGCTCTACCGGCAAGACCGCTATCGCCCTGGACGCTATTATAAATCAAAAGGGCGGCGACCTTATTTGTATCTATGTCGCTATCGGCCAGAAGGTGTCGCAGGTAGCGCGCGTCGTGGCTACTCTTAACAATCATGGCGCTATGGAACATACTATCGTCGTTGCCGCCAGCGCTGCGGAATCCGTGGCTTTACAGTATCTGGCGCCTTACGCCGGCTGCTCCATGGGTGAGGAGTTCATGGAGCAAGGCAAAGATGTTCTCATTATTTACGATGACCTTTCCAAGCACGCCTGGGCTTACCGCCAGCTTTCTTTGCTGCTGCGCCGCCCGCCGGGCCGTGAGGCTTACCCCGGCGATGTCTTTTACCTGCACAGCCGCCTGCTGGAAAGGGCCGCCAAATATGATAAAGAATACGGCGGCGGCTCATTGACCGCCCTGCCTATTATCGAAACCCAGGCCGGTGATGTCTCCGCCTATATCCCAACCAACGTTATTTCCATTACGGACGGCCAGCTTTACCTTGAGACCGATTTATTTAACGCCGGTATTAAACCTGCTTTAAACGTCGGTATCTCTGTATCCCGCGTCGGCAGTAAAGCCCAGACCCCGGCCATGAAAAAGGTCGCCGGGCGACTCAAGCTGGATATGGGACAGTACCGCGAGGTAGCGGCTTTCGCCCAGTTCGGCACCGCCGAGCTTGATAAAGCCACCCGCTCCCAGCTGGAGCGCGGCCAGCGCATCCAGGAGGTCTTGAAACAGGGACAGTTCGTCCCCGTGCCTCTGGAAAACCAGGTAATGATGCTTTATGCCGTCATCAACGGTTTTCTGGACGATATCCCGGTGGAAAAACTGGCGGCTTTCGAGTCGGAATTCTATCGTTTCATGGAAGCCAGTTATCGTGATATCGGCGTATCTATTGCCGGTACCAGGGACTTAAGCGCTGACGCCGAAGCGAATTTGAAAAAAGCTATTCAGGAGTTTAAACAGGGGTTTGGCAAATAATTGTCATTGCGAGCCATTCCAGAAGCGGAAGGCGAAGCAATCTCATTGGACACAACCTGAACGTTACAATGACAGAGGGTGAGGTCAAAAATGGTAAAACATATAGTTTATTGCGGGCTTATCTGTTCTGATTGCGGTGCATATATTGCCACCATTAAAAACGATGATAAACTGCGGCAGGCGCAGGCGGAAAAGTGGGCCAAGCAGTACAATATCCCCGTTATGAAAGCCTCTGATGTCAACTGCACCGGCTGCAATTCCAAGGGTGTTCGAATGGGTCATTGCGCCGCGTGTGAAATACGCACGTGCGCTGTAGAAAAAGGCTTGAAAAGCTGCGGGTATTGTGCAACTTACCCGTGTGCCAAACTGGAGGCAGTTATTAAGCATTATCCAGCCGCGAGAGAGGCTTTAGACGCTATAAAGAAGGGGAAGAAGTAGCCCATGCCGGATATTAGAAAAGTCCGCCGACGCATTAAAGGCGTCCAGAACATCGCCAAGATTACGCGCGCCATGGAGATGATTGCCGCCTCCAAGATGAAAAAGGCGCAGGAGCGGGGGCTGGCGGGAAGGCCTTATGCGGAGAAAATCGAACAGGTAATCGCCGACCTCGCCGCTCTGCCGGATATTGGCTTGCAGCACCCGCTTTTACAGCGCCGACCTATCAACAGGGCTGCCGTGGTGCACATCACCCCGGACCGCGGCCTGTGCGGCGGCCTGAACGCCAACCTTAACCGCCAGCTGGCCGGCTTTATCCTGCAGCAGGATATCAACGTGAAAGTTATTGCCGTCGGCCGCAAAGGGCGGGATGCTGCCGCGCGCTTTGCCTGTGATTTAGCGGCGGAATTTACCGGCTTGAGCGACCAGCCCTCCTTTATAGATACACTCCCCATCTCCAATATTATCATTGAAGAATATACAAAAGGCATTATTGACGTTGTTTATGTTTCTTATGCCGGGTTCGTCTCCACCCTGGTGCAGAAGCCGGTCATGAAGCAGCTGTTGCCCGTTGAGCCGGCGCAGATTCCCGGCGGCCAGAATGTCGACTATATATACGAGCCGGGTGCGGAGGCGGTGCTGGGCGGCTTATTGCCCCGCTTCGTAGAAATGGAAATATACCACGCTATTCTGGAGTCGATTGCCAGCGAGCAGTCGGCGCGCATGGTGGCGATGCGTAACGCTACCGATAGCGCCAACGAGCTTATCGGCGACCTGACTCTGCTGTATAACAAGGCAAGGCAGGAGGCTATTACCCGGGACCTCCTGGATATCATCGGTGGTGTGGTGGCGTTAGAATAAAATAGTCTGTGAGGTTGCTATGGCTAAAGGAAAAGTTGCTCAGGTAATAGGTACGGTGGTGGATATTGAGTTCCCCCCGGATGAACTTCCCGCGTTGTTTAACGCCGTCGAGATTCAGTCCGGCAAAGAAAAAATCGTGCTGGAAGTCCAGGACCATCTCGGCAATAACTGGGTCAGGTGCCTGTCTCTTTCTCCCACCGATGGCCTGGCGCGCGGCGCTGAAGCTGTAGACACCGGCTCGGCTCTGAAAGTGCCGGTAGGCAAAGCTACTCTGGGACGGCTGTTCGATGTCATGGGCACGCCTCTGGATAACCTCGGCGAAGTCAAAGCCGATGACCACTGGCCCATCCACCGCTTGCCCCCTTCTTTTGAGGAGCAGGAGACCAGCACCCAGGTACTGGAAACAGGCCTAAAGGTTGTCGACCTTATTGTTCCGTTCACCCGGGGCGGTAAAATCGGGGCTTACGGCGGCGCCGGCGTGGGCAAGACAATTATCATCCAGGAGCTTATCCGCAACATCGCCACCGTTCACGGCGGATTCTCTGTGTTTACCGGCATCGGCGAGCGTTCCCGTGAGGGTAACGACCTCTGGCGCGAGATGAAGGAGTCCGGCGTCATCGATAAGACGGTGATGGTCTTCGGCCAGATGAACGAGCCGCCCGGCGTGCGTTTGCGTGTGGGTCTCACCGGCCTTACCATGGCTGAATATTTCCGCGATGTCGGCGGGCAGGACGTCCTGCTCTTTATTGATAATATCTACCGCTATACCCTGGCCGGTATGGAAGTCTCGGCTTTGCTGGGTCGCATGCCTTCGGCGGTAGGCTACCAGCCTACGCTAGCCACGGAAATGGGCGAGCTCCAGGAACGTATTACCTCCACCAAGAAGGGTTCTATTACCTCGTTCCAGGCTATTTACGTCCCCGCGGACGATTATACCGACCCCGGCGTGGCCACCACCTTTGGCCATCTGGATGCCGTCGTCGCTCTGGACAGGGGCATCGCCGAGCAGGGTCTCTACCCCGCCGTCGATCCGCTTACCTCCACCTCCCGCATCCTCGACCCCAATATCGTCGGCGAGGAGCATTACCGCGTTGCCCGTGAGGTGCAGCGTGTGCTGCAGCGCTATAAGGACCTGCAGGATATCATCGCCATCCTCGGCATCGAGGAATTGAGCGAGGAAGACAAGCAGTCGGTCGCCCGCGCGCGCCGCATCCAGCGCTTCCTTTCCCAGCCCATGTTCGTCAGCGAGGTCTTTACCGGCCGCCCCGGCAAGTACGTTAAGGTTGAGGATACTGTCCGCGGTTTTAAAGAAATCCTTGAAGGCAAGTATGATAACCTGCCGGAGCAGGCATTCTATATGGTCGGCGGCATTGAAGAGGTTGCCGAAGCCGCCAAAGCTTTAGGAGCGGAGTCTAATGCCTAGCTTTACGATTGATATCGTTACCGCCGAGCGTATCGTCTATTCAGAGGAAGTAAATGCCGTTATCGCACCCGGTGTTGAAGGGCAGCTGGGCATACTGCCCCACCACGCCCCTTTGATGACTATCCTCCAGGCCGGCGAGCTGGTGGTGCGTAAAGGCGAGCAGGAAGAAATCATGGCTATTTCCGGCGGCTTCCTGGAAGTACGCCCGGACCACGTTATCGTGCTGGCCGACCAGGCGGAGCGCGCCGAGGAAATCGATGCCGCCCGCGCCGAGGCCGCCCGCAAGCGCGCCGAAGAGCGCCTGAAAGATAAACAGGCTACAGGCCTGGATGCTACCAGGGCGGAAGCAGCCCTGCGCCGCGCTCTGGTGCGACTCTCCGTAGCGGACAAGATAAAGCGACGCCGCAAACTTTAACTGTTTGTTTGTTTGAGTGCTTTCTCTGTTATTTCCTTGACCATGGCGTCTTTACCGTCAATATAAAGTTGTCTATCGTTATTGAATTTCTCCGCTAACGACCATTTCAGTGCGCTCAACCGTTTGGCGTCAGCCTGGTTCTTTTTAAGATACTCACGGAAAGCGGTTTGTTCTTTTAACGCCTGGCTGTGCCTGAGGCAAACGTAAAGGTGGTGGGCGGGGAGGGACTGCTTAACGGTTTCGTCGGACAGGTCGAAAGCCTCTCTTTCCTTGATACCCTTGTCTCCCTCGTGATAGTAGCCGCGTTCCTCAAGGAGTGACTTAATTTCTTCCCAGCGCTCCGGCTCGATGACGATAATGATGTCTATTATCGGCTTCGCTATCATGCCGAGGATGGATGTGCTGCCCACGTGCTCGATGTGGATACACGCCTTAGCAATCTTTTCCCCCAGGAACGCCTTTATCTCTTGAAACCACTTTGGCCATTCCGGATTGTATTTTTCTACCAGTGTGACGTTCATATTTTACTATCCGACGGAAAAACCTAAAGCCCCGATGTTTATCGGGGCTTTTTAGTTGTTGTTTGTTTCTCTGCTCCTTCCTTTCCGGAAGTGCAGACTTTATTCAGGTCAGGACTTTCCTGCCTCCCCGTCTCCCCACATTTGCCGGTTTCAGGGGTCTATATTATATTATTTCCAGTCTTACTCTGGTCTGGGCTTTGGCGGCTTTCACTCTTAGCAGGGTGCGCATCGCCTGTGCTATCTGCCCCTGCTTCCCGATGATTCTTCCCTTGTCATCATCGGCCACGCTTAGCTTTAGCGTGATACCCTCATCGGTGGTTTCCTCTTCGACATTCACTGCATCCGGCTCGTTGACGATGCTCTTGGCGATGTACACAACTAGGTCTTTCATGACTTCTCCTTGACTGGTTTGAATTTGTCCATGATACCTGCCTTACCTAGCAGTCTGGCAGTGGTGTCTGTCGGCTGGGCTCCCTGCTTAAGCCAGTACAGGGCTCTCTCCTCTTTAATTACTATCGTCGGCGGCTCGGTCCTCGGGTTATAATGCCCGATAATCTCAACGGATGCCCCGTCCCGGGGCTTCCGGCTGTCTACAATAACCATCCTGTAGCTGGGCTGTCCCCTGGCCCCCATGCGCCTTAGTCTGATTTTTAACATGTACTCCTTGACTTTCTAGTGTTATAGTTTTTACGTAGCTATTATGCACTATAACCTTTTGTCTGTCAATGGCGGGGCGGAAAATCGTCAGGCTCCGGTGTCTTTTAGCCCGTATTAGAGTCATTTTTAGCTACTTTTGGCACTTTATTAATCCCCTACTTGACACCCTTACCCCCATGATGTATACCATAAAGCGTAAGGTCAAAAGGAAAGAGGTCCCGCATGG
This sequence comes from Chloroflexi bacterium RBG_13_51_18, assembly GCA_001796495.1. GTDB lineage: Bacteria > Chloroflexota > Dehalococcoidia > Dehalococcoidales > RBG-16-60-22 > RBG-13-51-18. The sequence goes on from MGMR01000061.1 coordinate 8,901, forward strand.
GTTTTTTCTCGTTTATCAAAAAGCTCTTTACCAGTGAAAGTGTTGACGAGGCCGCTCTAGACGCCGCCCGCGCCCGCCACGGCATTCATATCGATGATAAACAAAAAGCGGAAATGGATGAATCCACCACCGAGGAACAACGATTCGCCGAGAATTATGATGCCTGGGAAGAATTAGGAAAGATGCGCTCGAATTTCTTTTTCGGCAGCTGGGTCACGCGTAAGTTCCGGCCAATCGGCGAGGAAAAGCTTAAGAAACAGCTGGAGGACCTGGAGAAAAAGCGCCGGGATGAAGCGGAAAAGAAACACAAGGGAGAAGGCGTGTAGAGGGAATTTCAGCAATTCGACCACCCGCTATTTATTGTCATTGATTATCTTGACAGAATCATCATATTCAGCTATCATTTATGCCATTCAGGTTTTTAAGGAGAAATTTTTTTAATCTACATAGGAGGTGCCTATGAAGCTGGGGGATTTACTTAAACAGAAAGATTTTCAATACCGGTTGGTGGTTACGGTGAAACCGAAAGAAACTGTGCTGACGGCTATCCAGAAGCTCGTCGAGCACGATAAGGGGTCTTTACCCGTCTGTAATGATAAGGGCGAATTGGCGGGGATTATTACAGAAAGAGATATCGTAAGAAAGTGCTTTGCCGGCAGGGTCGACTGCGGCAAGGTCAAGGTGCAGGATTTCATGTCGACGAAAGTAGTAATCGGTAATCCGGAAGACAACCTTGATTATGCTATCAGTGTGATGAAGAAGGAGAAAATCCGACATCTCCCGATTGTCGAAAACAAGAAGGTAATCGGTATGATTTCCATGCGGGACCTGCTCGGCGTTAAGCTTGAAGAGTCCACGGAAACGGTCCGATATCTTACCGATTATATGTCCGGGGGAGCGCCTCAAGAATAAGAACCGGCGGCCATACAAAAGGGGAGGCTTAAGCCCCCTTTTTCCCTTATTTTAATCTCTAAAGCGTGATAAGTTTGTCTATAAAAATCACCAGCGGCGTGATAATGCTTACCGCCCCAACCGCCCCCACCATTACCGCGAACAGGTTGTAGCGCGTCTCATAGCCTTTGAAAATCGACCCGTCATAATACTGGTCCATGCTTTCGTCTTTATAGAGCTTCATCAGCCCTTCATTGAGCTGGCCCCTTTGCTTTTTATTTTTCAGGAGCGTGCGCACGGCGAACCAGTTAATCGCTACCGTCGCTATAATAAAAACCCACATGATAATCGTCGGCACGGCGTTGACGCTGGTTGCCCGGAAGCCGCTTAATCCCCCCACAATCGACCCCGTGCTGCTGGCAGCGGTTACCGAAGCCGCGGTAAAGAGTATCAAAGTGACCACGATGGCGATGATGACGGTAATGGTGTCCATGCGCATGGCCTGCTTTAGCTCGTTGCTGATTTGCTCGTGAATGCGTTCTTTCATTAACCCCTCCCCTTACCTTTGAATTTTGCTTATGATATGCTTTCCCAGCATTTTTGTCAATTCCCCCTTCCCTTTATCGCCTCCCCCTTAGTGCTACTAATAATAAGCCCGGCCCCGTGTGGACTCCCAGCGCCGGTCCCAGCCTGGCTAACCTTATCCTCTCTTCAGGGAATACAGTGCCCAGCCGCCCCACCAGTGCTTGTGCTTCTTCAGGTGTAGTATTGTGTACAACCGCTAAATCCTGGATATCTGCCGTATTTTTCACATAGTCGAAAAGGATGTCTATTCCCTTGGCGCGGCTGCGCGCCCGGCCGGTTGGTGACAGCACCCCATCTTTTACCGTCAGCATCGGCTTCACATTCAATATCGAGCCTAATAACGCCTGCAGCTTACCGATACGCCCGCCCAAAGCCAGGTATTTGAGTGTATCGAGGAGTCCCAGCACATGAATACTGGGAGTCATTTGCTTCACCCCTTTTACCACCTGCTGCAGGCTCTTTCCGGACTGCGCCATCGTATTGGCGGCTATCACCAGCAGCCCCAGGCCCATCGTAACTTCCTGCGAGTCGATTACCTCAATGGGGCATTCTTTTCCTACTGCTTCCTTACCGCGTAACGCCGAGTTACAGGTACCGCTTAGCTTATCGGATACATGAATGGAAACAATCCCGTCAGCCTCTTTAGCCAGCTCCTTGTAGACATCGGTGAAATCCTGCGGAGACGGCTGCGTGGTGCTGGGATGGACGGGATCGTTAATTAACCTCCGGTAAAACTCATCCTCGCTGATGTCCACCCGGTCGCGAAAGACCTCATCCCCGAAACGCAGGTAGACCGGCACTACGGTAATTCCCAGGTCCTTAGCCAGTTGGTGCGGCAGGTCGGCGGTGCTATCAGTAACGATTTTTATGGTCATCTCGGCAACTCCCATTT
>MGMR01000061.1:11371-11674 GCA_001796495.1 Chloroflexi bacterium RBG_13_51_18
ACCCATTGATATAACCTCAACGATGGTGTATATCATAGGAAACAAGGGGAATAGAGAAAAATTTGAATATGACTAAACAACAATAAGAACCCGATAATCCATTAATTAAACGCATTATTTCCGATTAACTAGACTATGAACAATCAAGTTTTCCTTGCCATCTAAATCCCCAATCGCTTCCAGGTATAGCTTCGCTAAGCTGACCCTTAGATGCTTGTCAGCAATTTCATATTCTAATTTAAGCTTATTATACATATTGTTTAGGTGATGCTCTACTGTCTTAACATCGATGTAAAGGGCTGC
>MGMR01000061.1:11700-12115 GCA_001796495.1 Chloroflexi bacterium RBG_13_51_18
TTGCCATTAAGTCCAGAATTTCCAACTCCCTGAGAGAGAAATGTTTCAAGAATGTATACCCCGGTTTCCCAGCAAACATATAGGCCGTAAGTGATGCATCAAAGATTAGCTGGCCTTGATTTACGGCTGGTACAACCATACATAGCCAGTCTATTCTATCTAGCCTTCGCTTCAGGAAGATTGCTGTGCCACTCGTGCTTTTTAATAAGGCCAGTTGGCGCAACTTCTCGATATCTTGAGCACTACACACTTCTAGTAAAATGATTAACCCGAGTTTAGGATAGTCCGTGCGGATCTGCTCCAGTTCTTTGATGGTATCTTCTTTAAGGTCTTTTATGCTTATTAACACGACGTCCGGAGAAAGACGCGCTACTGCCTGCTTTAGAGTATCGATATGGCGGCCGTGTAAAGCCCC
>MGMR01000061.1:12146-12318 GCA_001796495.1 Chloroflexi bacterium RBG_13_51_18
ACAGCTATGCACAGGTTAACGTATAGCTCGTTCTCTGCCAACATATAGAGCTTTGTTATTTTTGGTTTCTCCTCCATTGTATATCCGCCATTTCCCTTGTTGAAATTTCTTAAAAACATGATGTTATCCTCTATTTAGCATACTGGCTGAATATAAAGAGTGACATAAAAAA
>MGMR01000062.1 GCA_001796495.1 Chloroflexi bacterium RBG_13_51_18
GATTCGTTTGGCCATTTTATTATCCCCCTTTATTCACTTTATCGCCGTATTTAGCCTTCCACATCCAGTCCCCACTTTTTAAACAGTTCCTTGTAAAAATCGGGGCGGGGGAAATCGGGCCGCAGCAATAAATGAGACCAGTCATCCGCGTTCCGCTTCATCTCTGCGCTGCGCTTGACCCCTTCCGCCAGCTTCTCTAACTTGTCCTTGGGCACGGAAAAAATTATCTCGTCATCACCGGCCATGGCGCGGGAATATTCGCCGGGGTCGGGCAGCGTTATCCGGTACTGGCCGCCCGTTAGCACCGGCACCACGGAATAAACGCAGGAATCTATAGGGTCGAATTCCGACTTCACCAGCGTCTTTTCCTGGAACTTCGGTATGCTTATTAAATCCCTTAATTGCGCGGTATTGGAATATATCAGTACTAAATCCGGCTCGAATTTGGCAGAACTCAACGGCCCGGTCACTATGCCGATATACTTCCCGTACTCAAAACGGGGAAAAGATGTGTGCGCGTCTACAAAAGCGTCGTGCGGGTCTTCGACCATCCCGTAGGCCATTAGCGGGGCCCAGCACCAGTGGTCTTCTTTCAGCATGGCTATCGTAATTCTCTGCCGCCGCGTCATGGCAAAAGCCTGGCACTGTGCCAGGTGATAGCCCCGGTCCCTTTTCGGCCGGATGGCCCCCTCCGGGATATCCGCTTCCTTCTCCAGCATTTTTACGGCTATTGGGGCTGTCTTTAATAGGAGCGCTCTTTCAAGCTCCTCTCCGTAGCGATTATAGTCGCTGATTGATGGCATGTATTTTACCTCCGCTCAAAAAATAAAGGTCGCCCTCTTTATCCTCGTTGTTTTAATAAGGTTTTGGAAAGCTGTCGTGCAAAGGTATTATACATACTGGAGTGATAAGGTTCAATAAAACACTCACACCTTCTAGTGTAGTCTATCCGTCAGGTTGGGCAGCTTTCCCTCGAGATACAGGTTGACCGCTTTCTCAATATCGTCGATATCGGTGACTACCGTCTCTATTCCCCGGCTCTTCAGGTTATCGTATGCCCCCCACCCCATGCCCCCGGCAATGACCACCTTGCAGTCCCCGATGTTTTGGGCCATCGCGGCATGCTTTGACGGCGACCCCGGATTATAGCCGCGGCGTTCTCCGGGCGCTGCTCCGTGTCCCTGTCCGCCGGCAAAGGTGTTGTGCCCCGCCTTTTCTCTGGTTTCTTTCCCTGCAACCTTTCCGTTCTCTGCGGTTATCACCACGTAAAGCGGCGCTCTCCCGAAATGCTGGCTGACATTGGTTCCGTTCTCGGATGCTATTGCAATTTTCATATTTTACTCCTTGTTTGAAAAGTTTTTCTCCAGTTCATTTATGAGGCTCACGGCCTCAAAAATATTCCTATCAGCTGCAATATAGCGGCAAAGCTTCCTTCCCCGTTAAAAGGTGTAAATGCCCGCTGTTGCAGGCAGGGCATTTCCGGCTTTTATCTTCTGAAGGACTTTTAGGAATCGGCATTTTAAAATGGTGCTTGCACTGCTGACATTCATACTCCCATTCATTGCTTTTAAAAATATTCTTGCCGGAATCGAGTGGCGCCCACGGAGGAGCTTCCATAACATCGGCGCTGCCGCACGCCGGGCAATGCACCTTTTCGTCCGTAGTAGCGCTGTCAGATGAAGCTACGTCGAATACATTCCAGCACTGCTTGCATAAAAATCGTCGTTCCATAATGCTAACCGTCCTTTCCCTTAGTCGGCAGTTCTTTGCGTCATATTTGACATGCCTCTGCCGTGCCGCCGCCCCATTCTCACCGGCTGGAGGGACTGGACATCGTGTTCGCGGCAGACCGGGCATTGCTTCGGTATCGTTCTGACCGGCGTTTCCAGTTCCCATTCATGCCCCCGCTGGCAGCGGAATCGACTCCACGTCATCTCGAAGCTGCCGCCTCCAATCCTGATAGCCTTCCCGTTGAGCAGGACATCGGCTATTTTTTGCCGTGCTGATGTCAGTACCCGCTGGAAAGTAGGCCGGGAAATGTTCATCTTTTCCGCCCCTTCCTCCTGCTCCAGGCCTTCCAGGTCTTTAAGCCTTATCGCTTCCGCTTCTTCTATTGACATGCGCACTTCCTCGAGGTCTCTCAGCGGTATTCCGGCCGGCTTGAAATATGTTACGCCGGGTAGGTATTCAACGCGGCGGCATTTACGCGGTCTGGGCATTTTCCCTCCACAATAATGAGCATATGCTCAAAACAATTATAGTCGGAGCATCTGCATTAGTCAAGATTATGGGTATTAAAAAGGTATTATTGTGTGGGAATATCGTTTCGGTAGGTAGAAGCTTTATTCGTTGTCCAGGAAATTTACCAGTATTTTATTAAACGCCTCGCTGTCCTTCTGGTGCGGCGCGTGCCCGTAGCCTTCCAGTACCGCCAGCTTTGCTCCCGGTATCATTTTCACCGCCCGTCTGGCTGTCGACAAGGGCATGTACGGGTCGAGCTTTTTCCACACCAGCAGCGTCGGTATCGTCAGGCGGCGCAGGTCTTCATCATAGGAGCGGTGGAATTTCTCCCCCTCCTTCAATAAAAAGTTGGGATACGGCTGCGGCTGCCTCAATGCTTTCCTCAAGCCCCAGAAAAACATTTGCAGCGCATTGCCGAACGGGCTCATGTTCCCCAGTCCCGTCGTGTCGACCAGCACCAGCTTGCCGACCTTTTCCTTGTGTTTTATCGCCACGTCGAGGCAAAACCTGCCCCCCAGCGAATGCCCCACCAGCGTCGGCCTGTCCAGTTTTAGCTTTTCGATGAAGCCCGCCAGGAAGTCGGCAAACTCGTCGAGATAGTAGCCTTTCTCTCTCTTTTCACTCTGCCCGTATCCTATCAGGTCGGGGGCGTAAAAGCTGAAGCGATGGGAAAGGGAGGTCATGGTGCCCGTCCAGTCTCTTGAATCGCTGGCGCCACCGTGCACCAGCACCACCGGCGGCCCGCTGCCCGCTTTAAGATAATGCGCTCGGTATCCGTTGATTTCGGCCTTTAAGCTTTCGATATTATTATCCACGCTGCAAGGTCTCTGTCTTCATAAAATCGATGAATACTTCCAGCAGACGGGAAACTACCCTTTCCTGCCGGTAGATGCAGTAAAAATCGCGGGTGAGTCGCAGTCCTCTCACTCTTACCTGTTTGACCGGACTGCCTTTTATCGCTAGGTTCGATACGAAGCCGATGCCCGCCCCCGCCGCCACCGCGCTTATAACCGACTGCGTGCTGCCTAGTACGAGCTGCGGTTTCCATTTCTTTATATCGGTACCGTCCCTCCCCAGCAGGCTTGTAAGGCTCTGCTGTGTGCCTGATGTCGCCTCTCGAAAAATCAGCGGCTCTCCCTCCATCTCTTGCGGTGATATCTCGTCCCTGTTGGCAAATGGATGCCCGGGAAACACTATCGGCACTATTTCGTCTTCGGCAATCTTGAAGGACGCCAGGTCCTTTCCCTCCGGCGTAATGCCGCAGAATCCGACCTCATAGGTATTGTCGCGTATCCTGCTTATAACCGTCAGGGAATCGGACACGTCCAGCTGTATTTTCACAGCCGGGTTTCGCTGTTTGAACTTTGCCAGCAGCGTTGGCAGCAGGTACTCGCCCGGTATCGTGCTCGCCCCTATCAGCAGGTCGCCGGAAATATCCTCCCGCATCTGTTCGAGGTCTTGCCGCAGCTTTTCGCGCTCCCCCTCCACGCTCTCCGCAAAGTTGAGCAGTCGCTTGCCGGCTTTAGTCAGCATAATGACTTTCTGACTGCGGTCTATCAGCCGTATGCCCAGTTCCTGCTCCAGCTTCTGTATTTGAAATGACACCGCCGGCTGGCTGATGCCCAGCTCCTTGGCTACTTCGGAAAAGCTCCCCAGCCTTACTATCTCCTGAAAGGTCTTAAGATGTTCTATATTCATTGCCTGATTTTCATATTTCCTTTCCTTTGCTTGCCCGCCGAAGCTTTAGCCCAGGCAGGTCATTACGAGACCCTCCCGACCGCAGTCGGGAGGCGTGGCAATCTCTATCTCCACTCACCCTGAGCTTGTCGAAGGGTCCCCCCATCTTTAACTTTTTAGCTGTGTTTTTGACCTTTGATTTTTGATATTTGAGTTTTGTTTGGTATTTGTATCTTGTGTCTTGATACTTATTTCCCCTATTCCCCATAAATAAAACTTATCTTGCATTAAGAAAATACTTATGTTATAATCTCCCGTGATTATTTTATCCTATCAATAATAAATCATCAAGAAAGAATATTATTTTGAAAAAGCGTATTTTCATCATCGGTGCCGGTCTTTTGTTCGGGGTTTTAGCCGCTTTAATGTTTAATTGGGGCAACCCGCCCAATATGGGTATCTGCGCCGCCTGCTTTATTCGTGATATCGCCGGTGCTATCGGTTTGCATGGCGCTACAGCGGTTCAATACATCAGGCCGGAAATCATCGGTTTTGTTCTCGGCGCTTTTATTACGGCTTTATCCTTCCGCGAGTTCCGCTCCAGGGGCGGCTCATCGCCTATCGTTCGTTTTATACTCGGTGCCTTCGTCATGGTCGGCGCCTTGGTCTTCATGGGTTGTCCCATACGTATGCTGCTCCGCCTCGCCGGCGGCGACCTCAACGGATTGCCGGCTCTGGGCGGACTGATTGCCGGAGTACTCGTAGGCATTTTCTTCCTGCGGCGGGGCTTTAGTCTGGGACGTTCCGCCAGGCTTCCCGCTCTCGCCGGCTGGCTTATGCCTGTGTTTATGGTAGGCTTGCTCTTATTTGCCGTATTCCAGCCCGGTTTCATTAAAAGCAGCGAGCAAGGTCCCGGCGCCGTTTTCGCCCCCCTCGCCATATCGCTGGTAGTCGGGCTGGTCATAGGTTTTCTCGTTCAGAGAACGAGATTATGCTTCGTCGGTGGCTGGCGCGACCTTTTTCTCACCCGTGACACCTATCTCTTTAGCGGCCTGGCGGCTTTCTTCGTCGCGGCTTTGATAACCAATTACATCGCCGGTAACTTTGGTGCGTCGGGCATTTATCACTGGGGCTTTGAAAACCAGCCTCTCGCTCACAACGACCACCTCTGGAATTTCCTCGGCATGGCTTTGGTTGGACTCGCGGTTACTCTGGTCGGCGGCTGCCCTTTACGCCAGCTGGTTCTTACAGGAGAAGGTGATACCGATGCTTCGGTGACCGTTATCGGGCTTTTTGCCGGAGCCGCCGTCGCCCATAACTTCTCGTTAGCTTCGGGTAGCTCGGGCACGGGGACATGGGGCCCGGTCTCGGTTATCATCGGCTTGGTTTTCTGCTTGGTTATAGGATTCTTTATGAGAGAGAAAGACTAGATTTATTTTAATGGGCTTGTTTCTTAATAAATCGGGAGGATAAAATATGGTTGAAATGGATTTAAGGGGATATGAATGCCCCATGCCGGTGGTAAAAACGATGAAAGCTATCGAGAAAAATCC
>MGMR01000063.1:0-4248 GCA_001796495.1 Chloroflexi bacterium RBG_13_51_18
CGTATATCTTAAGCTCGCAGCGCTATGCCACCGGCACGGTTAGGCTAAAGCTTTTCAAGGGGCAGTCCACGGTGGTCGGGCGCAAATCTCCGTGGTCACTTTACAATTTAAGTCTGGCAACCTATGATAAAGGGGATAAATTCGACCAGAAAGCCGCGGAAGGTTTTATTCACCTCTGGGGCTTGCCGGTTAAAACACAGGCGCAAATACAGCTGCTGGGGGACAAGGAAGGGCCTTTAAGCATCGTGGGGCCCGATGATACCGGGGGAAAATAGTTAATGAGCAACATTAGAGGGCGTTTCAGCAAACCGGCGGATAAGCTGGCGGCGTTATATACCGCCTCGCTGTCTTTCGACCGTCGGTTATACAAGCAGGATATCACCGGCAGCATCGCCCATGTTAAGATGCTCGCCAAGCAGGATATTATTTCCGAGGATGAAGCTGAAGTTATCGTCGGCGGACTGGAAGCTATTCGCGCCGAGATAGAAAAGGGCAAATTCAAGTTTGCGCCGGAGCAGGAAGATATCCACATGGCTATTGAAGCGCGCCTGATTGAAAAGGTAGGGGAGGTGGGGCGAAAGCTCCACACCGCCCGTTCCCGCAACGACCAGGTGGCGCTGGACATGCGGCTCTTCCTCAAAGAAGCCATTGCCGATTCTTTATCAGGCATACGCGGTCTTGAGGCAGCCTTACTCGATGTTGCGGAAGCTAACAAAAGCGTTGTCATGCCCGGCTATACACATTTGCAGGTGGCCCAGCCGGTATTACTGGCGCACCATCTTCTGGCCTATTTCGAGATGCTGCAGCGGGACTATGAGCGTTTTAGCGACTGTTTGAAAAGAGCTGATGTCATGCCGCTGGGCAGTGGTGCACTGGCGGGCGTCGCTTTTAAGATTGATAGAGAATTCCTGGCTAAAGAGCTGGGTTTCAGCAAGGTAAGCCAGAACAGCCTCGATGCCGTTGCCGACCGCGATTATATACTGGAGTATCAGGCCGCCGCCGCTATTTGCATGATGCACCTTTCGCGGCTGGCAGAGGAAATAGTGTTATGGTCGTCGGCGGAATTCGGCTTTATAGAACTCGACGATGCCTATGCCACGGGGAGCAGCATCATGCCCCAGAAAAAGAACCCGGATGTGGCGGAACTCGCCCGCGGCAAGACGGGCAGGGTTTACGGCAACCTGATAGCCCTGCTGACGACGATGAAAGGACTGCCTCTCGCCTATAACCGCGATATGCAGGAGGACAAGGAGGGGCTTTTCGATACGGTGGATACCCTGCTGGCGACGCTTTCGGTATTGGCCGGTATGGTCGCAACCATCAAGGTCAACGCGGAAAATACGCGCAAAGCCCTGGAACGGGGTTATGTTCTGGCTACGGATCTGGCGGACTACCTGGTTAAAAAGGGCGCAGCCTTCCGCACAGCGCATGAAATAGTGGGCAAACTGGTAAACTATGCGGCGGGGAAGGGCAAAACCCTCGCCGGTCTCGATATGAAGGAATACAAGAAATTCTCGCCGCTGTTCAACGATGACGTGCGTTCCATCACCATTGAATCGTCGCTGGCGGCCCGGGATGTGGTCGGCGGCACGGCTCCCGGGCAGGTAAAGAAAGCGCTGGCCGCCGCCCGGCGCATCATTAAAAAAAAGTAATGCAGTTTAAAGCCAAGAGAAACATAAAAGTATTGGAGTTATAATATGGGTGATTCTATTATCATCGAAAACCTGACCAAGTATTACAACGATTTCCTGGCGCTGGATAAGCTAACGCTTAGGGTGCCGGAAGGGGAAAACATAGGCTTGCTCGGGCCCAACGGCGCCGGTAAAAGCACCACGCTAAAGATATTGTGCGCTCTGCTCAATCCCAGTTCCGGCAAGGCCTATGTCGATGGCATTGATATTTTAAAGCAGCCGGAAAAAGCTTTATCCCACATCGGTGCTATCATTGAAACGCCGGAGTTCTATTCCTATCTTACGCCGGAAGATAATCTGAACTACTTCGGCAGGCTTCGCGGCATGAAGGGTGAAGCTTTGGCCAAACGGATTAAGGAAGTAATTGCCCTCGTCAAGCTGGAAAAATGGAGCAAGGTAAAAATAGAGAAGTTTTCGCGGGGCATGAAGCAGCGTCTGGCGCTGGCGCAATCGCTGCTGCACGACCCCCCGATATTGATACTGGATGAGCCCGGACTGGGGCTCGACCCCAGGGGGCTGGTTGAGTTCCGGGAGATAATCTCGGATGCCGGCAAGAGAAAGACGGTTTTCTTTGCTTCACACCAGTTGAACGAGGTGGCTTTGATATGCGATAAAGTGGCTATTATCAATAACGGGCAATTGCTGGCCTACGATAGCATTGCTTCATTGGAGCAAAAATACCAGTCGCTGGAGCAGGCTTATCTGCAGCTGACAGGAGGGAACATTGAGTGACTTTGAAAAACTGGGCGTAGTAATTAAATACGAATTTTTAAAGCATCTCCGGCGCCGTCGCCTTTATATCATACTGGGAATAGCACTGCTGGTAGAAGCATTAGCGCTAATACTGATACCGGTTCTCCGGGATGGATATCCAAGTGATGTCACGCTCATGGCGGGCATGTTGACCGTAGGTCCCAGCCTCGCGGCTATAGGCGCTATCTTTTTTGCCGGGGATGCTATTGCTGGGGAGTATGAAGGCAAGACCGGCTTTTTGCTTTTCACCAATCCTATCAAGCGCTACGTCCTCTGGACCGGGAAATACCTGGCGGGCTTTATCGCCGTAGCTGCGCTGATTATTTTTACCTACATCATCATTGCTATTGCACTTCTGGTGATTTATGGCGAGGTGCCTCTCGCAATACTAGGCTCGTTCGGGCTATGTGTCCTTTATGCTTCAGCAACGTTATCGATTACCTTTTTCTTCAGCGCCGTTTCAAAAGGCTCCATGGGGGCTACGGTGATGACGCTGTTGTTCGTATGGGTAATTTCCGGGATTGTAGAAAGTATCCTCGCTTTCACCGGCAATCCCTACTGGTTCCTTATTTCGGCGGGAGGAGATAGCATTGCCCTGCCTTACGGTAGTCTGGAGCAATTCATGTCCGGATTCGGTATGGGGGGACACCTGGCGGACGTAATGGGGAATTTTGAGCCGTTGAGTATCGGCATGGCAGTATGGGGTATGTTAATCTATCTGGTGGTAGGTTTTGTTGCCAGCATCTGGATAAGCAACCGCCGCCAGCTGGCATAATACAAATATAAAAAATAGAACCCGACTTGATAAAGTCGGGTTCTAAATTAAAACCGATAAAAAAGAATTACAGGAGGTCTAGACATTAGCCGTTTTGTTCTGGGTGCGTATGCACCTTGTGCATACGTTAAGTTGTTTAACCTTGCCATTGACCATTATTCTGGCAGGATGAATATTAGCCGTCCAGTCCCGGTTGGTATGACGCTTGGAATGGCTGACGTTGTGGCCGTATTGCGGTATCTTGCCGCATAAATCACACTTCAAATTCTTTTATCTCCTTTGATTTCCCTATGGGGTATTGCAAAATATGCTAATAAATAGTAACATAATGCGTCGAGATTAGCAAGCAATGCGTCCTTGGTAGGTATACCAATAATACGTATAAACTGGCAGGGATGGTAGAATATGAGCACTATGAATAATATCGCAGGACAGGTCTTGCGGGACATGTTTTCCGCGGCCACCACCTGGCTTGAAAAGAGTTCCGCGGATATAGATGCCCTCAATGTATTTCCGGTGCCCGACGGCGATACCGGGACGAATATGATGCTTACCATGCGGTCAACGATGGAGGAAGCCTACCGCGCCCCTGATAACAGCGCCTCCGGCATTGCCCACGCCATGGCCAAGGGCGCTCTAATGGGAGCACGCGGCAACAGCGGCGTCATCCTCTCGCAGATATGGCGGGGTCTGGCGCAGGGACTCGAAGGCAGGGAGTCTTTCAGCGCCGCCGAGATGGCTGAAGCGTTAAATAAATCTGCTGAAGTTGCTTATAAAGGCGTCAGTAATCCGGTTGAAGGCACGATGCTGACGGTAATGAAGGACACGGCCAAAGAAGCGCAAGCGCAGGTTGATGGGGGCGAGGAAGATATCATTGTCCTGATGGAAGCCGTGGTCAGTGCCGCTGGCGACTCCGTAGCCAGGACTCCCCGTCTGCTTAAAGTCCTCAAGGATGCCGGTGTAGTTGATGCCGGCGGCCAGGGACTCTATACCATCCTTGAAGGAGCGTTGCGCTTTCTCAAGGGTGAA
>MGMR01000063.1:4254-4476 GCA_001796495.1 Chloroflexi bacterium RBG_13_51_18
CTGATGCGACTGCGCAAGCCGCAGATAATCGTCAGCGATTTACCTTTAACGGTGCCTCTGCCTCAAGCTACGGGTGTGGATGAGGTGCCCTTCGGCTACTGCACCGAGTTCCTTATAAAAGGCGATAAAATAGAGGCGGAGGTCATCAGGAAGCGATTGGAGAAGAAAGGCGAGTCCCTGATTGTTGTTGGTGATGAATCGGCTGTCCGTATCCACATTCAC
>MGMR01000063.1:4526-7661 GCA_001796495.1 Chloroflexi bacterium RBG_13_51_18
GCACCAGGTGAGTATCAGGAATATGGATGAGCAGCACCAGGACTTTTTGGAGATGCAGAAAGAAAGAATGCCTACCACGGATACGGCTGTTATCGCCGTAGCTTCCGGGGACGGCCTGACTGATGTTTTCGGCAGCCTGGGAGCCGCGGCCGTTGTCCCCGGCGGCCAGACGATGAATCCGAGCACCAAGGATATCCTTCAGGCGGTGCAATCCGTGCCTTCCGAGAACGTTATTATCCTGCCCAACAATAAAAACATCATCCTGACCGCCAATCAGGTACAGTCGCTAACGGAAAAGAAAATCAAGGTGGTGCCTACCAGGACAATACCGCAGGGCGTGGTGGCTTTGCTGGCTTTCGATTATGAGGCGGACTTCAACGCTAATGCTGAAATCATGGAAAAAGCCCTTTCTTCCGTAAAGACCATCGAGGTTACTAAATCCGTGCGCGCTACCAGGATAAACGGATTGCATATCAAGCGGAGACAGCCCATCGGTCTGCTGGATGATGAGCTTATAGCCGCCGGCGAAACCGACCTTGATGTTATCAGTAAAATCCTTGACAAGCTGGATATGAAAGAGGCGGAAGTGGTTACTATATATTACGGGGCCGATGTTCCGGCTGAAGAAGCCGAAAAGATAAGCGCCAGCATCACCGAGCAGTATACTAATCTGCAGGTTGAATTGATTAAAGGCAACCAGCCACACTATAGTTATATTCTATCCATAGAATAGAAAGGCGGTACCCGCAATGACAGTGAAAATCGTTACGGATACTTTATCTGATATCACCGGCGATATGGCAGCGGAGCTGGGCATTACTCTGGTGCCTTTATACGTGCGCTTCGGGGAAGAGGTGTATCGCGACCGGATTGATATTACCAGCGAGGATTTCTACCGCAGGCTGGTAAATGAGCCTAAACTGCCTTCGACAACGCAGCCGACGCCGAACGATTTTACCGAGGTATATACTAAGTTGGCGCAGGAAACCGACGAAATACTGGTGATTGTTGTCTCCGGCAAGCTTAGCGGCACTTACCAATCGGCAATGCAGGCCAGGGACTACCTAAAGGAAAAGTGCCATATTGTAGTAGTTGACTCCATGTCTGTGGCGATGGGGGAGGGCCTGATTGTCGTTTCGGCCGTTAATGCCGTGAAAAACGGTGCGAGCTTGGAAAAAGTTGCGGACATGGTACGCAAGGCTCATGGCCGTTCGCATCTTATCGCTTATTTTGATACGCTCAAATATCTGGCTAAAGGCGGGCGCATCGGCAAAGCCAAGGAATTCTTAGGCGCGATGTTGTCCGTCAAGCAGATACTTACCGTTAGAGACGGAGAAATGGCGCCGCTAACAAGGGTGCGTTCGATGCGGGCGGGGCTCGATTATCTAACCAGTCTTGTTACCAGTTATCAGAATAAAATAGAAGGACTAGCTGTAGAACATACAACCAACCCTGAAGATGCCGATATACTGGTGGAACGGCTTGGGGCTGTATATCCCAAAGAACGTATCTTACGCTCGATAATCAGTCCCGTAATCGGCACTTATTCCGGCCCGAATGCTTTAGCGGTAACGATTCTGGAAGCTGAAAACAAGTAATGACCGTCAGGATTGTCACCGACAGCGTCACCGATATTCCTCCCGCTGTGATTGCGGAGCTGGGGATTTCCATCATTCCCGTGCTGGTCCGTTTCGGTGAAGAGACTTTTCGCGACGGCATAGATATTACCAACGACCAGTTTTACGAGAGACTGGCAAAAAGTAAAATCATGCCGACTACCGCCGTGCCTTCGCTGGATATGTTCGCCCGGACCTACGCCAGGCTCGCCGAGGAAACGGATGAAATTCTGGTTCTCATGGTGAGTTCTAAATTAAGCGGTCTGCACAACGCGGCTGTACAGAGCGCTAACCTGATGGAAAGTAAATGCCGCATCGAGGTGGTTGATACCGGGTGCGCCGTCATGTCGCAGGGTTTTGTCGTTATCCGGGCGGCGCAGGCCGCTAAAGAAGGGGCGAGCCTTGATGAAATTCTGGAAATTGTGCATCGCAACCTGCCCCGGGTAGAAATAAGGGCGGCATTCGATACACTGGAGTTTCTCAAGCGGGGAGGGCGTGTCGGCAGGGCGGCGGCTTTAATGGGCTCAATACTGAAAGTGAACCCCATCATTACTATAAAAGACGGCCTGGTAGAACCGGCTGGCCGGGCTCGTTCCCGGGCGAAAGCCATCGATATGCTTTATGAGTTCGCGGCTGGTTATTCTCATATTGAGGAACTGGCGGTGGAAGACGCCGCCTGCCCTGATGATGCCGATCAGCTGGTAAAACGACTCGGCGCTATATTCCCTGAAGAGCGTATCTATCGTTCCCGTACCACGCCGGTCATCGGCACTCACACCGGCCCAGGTCTTTTACTGGTGGCTTTGCTGGGCGACAAATAGAAACTCTAACCCCCTGATGTACTACTTATTCCGTGCTTTTCTTTGCCGTTTTTGACTATAATAGGGCGGGATTGTTTTTATGAACGCCGATTCTCTACGTAAAGTACTTGACCTTGAGAAACAGCGCGACTATGCCGATACAGCCGTGTTCGGCGGGCTGGATAAATTTCTCCGCAACTGGTCGGCCGGCGCCGTGGAGTCGGTAAAAAGCCCGCGCCTGCTCGCAAGATTTCATAGACTGTTTAAAGTCGACTATGCCGCCATGACAAAACAGCAGCGGTTGGAGTGGGTGCAGGATGTATTGAAATTCCTGGATGACACGGCCGGTAAGGACAATGCGGCTGCCCCTCCCCCCAAACGACCGGCAGAGCCGGCTCCGAAGAAAAAAGCGCCTGTAAAAGTTAAAAAGGTCTCACCTTCAGAGGCGGGCGTACAAGCTGCTCTGGATGCTCCCATAACCGTCGTCAAAGGCATCAGCACCGCGCTCTCCACCCGCTTCGGTAAGCTCGGTGTGAAAACGGTGCGTGACCTGCTTTATTACTTCCCCCACCGCCACCTGGATTACAGCAAGCTTAAGCTCATTTCGCAGCTTATTGAGGGTGAAGAGCAGACTATCGTGGCCAACGTCTGGCAGGCACAGGAGACCAGGCCTGGAGGTAGACGCAGCGCCGAGGCTATAGTCGGCGATGAGACGGGCA
>MGMR01000064.1 GCA_001796495.1 Chloroflexi bacterium RBG_13_51_18
CCCCCGTCCAGTAAATGTGTAGCAAACGTATGTCTTAAAATATGGGGATGCACGCTTTTATTTATACTCCGCGAGTATTTATTCAGTATTTTCTGCACCCGCCTGACTAAAATCCTGTTTCCGTACCGGTTGACGAACAGCGCATTATTCCTTTTCCCTCCCAGCAGCTCCCGCCTCCCTTCTTTGATATAGTTATTCAGTGCCTCCGCCGCTGGTTCGCCTATCAGCACTACCCGCTCTTTAGCCCCCTTGCCCCACACCCGCATTTCGTTGGTTGATAGGTTCACCTGCTCTACATTCATATTCACAAGTTCGCTTACCCGCATGCCGGAGGCATAAAGCATTTCCAGCAAAGCCCGGTCGCGCTGTCCCTGCGGCTGTGAAACGTCCGGCGACTCCACCAGTCGCTTGGCTTCGTCTTGAGTTAAAAATTCGGGCAATCGTTTATCGAGCCTTGGGGAAACGGTGGTGGCCGCCGGGCTCGCCGATATCAGATCTTCCCGCATCAGGTAGCGGTAAAACGACCTTATTGCGGATAGTTTCCTGGCAATGCTGGACTTAGCGTATTTTTGTTCCATCAATTGCGCCAGGTAGGCGCGCAGCGTTTGTTTATTGACATTCTTTAAAGTCTCTATGCCTTGTTCACTGACAAAAGCAAAGAATTCCAACAGGTCCCTGGTATAATTGCGCACCGTGTACGCGGATACGTTTCTCTCTGCCTCCAGGTACGCTATATATTGACTAAATACTTCCTGCATAGTTTATTAGCTTTTTTTCTCCGCCTCCTCCGCCTTCCCCTTATACCCGCATTTCACGCACCATGCCTGCTTGCCGTGGAGCGTCAGCAGACTCTGGCACTGCGGACAGGACTGCGGCAGGGGCTTGAAGTTGGTGAGAAACCTACATTCGGGGTAGCCGCTACACCCGTAAAACGTACGCCTTTTCTTGCTTATCCTCTGTATCAGGTCTTTGCCGCACTCCGGGCACTTGGCCCCCACCTTTACCTGGAACGACTGCGTATACTTGCACTCCGGGTAGCCGCTGCAGGCCACAAACTTCCCGAAGCGCCCCGTCTTGATTAGCAGCGGCTTGCCGCATTTGGGGCACATGTCGCCGGTAGTTTCGTCCGTCAGCTTTACCTTCTCCGCCGTCAGTACCGCTTTTTTCAGGTCTTTCTCGAACGGCGTGTAAAAGTCCCTGATAACGCTCGGCCACTTACGCTCGTTGCTGGCTATGTCGTCGAGTTCCTTTTCCATGCCGGCCGTAAACTGGATATTGATAATATCCGGGAAATGCTGTACCAGCAGGTCGTTGGTGGCGAATCCTACCTCGGTTGGCTGGAAAGCCCCGTTTACCTTGTTGATATACTCCCGTTCCTGGATTGTGGAAATGGTCGGCGCGTAGGTGCTGGGCCGCCCGATTCCGTTCTGTTCCAGGGCTTTTACCAGTGTCGCTTCTGTATAACGCGGCGGCGGTTGCGTAAAACACTGCTCCGGGTATATTCCCAAAAAGTCCAGCTTATCGCCTTTCACCAGTTGGGGCAGCTTTATTTTCTTTTCTTCTTCGACCTCGTCCCTGCTCTCACTGTAAAGGGTGATGAAGCCAGGAAAAGTATTCACCGATGTCGCTGTCCTTAATAGATAATCCTGGTGATTTTTAGCTTCTATATCTACCGTCGTGTTGTCGAAAACAGCCGCCGCCATCTGGCTGGCCACCATACGTTTCCATATCAGGTCGTAGAGCCGGTACTGTACCGTGCTTAAGTGCTTTTTTATCTTTGTCGGCTCACGCCTTGCTCTGGTAGGGCGGATAGCCTCGTGGGCTTCCTGTGCCCCCTTGGCGCGGGTGGTGAAAACACGCGGCTTTGGCGGCAGGTACTTTTCGCCGTAGGTATCGCGGATATATGATATTGCTTCGGCTATAGCCGACTGCGCGACGTGAGTAGAGTCCGTGCGCATATAGGTTATCAGGCCTACATTACCTTCTTCGCCGACGGGCAGGCCTTCATACAATTGCTGCGCTATCGCCATCGTCTGCTTGGCGGTAAACCGCAGCTTACGCCAGGCTTCCTGTTGCAGTGTGCTTGTGGTGAACGGCGGCGCCGGCTGGCGTGTCGCTTTCTTGGTTGCTATCTTCAACACGTCATATGCGGCTTTTTCCAGCCCGCTCTTGATGGCGTCGGACTCTTTTCCCGTGTGTATGTTGATTTTTTTACCGCCCGCCAGTCCTATCAGCGTCGCCCTGAAAGACGGCTTTTCTTTCTTTTTGTTTAGTTCGACTTCGATTATCCAGTATTCTTCGGGTTTAAATGCCTGGATTTCGCGCTCCCGGTCGACGATTATTCTCACAGCGACCGACTGCACTCTGCCGGCGGAAAGGCGTTTCCTGACTTTTTTCCACAGCAGGGGACTTATATTGTAGCCCACCAGTCTATCCAGGATACGCCGCGCCTGCTGGGCGTCTACCAGTTGCATATCGATAACGCGGGGGCTGCGGAAG
Organism: Chloroflexi bacterium RBG_13_51_18; assembly: GCA_001796495.1. GTDB lineage: Bacteria > Chloroflexota > Dehalococcoidia > Dehalococcoidales > RBG-16-60-22 > RBG-13-51-18. The sequence continues at coordinate 2,500 of MGMR01000064.1, forward strand.
GCCTCCTTGACCGCTTCTTCCGTTATTTCCCTGAAGACCACGCGTTGGAAAGACTTTTTCTTGTCCCCGGTAACCTCGGCCAGGTGCCAGGCTATCGCTTCACCCTCGCGGTCGGGGTCGGTCGCCAGGTATATTGTCGTTGCGTCCTTGGTTGCCTTCTTGAGTTCGTTGACCAGCTTTGACTTAGCTTTAGGCACTACGTATTTTGGCTCAAAACCGTGTTCTATGTCCACGCCCATCTGGCCCTTGGGCAGGTCCCTCACGTGGCCCATCGAAGCCTTTATACTGTAACCTTTGCCCAGGATTTTCCCGAGCGTTTTGGTCTTCGCCGGCGATTCTACGATAACTAGTTTTTTACTCATATCTTTTAATCAACTCTCACTCTATATTCCTGCCGCATTTCTCTTGACAGCACATAATTCATCGTTCCCACCTGTTTCACCAGCCCCTTTAGTTCCATCATCGCTAAAGTACTGCTGACCGTTGCCGCCGGCAGCCCGCTCTTGCGGCATACCTCGTCGATATGCGACGGCTCCGCACTTAGCTGCTTGATGAGCATCGTTTCTGTCTCCGTCTCCGGCAGTATCTCGCTCATTTCAATCTGCCTTGCTACCGTCGTCAGGTTCAGCTCTTCGAGGATATCCGTGCAGGTGCGGACGAGTTTGGCTTCACCCATCTGGATAATGCGGTTGGTGCCACGGCTGGCAGGAGATAATATGCTTCCGGGTATAGCGAATACCTCGCGGTCCTGCTCCAGCGCGTCCCGGGCGGTAATCATCGCGCCGCTGTCTTCGTCCGCCTCGGTCACCAGCACGCCCATGCTTAGTCCGCTTAAAATCCGGTTGCGCCGTGGGAAATTCTCGGCGCGCGGCTTCATCCCCAACGGATATTCGCTTATTACAGCGCCGTTCTCCATGATATCCCGCGCCAGTCTTTCGTTTTCCGCCGGGTAGATTATATCCAGACCACTGGCAAACACCGCCAGGCTCCTTCCGCCTGCTTCCAGGGCGCTGCGATGAGCTATCGTGTCAATACCTTTAGCTAGACCGCTGACGATGGTTATCTTGCTCCTGGCGAGGTCGGCCGTTATCTCCTCGGTGACCTGCTTGCCGTAAACTGTTGCCCGCCTCGTCCCCACTACCGCCAGGCACCATTCGTCTTCCGGCAATAGGGTGCCCTTTACATAAAGTACCGGCGGGTAGTCGTATATCTCTTTCAGCCTCTTGGGATAATCTTTATCCTTGCAGGTCATTACGCTGACCTTGTAACGCGCCAGTTTCTCCATCTCGGTGTCCGGGTCTATCTTCCCCCGCCACTGGTCGATGGCGCGGAGGGCAGGACTGTCCAGTCCGGCTCTTTTCATCTCGCCGATAGAAGCCTTCCAGGCGTTTTCCAAATTCCCGAAATAGCTTTCGAGCTGTCCCGTTCTTACCCTGCCTATGCCGGGGATATTATTGAACCCAACCCAGTATTTTATGTCAGTATTCAAAGTAATTTTAATTCTAACACAGGGTAGCGTTGATAACAATTTAAGGAATAAATGTATCTTAAAAAGTTAAGACAAAAGAACTCGTCTGCCAGCCGATAATTTAGATTACGATGGCGGAGAGGGTGGCCAACTACGCTGAAGCTCCGTCGGCTAAAGGATTCGTTTGTTTAAAAAGGCTTTACCTGAGCCGGTTTTAAGATATTGTTCAAGATTTACTGCCTTAGCTTTATCTTTGACTCTAAAATATGTTTCTAGACTTAGGGGCATTCTGGATTTTGTAGAATCAACCATTCCGGAATTGTGTTCGGTTAAACGACGTTCGATATTATTGGTCGAACCTACATACAATTTATCATCAACCAAACTTCTTAGAATATAAACGTACCACATAATAGGGGTGGCTTGCCAGCCGAATCTTTAGCGTAGGCTGGCGGAGAGGGTGGGATTCGAACCCACGGTAACCTTACGGCTACACACGCTCTCCAGGCGTGCCTGATAGACCACTCCAGCACCTCTCCGCGGATATATTATTGTAACAGATTTTTATAGTTGATTTATAGTAGGGGATATGTGGCGGAGAGGGTGGGATTCGAACCCACGCTCCGCTTGCGCGAAGACCGCTTTTCGAGAGCGGCACCATCAACCACTCGGACACCTCTCCATGGCTATTGAATTGTAGCGGAAAATACATCATAAGGGCAAGGATAAAAATATTTAAGGCCGGCCATCTTATTCAGACAACCGGCCTGATTCCTTTACTCCTACTGTTATCTGTTAACTGTAAACATACTACTATTTCTTATAATATCCGTATTCTCTGACGGCAGCCATCATCGCCTGTATATTTTCCAGTTTGGGATTGTCCGCCACGGAGCCGGAAGAGAGGATAAAGCCGCCGCCCTTACCGACCTCCTCAATAAGCTTACGGCAGTACTCTTTCACGTCCTTCGGGTCGCCGGTGACAATCATGGAAGATGGCACATTGCCCTGGAGACAGTATTTCTTGCCGAGTATCTGCTTGGCTTTAAACATGTCCGTGCGGTCGAAGTACCAGACCACCGAACCTTTAGGGAACTGGTCGATATATTCCAGGCGTGTATTGAAGCTGCCTTCGGCGAACATGCTCTGTATCAGCCCTTCGTTGATGAGAGCATCCATGACTTTCTTCAATGACGGCCAGTAAAAGGTGTCGAAAGCCTTTTGTGACATCCAGCCGTCGGCCCCTTTGTGAAGCGGATAGGTAACTATTGTCATATTGGCGATATTGGGCGATTTAAGTATTGTATTTATAGTGATGTCCGCCACTACATCCAGAGCTTTTAAGAGCTTGTCGGGACAGCGGAACATATCTTTCATAATGCCTGTCGTGCCGCGTAGCGTATCCCCCAGTGTATCGAAAGGCGCCTTGGCAAAGGTCACGCCGCCCATGCCGCCTCCCATTGACATCCCACCGCCGGCACCCATCATGGTTTGCATAACTCTCTGGTATTCTTTGCCCACTTCCAGCATCTTTTGAAGCATTTGCTGGACCTGCGGCATGGCCAGAGGCATAAATTGCATTACGTGCACGTTTTCCGTGATATTGGTAAACGGTTGGAACAAGCGCATAGGCTCTAAAATACCGAAGGCGCGGGGCAGGTATGTCCTTATCCAGAAATCGGAAGGGTCGCGGATGAGGTCGTCATACTCGTCCACCGTCATGTATTCGCCCTCGATGTACTGCCAGCTGGAGCCGGTTTCCGAGAGGCCATGTCCCGGCCATGCATAGAGCTTATAGTCTAGCAAATCCAGAATCTTGCCGGGCGTAATAAAAAAGGGCATCGCCGTATATTCCAGTTCCTGGGAATATTTTTCATTGAACTTGCGGGTTGCCTCCAGGGCTTTTTCGTAATCATACATGGCGCTATGGGAATTTACACCGGCCATTCTAAGCGGAAGATTACCTACCGGCAGGTTAACGGGGACCCTGTCTGGTTCCCGGACATTATAAACATCTACCATGCGTTGCGTCCGTGTTTTGTATGCTTTTTCCGCTTCAGGGGAGGGGAATTTCATTGCCGAGGTATCAAGAGTTTTGTTGAGTCGGTATTGTCGTTTTTGTTCCGGGGTCATTTGTGCCCAGTTATCCGGTAAGTTTGATGGCATAATTTCTATTTCCTTCCTGAAAATAATATATATTTTCTTTTATAGCAACTATCCCGTGCTTTACTGGGGTTGCGATAAATTTTTAAAGTCCATTACCTCCTGGGGATTAAAACCCTTGTCCTTTTCAAAGAAAGGCTCTCTTGTAGGAGGAGAACCGTCAGGGGCGGCCAGCATCATTTCTATCTGAATTATCGGCCGGTCTACACGGGTAATTTCCAGAGGACAATGGACAAATCCCGGCGGTAAAGAGACAACCGTCGGACGGGTGAATACGTGTTTTTCCATTTCTTCACCTAGATACAGTACTACTTCACCCCCAAATTCATCCGGGTTGTCAGGATTGCCGCCGTACCAGGCTAAAAATTCCTGGAAATTGTGAGTGTGGGCAGGATTATCCCCTTTAAACGGTTTTCTAACGAACTGATGCCCCATTGTAAAATCGTAATTTACCAGCTGTTTGCCCACCCAAAGCCCGTCGAAGACAACGCTCTTATCCGCCTTGAGGCTCATCTGCATATGGGGCGGATTGAAAACATATTTATCATACTTGCCCGCCATCCGTACCTCCTGAAAAACAGATATACAACGCTATTTACTTTCAAAAATTCTAGTCTATTTTTGTTTACATTGTCAAAACCGATGATTTTATTTGATTGAGAGTAACATTGTGACGTATTTGTGACGCTTGTAACGGATTTTGTGATTTCAGCGTGAGCCTGAATAAATAAAATAATGACAATCAAATTATCTGTAACATTTGTAGATAATGAATAAAGTACTACAAATAAACACGAATATAAAAAATAGAGATTGTAATAAGGAGCAAAGGGGGGAGGCCAATGGCGAACATTGTAAAGATAAAGGGATGCAAGCGCTGCGGCGGTGACCTGTTTTTAGAGCGTGACACTGAAGAAGTACGCATTGTCTGTCTTCAGTGCAGTGCAGTGTACGGACAGCGTCTGGTGCCGCTTGCAAAGAAACCCGAGATAAAACGATACTACGCCCGATAACATTACTGCCTACTTTTCGTCGGTTTCACCGCCGGTTTTCTGATCGTAGTCTCTAAGCCATCGTTTTATATCATCGAGAGCGGGTGGAGAAACATAGAATATCTGTATATCTGAAGGGAACTGGACCTGATGATTCTCCCTCATCAGAATAATCCCGATTTCATCCTCTTTTAAAGTTTTATTGATTTTTTCAGCTATTGATTCGTTCCTCTTCTTCCCGGTTTCCACATATGAATCATATATTTTCGTTATTACTTTCGGATTTTGCAGACCTATCATCAGACACCGGCTCCAATCCATGAACTCGGTCAATAAATCGGCATCCTCCAACCCTTCCAGACGAGCCTTCTTTTCTATACAGGTTTTAACTATTTTATATCCTTGGCTATTCAAATCTTTTAGAGTTGTAGCGCCTTCTTCTCCGGAGAGAGCAATCAATTCATGGTATATAACATTAACTTCACCAAGTTTCGATGATAACTCTGCGATATGCTCTTCCACCTGTTTCCAGAACCGGGTGTACTTTTGAGTATAGTCTTCCGGCAAACCTTCACCCTGATAAACAACAGGCACGAATATAAGCTTCCTGCCCTTTTTGAAATTCTCTGCAGGGGGTTTGTCGATTTTACCTAACTCTTCAGCCATAATAAAGTCTCGTATAATTCAAAGATACAGTATCAAGTCTACTGTATACCCTTTTCACAATCCTGGCAGATGACTATTACTGGTCTGAATCTTTTAATGATTTTCATTTCAGATATCGGCTTTTGTTTCTCGCACAAGCGGCACTTAAAAGTAACGTCCTTGGGCGCTGACTTTTTTGTTCTGGTTTCGCTTTTTTGTTTTGCTACGGCCATAAATACTCCTTCTATTAGCCTGCGTACCAACGCATGCCTTTTATCAGGCAAACAGCGGTAAAGTGTTTGACAGTGTAATCACGATATTTTGAATATTCTTGTTATCCTCAATGACAGTATCACTACTAATAATACATGTCTTCAGTTGAGAATGACGCCCAACCTTTACTTTGTCCCATAATATCACTCTTTCCAAACTGGCGCCTTCCTCTATTATACAGTCTTTACCAATAACCGCCGGGCCTGTTATGCATACACCAGCCCCTATTTTACATCCGCGGTCAATAATTACCGGTCCCGTTATCTTCGTGGTAGGATTAACATCACTATCGCCAACAAAATATATACTATTACTCTTGAATTCCTGAAACAAGGGACTTTTTGTTTTGGATAGGAGCAAATCCATATTGAAGGTAAAATATTTTTGTGGTGTCCCCATATCCAGCCAATAACCCTTATAAGTATAACCATAAACAGGCTGACCTGTCTCTAACAGGTGAGGAAAAAGCCCTTTTTCAAACATATAGTGCTGCCCGGGCGGAATTTGTTTCAGGACTTCCAGTTCTAGGATGTAGCCTCCGGCATTTATCCAGTTACTAGTCGCTTCACCACGGGGAGGCTTTTCAATAAAACGTGAAACTAGCTGGTTCTCGTTGGTCTCCACAACGCCGAAAGAGCTGGGATCATCTACCCGGGTTAAAGAAATGGTCGCTTTAGCTTTCTTATCACGGTGAAAGGCAAGCATATCATGTAGATCCATATTTGTAAGTATATTATCACCGTTTAGAACGAGGAAGGTGTCATCCAGATACGCTTCGGCATTCTTTACCGCACCAGCGGT
>MGMR01000065.1:0-1714 GCA_001796495.1 Chloroflexi bacterium RBG_13_51_18
CACTGAATTGACTGTCGATGGCGTAATCAAGGCAGCCCACGCGGCGTACTACTCCGGCGGTGAAAGCGGCTATACGGCCGGTATTGACCCGATGTGGAATATGTACCTCATTTCCAAGTGCTGGGGCGTTATAGCCACTCCGTTCGTCATTATTAACGGCGCCCCCCTCGGCGCGACGGCTCCCCAAACCGCCGATACCACCCCGGTCGCTGCCAATGACAACATCATCATTTGTACTTCCAGCGACGCAATGAATAAACCCGCACAGCCAGTATCTCTGACGGCAACCCTTTCCGGCGATTCCGCGACTGTGACGGCGATAGCCTGGACACTCGACTTCATGACATTCACGTATTCTTCTGCCCCTCTTGCCAACGCGAATGTTGTTGACCCGACAACAGGTGCGTCCCTTGGTACCACAGATGCCAACGGCCGCATCACCGTTACCGTTCCGGAAAGCGGCGTTGTCGCCATTGAGGGTTTGGCGGCCATCAACGTGAAAGCCGCTCCCGCATCTGCCCCTGCCGGGACTACGGCAACACCAGAGGGTATGATTTCCTATATCGATGCTAAAAATTACATAGGTCAAACGGTTACTATAGAGGCACAGGTCTTCGAGATGGTTGATGCTGGTGATTTTTGGGTACTGTTCTTAGGAGGACCCAGTTCTGATGCCAATGCTGTCGGCATCGAAGTCAGTAAACCGGATGTGTCTAAATTCCCGTCTGACCTGTATGTAGGCAAGACGATAAGAATAACGGGTGAACTGCATTCAAATCCGGTGGGCGGAGCTTCATTCTCTCTTACTGACCCCTCGCAGGTTCAAGAGGGCGGTGCATCTACTGCCGCTCCCACATCTGCTGCTCCCACATCTGCCGCTCCCGCATCTCCTGATATCCCCTTATTATACGGACCTACTATTACGTTAATCATTGTCGCAGTTGTTATATTGACGCCTATCGCTGTCGTCGTTATCACTAAGATGGTGAGACAGTCACGTTTAGACAAGCCAGCGGCGGCGTCCAAGAACAAGCAATAAAAGGGGAATCACATTTAGATGTGAAATACGAGATACGAGTTATGCTGACATCTAATAATTAATTATTAAAGGAGATAACTATGAGGAATTTAGGGAGAACACTAAAACAATTATGGAGGCTGGCTTATCCATACTGGACCAAGTCTCCAGATCGTTGGCAGGCCTACCTGCTGCTCGTTGCTTCCCTGGGATTAATAGCTCTCTTGGTCGTGACCACGGTTCGTTTTAATGCATGGTATGCGGACTGGACCAATGCCTACGTGGGAAGCAATTATGCATTATGGCAACAGCAATTGATACTGTTTTTTGTTATCGCCGCGTGTTTGACCTTTGGGGGAACCTTTAATACCTACGTCCAAGGATGGCTAATGGTCAGGTGGAGAAGATGGATGACATCCCAGTATCTCGGCAACTGGATGGAAAATCATAGTCATTATAGGATGCGGCTTACCGGTAGTCCGACCGATAACCCTGACCAGCGTATTCAAGAAGACATCAACGGGTTTATCGGAAGCGCAATGATGTATACGCTAACGTTACTCCAGAACATAGCAATGCTCGGTTCTTTCCTTGTCATCCTTTGGAATTTGTCCAACACAATTCCCATGATAATCGGCGGTGTAGACTTGTCTTTCCCGGGTTATTTCATCGTCATCGCATTTGTGTGGGCAGTCA
>MGMR01000065.1:2070-8858 GCA_001796495.1 Chloroflexi bacterium RBG_13_51_18
CAGCAGCCTGAAGGAAACTTTGAGTTTGTTGAGCAAGAGGTTGCCGATGAACATTAGTTCCTAGGTCAGGGAGGTGCTCGGAAAGGAGATACCACCCATATAGGTTAAAAATAAGGGGGAGTTTTTAACTCCCCCTTTTCATATTCAATTTTAGTATCAACTACCACTGCACAAACATCGGCATCACTGTTCCGCTGTAGGTATAGCTATATTGAGGGAAAAGGATACACATTGTCAACTACCTGGTCTCAAGAGAGAATATTGATGTAGCGTTCATTGCGATTTAAACGCTTTTAGCTGGGCAATCAGCATTGCTGCCAGGACAAAAAAAGCGCCAACAATGAGCCTGAAGGTAAGGCTATCGCCGCCGGCTATTACTGAAAAGACCCCAGCGAAGACCGGCTCCATGGTCAATACCAGCGCTGTAAGCGTCGGCGAGACCAGCGATTGAGCCCATGTCTGCACGAAAAAAGCAAATGCTGTAGCCAGCACGGACGTGATTCCTACCGTTACCCAAACGCTTCCATCTGGCGGAAGCGTAATGCCCCCCGGTGTAGCCGCCAGCAACGATAGAACGGCAACTGTAGCGATTTGAATCAATGCTAGACCATAAGTCTTGTGTTGGGATGACCACTCCCCCAGTCCGATGATGTGAAAGGCAACGAAAAGCGCGCATCCCACTGTAAGCAATTCGCCCGTGCCGAAGGACCAGCCGTGCAGACTTAATAACGCCAACCCGATAGTCGCCAGAACTACCGCCAGCCAGGTTCTGCGGCTGATTTTACGGCGCAGCAACATCCAGGACAAAACCGGCGTAAAGACCACCGCCATGCCGGTAATAAAGCCGGAAACCGCCGGAGAAATTGTTTGTAAGCCGAACGTCTGGGTAATGTAGCCTATGCCGAGTAATACGCCCAGCACGATACCGTGCCACAACCCTCGCCGGGAAATGTAGCGCAGGCTGTTAGGCTGGACCAGGAACATTACGATAGCCGCTATCGTGAACCGCACCGCCAGGAAGTCCATCACCGGCATGTGCGCGATGGCATCTTTAACGATAAGAAAAGTCCAGCCCCAGACAGCGGTTACGGCAATGAGCGCTGTTATAGCAAGCCCTGATGAAGTTTTCCAATTACTCAACATATATCGATGATGTTAGCAGCGATTTATAGCTGCAGCACTTTGCTAATGAACAGCTTGGTGCGTTCTTGTGTAGGCGAGGATAAGAGTTTATCCGGCGGGCCCTCCTCAACTATCTGGCCTTCATCCATAAAAATACAGCGGCTGGCGGCGGCGCGGGCAAAGCCCATTTCATGGGATACAACGAGCATTGTCATGCCCTCTCTAGCCAATGCCAGCATCACGTCCAGCACCTCTTTTATCATTTCCGGGTCGAGGGCGCTGGTCGGCTCATCGAAAAGCATTATCTTAGGATTCATAGCTAAAGCGCGGGCAATGGCGACGCGCTGCTGCTGACCGCCGGAAAGCTGACTGGGATAACAGGTGGCTTTATCAGAAATGCCTACTTTAGCCAACAAATCCCGGGCATTTTTTTCCGCTTCCTGGCGGGGTCGTTTACGAACCTTACGCTGCGCCAGGGTCAGGTTCTCCAGTGCGGTAAGATGGGCGAAAAGATTAAAGGACTGGAATACCATACCCACCTCCCGCCTGACGGCGTTTATGTTCTGGGCGGTTTTAAGCAGTATGCCATCCACAACGATTTTCCCGGAGTTGTAGACCTCAAGGTTATTGATGCATCTTAGTAAAGTAGATTTACCGGAGCCGGACGGCCCCAGAATAACTACGACCTCGCCGACATGTACGTCCAAGTTTATGCCACGCAAGGCATGCACACGGCCGAAATACTTATGCACATTTTCAATATGAATAATAGGTTCAGACATGTTTATCTCTAGTACTTCCTTCTCCTCTCCAGCCAGGCAATTACACGCGCAGAAACCAGTGTTAAAACAAGGTACAGGAGAGCAATAAGCGTCCAGACTTCAATAGGATTAAAGTGCGCCGCCATAAACTCGCGGCCGCGACGGGTAAGGTCGGCCACAGCCACAACACTGACGAGGGAAGTATCTTTTATCAACATAATGAATTCGTTACCGACGGGCGGAAGCACAACGCGTATAGCCTGCGGCAGAATAACAAAGACCATCGATTGCATATAGCTCATGCCAAGGCTGCGCGCTGCTTCCCCTTGACCTTTATGGATACTTTCGATGCCGGCCCGGAAAATCTCCGCCATGTAGGCACCGTAGCATATTACGAGGCCGACGACGGCTAATACGATGGGATTAGAGTGATAAGTAGCCAAAGCGTCCCAGTGCACCCACTCACCGAAAGACTGGATAACCGCCGGTGCGGCGAAATACCACCAGATTAATTGCACCAGCAGTGGTATGCCTCTGATTATCTCAACATAGAGACTAGAGATAAAATGAATAACAGGGTTTTTGGCGATTCTGCCCAGGCCGCCTATCAAGCCCAATATGATAATGAAAACAAATGAAATAACAGTGAGTTCTATTGTTATAACTAAACCGTCACGGACAAAGAGAAATATATGCCAATATGGGTCCGGCTGGAATATCATGAGCAGGGTAACCAGAAGAATTACTGCCACCACCAGCCACCACCAGGGGTCGAGCCTCGAAGTAGGTTCGGCCCCCGGTATGAACTTCAATCCTTCGGCCGCCGGTGGAGGTACATCTGTGCCGGCAGACTTCCTGGAAAAAGTCCTGCCCACATTTTTAAAAAAATCCCTAGAAGGCAACCCTTACCTACTTTTCAAGCCACTTCATGGAAAATTCCTCAATCAGCCCTTCAGCGATAATGGCCTGTAGACCGGCATTGATTTTAGCCAGCAAATCCGTCTTACCCTTGGCAACGGCAATGCCATAGTTTTCATCCGTGAAGGTGGTCCCGACTATCTTTAGTTTATCCGGGTTCTTACCAACGTATCCCAGGGCTACCGGATTGTCACAAACAACTGCGACAATCTGCCCGTTCATTAAGTCCTGGAAAGCCAAACCGATATCATCATAGTTTTTAAGCGTAGCCCCGGCAATTTTTTCAACTTCCATTGCGCCGGTAGTGCCTAATTGCGCGCCGACCATGCCGGTGAGATTATCTTTACCGGTTATAGTGGTATTGCTTTTTAGTACTGTGATTATCTGCCCAGCCTCAAAATACGGGTTAGAGAAAAGCATCTGCTGCGCTCTCTCTTCAGTGATGGTGATAGAAGAGATAGCGGCGTCATAAGTGCCTTGGGCCATGCCGGCGAGCAGCGCGTCCCAGCCAACGTTAATGAACTCGATATCAAGATTTTCTCTTTCAGCGATGGCGTTCATTACATCAATATCGAAGCCCTCTATCTCACCAGTCTGGTCATTGACATATTCAAAGGGTGGCCAGGTAGCGTCGGTAGCAATGCGGATTTTTGTAGTACCGCCCGAACTACACGACGTAAATACCAGGCTCGCAAGCATCAATACGCTGATGCCAAGTAAAATGAGTTTTTTCATTCGTTCCTCCTCAAATGTATATTTTGCTCCGATACATCATAACAAAGTCAAACATATTTTAAAAGCAATACATCAGAGTTGATGGTGATATTTAAGACTAAGAAGTAATGTATAGTACCCACTTGCTAAAAACCAGAGAACATTTTACGAGTCTGGCCAATGCCAAAGTTATATTAAAAGAGCTGTATGAGCGAGTATTAGAGAATCTTTAACACTGTACACCGGAAATAAAAGCATTGGCCATAGATGCTCTAGACATAAAAGTTTATGCCAGAGGTAATGACGATGTAGAGATTCATGGTATCATTCCGCTGGAATTACCTACCATTGCACAAACATGGGGGTGTCTGATTCTCTTGCACTATGACCAGACTTCCGGTAAAGAGTCTGTAAGTATCTTGCCTAAGCTATTTATATTACAGGAATGATTTCCTGAGTGAAGTGAAGATATGAGTCCCTTTGGTGGAGAGAAAGCTACCGGGATATGAGCATAATTTGTAGTTGTAATGATAGTTCTAGTCTCCTTTATCGGTGATAGTATTTCAAGCGGGCGTTACAATATGGATCGGGACCTATCGTGGCCATCGTCTGCATAGCCGCTGTTTCTATACAAAGCTGTTTTATGAACAGGTTATCTATAAAATCCACTGTTGCTTGGTCAAGGTGATCCAAAATTACTTTGCCGTCCCAGCCTACGTATGTTGAGGCTCCCTTTTGTATAAAAGCCTCGGCCATGTCATCAAGGTAGTAACTGATACAGCCCATCATCAGTATCGCCGTGCCATCAAATCTTCCTTCCATGGTATCCGTAATGAATTTAGAATTGATGGCAAAGACGGTGGCAGAGCCACTGGTTACACTGGCCTTGAAAACAGTATCGTTCAGCTGGTCAGTGATATGTTTGGTCGTAGAGTAGGTCTCGCCACTGAAAAGTGCGGTTCCTTTAATGAGTGAAGAATCTGTTCCCGGATAGTAAAAACTCATATGCGTTCGGAATACAATAAGTTCGTAACCATACCGGGGTAATTCGCGATAGAAATCAACCGTTACTGCCTGTCCTTGCCACACATCAACTTTAAAACCTGCGGACTCAAGCATAGCAGCCACCTTAGATACAAATCCTGAATCAGGCTCGAAGACGCTGGTTTGGTCAATGATAGCTGCTCTAGGTTCTGTACTGATATTAGCCGCTGGCTGGCTACTTGGAATCAACATTGATGTCATTAGCAAAGACAGGATGAAGAATAAAGCCAGGTAACGTTTCGCGCCTTTTATGTTGTCCAGGAAACATATGATACGTTTTTTTAGCCGGAATAGGACGGCGGCTGATATGCAGGCAATCAGGAGCGGTATGATGAGAAGCGGCGCCAGAACAGTAGCTTTGTTGATGGGAGAGGTCTCCCCGCCTAAAACGGATTTAGATGAACTGGAAAAAAACGAACTCCCAGTAGTGGAACTGGCATCTACATACCCATCCGACCATTGCTCACTACCTGAAACTTGAGACCAGAGGCGATAGTAATAGGTCGTTGATAAGGATAAGTCTGAATCCACTACACTGGTGCCGGTATTGAAATAAATCACGGTTCCATCTGTCCTGTCGGCAGGGTAACCGCCTATCTTACGTACTACTACCGTTCTCTGGGCGCCTTCCCCCTTTATCCAGGTCAAAGATATCTTGGTGCCGCTGATAGTACTGGAAGATGCGGTAACGGGAGCGTCGGGTTTTGTCAACAAGGTTAGTTCGGTGCCGCTGATAGTTCCGCCACCGTTTCTTGCCTGTACGCGGAAATAGTATTTAGTCCCTTTATCAAGACCGGTGAGACTAACATTAAAGCTTTGACCGCTGGAATAATTACCCGTCCAGGGTGTATTGAAGGAATAGGGCTCACCGGTATTCGTATCCCATTCGAAGCGGTACTCGCAATCTTCGCCACCGTCGTTGGTCAGCGTGCCGTCGAGCGTAGCAGTCGTCTCCTCTACTAAAGTGGCGCTATCGGTGTTTACCGTCGGCGCCAACGGGGTCGCCTCTCCCAGTACAAAATCGCTAAAAGAAGTTATTCCTGTAGCCTGTGTGGTCGTTGACGTTTTTACACCGACGGTCGGATATGTCCAGCCGCTATTGTATTTCCCGATGATAAAGCTGGCGGTGTTCGCGCCGCCAAGTATATCTCCGGCAACGAAAGTGAACGTCGCATTGTAGTTATTAAAAACGATACCGGAGTTCGTTAAGCTCCAGTATACATTAACGTATTTATTCGAATGGAGCGTGGAAGAACCAACGTTAGGATGCTGACCTGTCGTGGCTTTAACCGTCAGGTATCCCGCCGTGCTAACATTACCAAATGCCACGGTCACCGGATTATAATTGGTGGCGCCTACTTCAAATGTACGCGTTGCAGCGCCGGTAGCAACGTTCTTCTGCAGGTTGCCTGTAACGTAACTGCCGCTGCTGCCGCCTGCGACACTACCGCTGGCAGAGATAATGACACTATTACTACCTGTGGTAATCTTGCCGCTGGTCAGTGTCAGCGTCCCGTTGATCGTAGGACTGCTGTTTAAAGTGACGCCGTTGGCATTGTTGATTGTCAGGTTGTTCAACACAGTCACACTGCTGGGAATATTGACTCCCATGGAACTACCGCCAAACACAAGGCTGGAGGATGCTGTAGTAGAAAGATTAGCCGGTGTGCCGGAAATCGTTAGCCCGTTTAGCGTCAATGTATTTGCCCCAACGGTAAATGTACCGCTGGTCAGAGTCAAGTTATTGGTAATGGCTCTCGAGCTGCCCAGGTTAACACCATTGGAATTGTTGATGATGACGCCGCTGCCCCCGAATGTTGCCGGAAATTCCGCGCCAGTGGTTTGAGCGGCGGAGCCCTGGTATTGAAGCGTGGCGCCTGCGCCGTAAGTTAACGTTCCCGTTAACGTGGTTGTGGCGGTTCCTTCCATGGAGAGAACGCTGTTCACCGTTGTTGTTCCGGCAGGAAATGTCTTGGCGCCGCTGCCGGAAAGGGTTAGGTTGCTGTAAGTAGTAGCCCGCACTGTCTGCGCTCCCGCCCGGTTGTAATTGACGGTGTTGCCGCTGGCAGAGGCGGTAAGTGTAGTAATACCCGGGGGACCAGTGAACCCAATATTAAGCGTGCCTGTGGCAGCGTTGGTCAATCCCCCTGTTCCAGCCAGCGCGGTTGTCACTGTTAATGTTCCATTGTTGGTGAGAGTGACTCCCGTAACGGTCACACTCGGTATTGA
>MGMR01000066.1 GCA_001796495.1 Chloroflexi bacterium RBG_13_51_18
CAGGAGCACCTGGGACACCTCAGCTTTAATACTACAGCCAGGTATCGGAAGATAGCTGGAGAAGAGCATCGCCAGTGGTACGACGGGCTGTGGCGTTGACAGGCTGTTCTATCCTCCCCTCAAGAGCAAGAGAGAACAGGGGCAAAACTTCTCGATTTTACAGCTTGAAGCCCTCCTTCATTAAAACTGGCTCCCTTTTATAAAACCAAAAAAACACATCCTCCCACGGTGGGAAATTCAGGTAAAAGACGGGTAAAAATCGGGTAAAGGACGGGTAAAAAACCAGGTAAATATTACCCACACTACTAACCCTTATTAACGCTATAGTAGAAGTAAAAATTGAGAGTCAGGTAAACGGGTCAATTCCCTTTTACTCAATCATCGTTGGTGGTATAATCCCCTAAAAGTTTGGCTAAGGGTGGTTGATTATGCCAAAAGAAATAATAGCAACTATTATTCTAACCATTGTCCTGATACCAATTGGCATTTTATTGACCTATAATATGGGGGAAGGTCAGACGCTGGCTATATTGAAGGAAGCGTTATCTCCCCAGAAGCAAGTAATTGTCACGAAGTCAGTAACTACGATAATCAAACCACCTAAAACAAAGAATAATATCAACGGATAATCACCTAACGCGTGCTGGCTCTGGCGCAAGGAGGTAGTAGTCTATTCACTTCCCGAAGTAAATGAGAGTCTGTGCCATTGGTGCCGGCAAGCATAAACAAAGAAGATACTATAGGTATAGTGTTTTCTATGTGAGGTAACATTTCAAGCTATTGTGACCCAACAATTTACTTGATTGTTACCGAACGTAAAAAGATCTTTATATCCAACCATTTACGAAGGATATTAATAACAAAATTACTTAATAAAGCCAAGGAAAAAAGGAAGGCACAGCCGTTTCAGCTGTGCCTGTTTACGGATTGATATCTCTGCCGGCTCTATTTTTGTGATGTTGAAAGCTTTTCCTTGGACGTCATCGCTCCGACTTCAGCATAAGGAATCTTTACTCTTGGCAAGACCGGCTTACCGTTAGAACCCATGATGATAGCGCCCGTTGGGCAAACGTAGCTACAGTCCCCGCAACCGATGCATTCTTCCCCCAGTTCATATGCGTAGAAGGGGGCCGCAACTTCTTTATAAATACCCCTGTTCACCAGACTTATAGCTGATTTCCCGATTATTTCCTGACAGGCCCTGACGCATAATCCGCAAAGAATACAATCATGACCTCCCAGGGAGAACCTGGGCTTTTCAACCCCGTATTCTTTAGCAAGTTCTTGGATAACTCTGACATCAGGGCATCTTGCCAGAAGAAGTTCGATTATTCCCTTGCGTAGCTTCCTTATCTTTTCGGTATTCGTCTTAACAATTTGGCCTTCTTTGGCCGGGTATAGGCAGGAAGCCACGAATCTGAAACTCTTGCCTCTGTCTTCGCTTACCTCCACGGTGCATAAGCGGCAGGCACCATAGGGTCGGATAGCAGGATTGTAACAAAGGGCCGGGATTTCACCGATGCCCGGCATACGCTGGAGAGCCTCATATATGGTTTGTCCAGCGGAGACCATGATGTTTTTATCGTCAACGTTAAAGTGCACCGCATTAACATCCGGCGCGTCATTTATTTCTACAGAAGTTTCACTGCTTATCCAGTACTTGGTCATTTAACAATCTCCTTCTACTTTCTTACCGTTTTATTACCGCGTTAAATTTACAGGAGTCAAAACACGCCCCGCACTTTATGCACATCCCCTGATTTATCACATGGGGTTCGCGTTTTACACCGCTGATAGCTTTAGTCGAGCAGGCTCGCGCGCAAACGCCGCATCCGGTGCATTTTTCCGGGTCGATGGAAAATTCAATCAGTTTGCGGCAAACGCCGGCCGGGCATTTCTTATCTCTGATATGAGCTATATATTCGTCTTTAAAGTATTTGATAGTACTTAGCACAGGGTTAGTAGCCGTCCGCCCCAGTGCGCACAGGGCGCCGATATCCAGAATCTCTCCGATATCCTGCATCGTTTCCAGGTCTTCCGGCCTGCCCTCGCCGTGGGTAATCCTATTCAGAATTTCACTGAGCTTGGAGAGCCCTTCCCGGCAGGGTGTGCATTTACCGCATGATTCTCCCTTAAGGAAATCGATGAAATACCGGGCAATATCCACCATGCAGTTATCCTCATCCATTACTATCATGCCGCCGGAACCCATCATGGAACCGAGCTTCTTCAGTTCATCGAAGTCCACAGGAGTATCCAGATATTGCTCCGGGATACAACCGCCCGAGGGTCCGCCGGTCTGTATAGCTTTAAATTTCTTACCTCCTGGGATACCCCCACCGATTTCATAAATCATTTCCCGCAGAGTAATGCCCATGGGCACTTCCACTAGGCCGGAGTTGTTTATCTTACCGACCAGAGAAAATATCATTGTGCCTTTGCTACCATCCGTGCCGATTTTGGTATACCAATCGGCACCTTTGTTGATTATCAGCGGTATATTCGCCCAGGTCTTGACGTTATTTAACAGGCTGGGCCTGTCCCACAGGCCTTTTTCTGACATGTGGACATATTTGGCTTTCGGTTCTCCTACCTTTCCTTCCAGCGATGCTATCAACGCGCTAGACTCTCCACAGACAAAGGCGCCACCCCCCTTATTGATGGTGACCTTGAAATCGAAGCCGGAGCCCAGAATGTTTTCGCCGAGAAGCCCGTAATCCGTTGCTTGATCTATGGCTATCCTGGCGTGCTCCACAGCCAGGGGATACTCATTGCGTACATAGATGTAGCCCTGGTTTGAGCCGATAGCGTAGGCGCCGATAATCATACCCTCGATAACGCTGTGAGGATTACCTTCCAGGATACTGCGGTCCGGGTAAGCTCCGGGGTCGCCTTCATCGGCGTTGCAGAGCACATATTTGATATCGCCTTCGGCAACCCGGCAAGACTGCCATTTCCGCCCGGTGGAGAAACCTCCACCGCCTCTGCCCCGCAGGCCGGACCTGGTGATTTCATTGATTATCTTTTCAGGACTCATCCGGAGGACCGCCTTGCTGAGGGCGGAGTAGCCGCCGGCGGCGATGTACTGTGTAATATCCGTGGGGTCTATCTCTCCATTGGTGCCAAGGATAAGACGCATTTGCCTTTTGTAGAAAGGCAAATCGGATTCATAAGTAATTTCCTCGTCGGTTGCCGGGTGTTTATAGAGTAGCCGTCGGATAATTTCCCCGTTAATTACGGTCTGCGCAATTATCTCCGGGACATCTTCCGGCTTGACGTGCTGATAAAATATCTTTTCGGGACCGATGACCACGACCGGGCCACGCTCGCAGAAGCCATGGCAACCCGTTTCTTTGAACTCTATCTTGACCTGGAGTTCTTGTTTTTCTATCTCTTCATAAAAAGCATCGACGACAGCTTGAGCGCCCGAGGCACGACATCCGGTGCCGCCGCACACGGAAACAGTAACGCGGCTGCTATCTTTGTCGTTTAATATCGTCTGGCGAAGCTGCTCCAATTGAAGGGCGTTTTTAAGCTTCCTGTCCAGTAACTTCCGTACTTGTTCAACCATTTTCAGCCTTCCTACCGTTTATTCGTACTTCTTCAGGACTTTATCCAGTTTGTCCGGACTTACTTGACTCTCGTACTTACCATCGACCACGACCACCGGACCAAGGGCGCAACAACCCAGGCAGTTGGCTGTTTCCAGCGTAAACCTCTCGTCCTGCGTTGTTTCGCCGGGTTTCAGGTTATAATCTCTGCCAATCTTGTCAACGAGCCTCTGCCCACCCCTAACATGGCAGGCTGTACCCAGGCAAACCGTAATCGTGTGGCGCCCTCTGGGCTTGAGACTGAAAGACTGGAAAAATGTAGCAACGCTAAAGACCTGGCTCAAGGGAATATCCAGCTTCTGGCTTATTTTGACAAGAGTGTCCCCGGGAATATAATTGAACTCGGATTGGATATCTTGCAGTAAAGAAATCAGCTGCTCTTTTTTATCAAGGTAACTTTCAATAAGAGCCTCAACCTTGGTTGAGCTGTTCTCAATAACCGCTTGAATAGTGGCGAAGTCCAGTTCGCTATCCACTACCGTACCTCCTTTTCAGACTTCATGATATAAGCCTAAATCTTGCGCGATTCCCTGCCCACCGTTAACACACGCATCTACGATGCGTAAACCACCTGTATCTATAAGTGATATTCGCACCATAGCTGCGGGAAAACACCTTTACGAGCAGGTGTAATACGCTGCTAATTTGAACTATAGTACGATGTTTTGATACCATAATTAATAGATAATCAGATATATGACTAATATCCGAATTGTTCTTTGTGAAGACCATCTAATCACTCGACAGGGTATCCGCCGCCTCCTTGAGGATGAGAAAGGCCTGGAGATTATTGGTGAAGCCAGTAATGGCGAAGAAGTGGTGCAACTGGTAACCGAGGTAAAACCCGATGTTATCGTTATGGATATCGCCATGCCCAAACTCAACGGTATTGAGGCTACCCGGCAAATTAAGCTACTTAGTCCGCAAACAGGTGTATTGATACTCAGTGCTTACGATGACGATGAATATGTTTTCGCGCTGCTTAAAGCAGGCGCTGCCGGATATTTATTGAAAAGTGTCAGCGGAAACGAACTTGTACATGCCATTAAAACCGTCCATAAAGGGGAGCCTGTTCTTGATCCGCTGGTGGCTAAGAAAGTTGTAAACTATTTCCGGCTAACGGAGAACGTGCCGCAGTTAGAGGAAGAGACCGGACATCTTAGCGAGAGAGAGATAGCCATTATCAAGCTGGCGGCAAAAGGTCTGACCAACAAAGATATCGCGGAGAGCCTGCATCTGAGTTATCGTACCATTGAAGGTCATTTGAGGGATGCTTTTAATAAACTGGGGGTCGGCTCTCGCACGGAGGCGGTACTCCAGGGTCTGAAAATGGGCTGGTTTACACTGGAAGAACTAGTTTAGCCGGCCTTTTTGTAATAAATATATGGACATGTTGACTCGATAAAATGCCACTAAGTTCAAAAACCCTCGCCAAAATCATCGACGGTTCAGCCGTCCCTTCCTTTGTCATCAATCAGGACCACAAAGTAACCCATTGGAATACGTCTCTGGAGGCACTTTCCGGTATAAAAAGGGAGCAGATGATCGGGAAGGATAGTTATACTAAGGCATTTTATAGTCAAAAAAGGCCCACCTTGGCTGATATGATTGTCAGCAGGGCAACGTCTCAGGAAATAGAAAATTACTACCCGGGAAGATACCGGGAATCTCCCTTGATTGAGGGGGCTTATGAAGTCGAAGACTTTTTCCCGGGACTGAGCAAGAACGGCAAATGGCTCCATTTCACGGCTAGCCCGCTTACCAGTGACGATGGAAAGATGATAGGCGCAATTGAGACCCTGGAAGATATCACCGAGCGTAAGGAATTAGAAAATAATCTACGCTATTTTTTACATAAGACTACGATGGCGCACGAGGAAGAACGAAAATATATCGCACGCGAACTCCATGATGATATGGCCCAGATTCTGGGTTCCCTTTCCCGCCGTTTGGATAATCTGCTGCGCAGGGAACACGGCCTTAATTCAGCCGTAGTATCAGATTTAAATGATATCCATCTCCAGCTCAATCAGGGATTGAAATCCGTGCAGCGTTTCATTAAAAATCTACGCCCTTCCCTGCTGGATGACCTTGGCCTGATTCCGGCTTTGCGGTCTCTAACTAACAGCCTGGAGGATACGGAGGGTGTCATCACTTACTTTACCGTAAAGGGTGAGGAAAAGCGTTTCGAGCCGGAGGTCGAATTATCCTTGTTTCGTATTGTTCAGGAGTCACTCAATAATGTAAGAAAGCACGCCGAGGCCTCAGAAGTACACGTGGCAGCCGAGTTTAACGGAAATGGAATGAGGCTGACTGTTCGTGATAATGGCAGAGGCTTTGAATTACCCAGGACTCTGGATACTCTTCCCCGTAATGATAAACTGGGGCTCATGGGAATACGGGAAAGGGTGTGGCTACTGGGAGGCACTATAGAAATAAACACGGGACCGGGTAAAGGGACTACCCTCTTGGTCAGTGTTCCAGCTTAAACAACCGGTTTTTTCAGAATAGTTAATTAAAATTGAAAAACTGCCCGTGAGAGCTTCCTGCCTTATCCTACTACCCATCAGGTAACAATCTGACGATTTGTGCAATCTAAGAATGTTGTCGCTATAAATTACTACTGACCTGCCCCCAAGTAGGTTACCACCTATAGAGTTAGGTTTACTGATATCTTAGCCTCAGAAAATGGGAGGCAGCGCCGGCCGTCAGCTTTGAGAGCAGAAATTCCGTCTTTCCGGCTCATCACCACACCGGTTGGAAAGACGGCGATTTTTAGACCTGGCGGGTTCTGGTACTGCCAAGATTCTCTAATAATTCCCCTTTCACCGTATTGGGTTGCGATTAATGTCCTTCACCGGGGTTTAATATGTGGCCAACAACGTCAACTATAATTACGGATTCTTTAAATGGCTCTACGTGGTAACATGCCTGAGCGTAATCGATTTTGCCGTCACACTCCGGGCAGTAGGGGTAGTTTACCTTTAAGTTCAAATACGTTTATTTAAAGGCATACAGCTTGCCGTCTTCCGAGCCGATATAAACCATTCCATTGGCTACGGCCGGTGAAGACGTGATTTTATCTCCAGTAGCGCTATCCCAGAGCTTTTCTCCGGTAGCCCTATCGATGGCGTAAAGGTGCCCGTCCTGCCCCCCGATGTATATCGCCGTGCCCGCGATGGCGGGTGAAGAGGTAACTAAACCCTCGGTACTAAATGTCCACTGTACCTGGTGTGTCGTGATATCCAGCGATATCACGTCCTTGCCGACGCCGAGATACACATTGTTGTCCGCCATCGCCGGAGATGAGCTTGATGATACCCCGAACCCCAGGGAATAGTTCCATATATATCCGGAAGGTTTCGACAGCTTCGGCGCTACACCATAGAAATAGAGCGCGTTCCAGTAATACCTGATTTTATTTTCCCACAGCCAGTTTTTCTTGGTGAGGTCGATGGCGTAAAAATAGCCCATTGTATTGGTGAAATACGCCACGCCGTCCTTTACTGCTGCGGATGTTGTAATGGATGAATCCGTCTTGTACTGCAGGCGGGTCCTGCCGTTTTTAGCGTTAAAGGTATAGCATATTCCGTCCACCGACCCGACGACCACGACGCCCTGGGTAACGATCGGCGAGGCCAGCACCATGTCATCCGTCCGTTTGTGCCAGAGTTCTTTGCCCGTGGCGACGTCTACGGCATATACGCTGAAATCATCGGAGCCAGTATAGACCACGCCGTCGGCTATGGCCGGGGAAGACGTTATCGCAAAAACCGTGGAAAACGACCATATCTTTTCACCCGTTTTGGCATTCAGCGCGTAAAGGTTGCCGTCGCTCGAGCCGCAATAGACCACGCCGCCGGCCACTATCGGTGATGACTCCACCCAGCCGCCTGTCTCGAATACCCACTTTTGCTCGCCGGTAGCGGCATCCAGGGCGTATATATTGTGGTCCCTGGAACCGAAATAAACCATCCCGTCCACTACCGCCGGCGAAGAATGGATGGTTGCTCCGGCGGTAAAGGTCCACTCCAGTGTTCCCTCGGGCAGCGTGCCGCCCGTACCGGCGTTGCCGGTATGCCCCAGGTCGCGCCGGAACATGGTCCACTCGCCGCTCTGCGGTACCGAGTATATGGTTTCCGTCGGGCCGAAAATGACATCGGTAAACTGGTATAAAACGAGAACTACAATCAGAATACAAACAACACCGAGCGTGCTCAGAAGCACTATCCTGCGGCACTTCATGCGGGCACACCTTCTTTGCTCCAACTCGTCTCTGTTTATGAATTCATCGGTATTAAATAGCATCTCTGCTTTATTGAATATTAACCTCTATACTCGCTCGAGGTCAACCAACAAATACAACCCTGAATGAGCTCGCTATCGCCTCTTTAAACCACATTACTTATTTGACCACGTCTGTTCAGGTAACCATTCTAACCCCATTCCTGCCACCTCTCCCGCATCGTGATTCATAACGTAGGGTTGGTACGCCACGCCCGCTACCGACTGATGCCCAGCTTGCGGCCGATTGCAGCAGGACCCAAGCCAGCCTCTTTTAGCTTAACGACCTCATCCCGCGTAGCCATTGTCTCCTTTACCTCCCCCCGGGCGACGCTCTGGGAGGCACCAGGGCGAGGGGATAGAGGTTGTGTCTATACCCTTATGCAGGCTACCTCATGTCCGCCCCCGATATCTTTTAAAGGCGGCACGGCCTGGCTGCACTCGGGGATAGCCATGAAGCAGCGCGGGTGGAAAGGACAGCCGGGTGGCGGGTTCAGGGGACTGGGCACCTCGCCCTTGAGGATAATGCGTTCCCGCGTTTCTTCAAC
>MGMR01000067.1 GCA_001796495.1 Chloroflexi bacterium RBG_13_51_18
TCGCTTGCCTTCAAGGAAAAGTGTAACCTCCTTAATGACCTGGGCATAATCATCGGAGCGGACATCACCGGTGCAGGGGGCAAGGCAATGACCAAGATGATATTCAAGGCAAGGCCGGGCTTTCTTACCTTCTATTTTTTTATTACAGTTACGCAAAGGGAAAATACGCTTGAGGACACGTAAAGTTTGCCTCACCGAAGCGGAATTGGAAAAGGGGCCGAAGTAGCGCCCGCCGTCTTGTTCGAAGCGGCGGGTGACATAGACGCGGGGCCACTTTTCTTTAGTGTCTATTTTAAGATAAGGGAAGGTCTTATCGTCTTTGAGAACAACGTTATAACGGGGCCGATACTGCTTGATAAAGTTCAGCTCCATGATGAGAGCTTCCTGCTCGGAGCTGGCGATATAGAAATCAATATCTGCCACCTGGGCGACCATGCGCTGGGTCTTTTGCGTTAGTTTTTGGGTTGACTGGAAGTAAGAACGAACGCGGTGATGCAGGCTGGTAGCCTTGCCCACGTACAGAATACTCCTGGAGGCATCTCTCATGAGATAAACGCCGGGTCGGTGAGGCAAACGCTTAAGCTGCTCGTCTAAAAGGCTGCTGATCAACTTTGCTCCTTAATACTATATCCAAGATTATTCTAGCATAGCCGATAAGCGGAGCAAAGAGATTGGATGACCAATAATTTACCAATAATAGCACAGGGTTTTTTACAGCAGGTGTTCCAAAAGTATCTTGATACCTATGCCGATAAGAATGAGGCCGCCTACCAATTCCGCACGCTTGCCGACCAGAGAGCCTACTTTTTCCCCAATCAACTGGGCGACAACCGTAATGATAAAGGCGGTTACACCGACAGTGATGCCGGCAAGAAGGATATCAGTCTTTAAGAACGCAAAACTCAATCCTACCGCCAGAGAATCGATGCTGGTGGCGACAGAGAGAGCGAAAAGGGTAAGCCAACCGTTAATACTTTTCTTTTCTTTCTCTTCATCTTCTTCATGGAAAGCTTCCCAGACCATCTTTCCGCCGATGACAGCGAGTAGCCCGAAAGCGAGCCAGTGGTCATAATTGGATATTAAGTCGATGATAGTACGCCCGGCCAGCCAGCCGATGACTATCATCAAAGCCTGAAAGATGCCGAAAGAAAGCGGGAAACGGAGGAAGCGGCCAAGCGTAAAACGCTTTACGGCAATACTGGAGCTTAAGGCTACGGCAAAGCAATCGGCAGACAAGCCTATGGCGATAATCAGAATGGAGGTGAAGCCGGTATCAGACACCTTTTAATTATGTCACATAGTGAGATGTTTGAAAAACACGGCAATCAACACAAGCTTAATTCAGGCATTTATCGCCACTTTTCAGGTTATCTTGATTAGTCCCTGCTTGATAGCCACAACCACGGCCTCGGTGCGGGCGTTGGCATTAAGTTTACGCAGTATTGAGGTGACATGGTTTTTAATAGTCTGCTCGCTGATGCCGAGTTCCGCGGCAATCTGCTTGTTCAGGTAGCCCTGGGCAATATATTCTAAAATTTCAATTTCGCGGGGGGTGAGGGGTGAGATAAAGGGCCCGGCTTCAGCGCGGGAGGTGAGTTCCTGAAATTGCTGCAGCACGTGTTCCGCCACTTTCGGTCGGTTGGTGAGGCTTTCGTTGATGGGATGTTCCCCTTTAGCTACACGCCGGATCGTCTCAACAAGCTGTGCCGCAGTGACTTCTTTATTAAGGTAGGCCACCGCCTGCGCTTTGATGGCTAAAAACAGCTGGTTATCTTCCGGGTTGGAGGTAAGCAGGATAACGCCGATGTTAGGGGAACGCTGCTTGATTTTCCGCGCCAGTTCAAAGCCGCTTTCCGGCGAGCCGTCAAGGTCGAGAAGAGCGACATCCGGGGGCAGATTATCAATGGCTTTCAACACGTCATTATTAATGCCGATAGTGCCTAAAATAACGATATCCGCAGTATCCGAGAACGTTTGCTCGAGAGCCTGCAGGAATAACGACTGCTGGCTGATGATGAAGATATGGATTTTATTATTGTTCATGACTAGTCATGCCGCTCAGGATTATGTCTGGGTACCCGAACCGCTTTACCTCCTCGACTTTTTCTATTGTTGTTTGGTTGCGTTTCAAAAACAGAGACAAATTGTTCAACCAGATAAGGATCAAACCAGGTACCGGAACGCTTCTTGATTTCTTCGAGGGCTTTCTCGTGAGTGACGCTTTCAGAATGAGACCTTTCAGATATCAAGACAGTGAATTCATTGGCGATGGCCAGAATACGGGATATAAACGGAATATCCTCGCCTTTCAGTCTATCAGGATACCCGGTGCCATCAAACTTTTCATGGTGATGTAAAACAGGCTCAACGCAATCGGAAAGTCGGGGAATATGGCGAATCATTTCCGCCCCGTATGCGGGGTGCGTCCTGACTATTTTCCATTCTTCTTCCGTCAGTCCTCCCGATTTATCCAGTATTTCATCTTTGATGGCTATTTTACCGATATCATGGATTAAAGCACAGGTTTCGATTTTCGAGGTTTCCTCTTTGCTTAATCGGAGCACTCTAGCTAAGGCCAGGGCATAATCAGTCACCTTTTTCGAGTGTTTATTAGTATAGTAACTCCTCGAATCAACCATTTCCGCAAAGGCATGAATAAAGGTAGAGAGTTTCTGACCGATTTCATTGCCTGTTTGAGAAGCGGAACTTGCCGGCATTAACCCTGCCAGAGGGCCAGAAGCACAGATGGTCTGATTACCGCCGTTACGCTTCGCTCTATAGAGCGATACATCTGCAGAGGCGATAATATCAGTATGCGATATGCCGTCATCGGGCCAGCAGGCTAAACCGATACTGGTGGTGATGGTAATTTTCTGAGTGTCAATGCCATCGACGATTTTCTCACGTACCCTTTCAATGACGCTAAGAGCGGCGTCAATCGAGGTCTGCGGGAGGAGAACAGCGAATTCGTCTCCACCGTAGCGGAAAGCGTAATCGGCGTTCCTGATGGCATTTCTAATATTGCGGCCAACGACCTGTAAAAGATCATCGCCGGCAAGGTGGCCGTAGGTATCATTATATAACTTAAATGAGTCAAGATCGAGAATGGCTAAAGCGAAGGTGCCACCGTAGCGGGAATGACGGCTGATTTCACTATCGATAACTTCTTCAAGGGAGCGGCGATTATACAAGCCGGTAAGTTCATCTACGCCGGCTTTCTTCTTGGCCATGGCGTACAGCTGGGTATTCTCCAGCGGCATGGCAATCTGTGAGGCAAGCTGTTCCAGGAGTTTAACATGACGCCGGCTGAAGGCATTGGGTGTTTTACTGGCCAGGATAAAACTACCGATTATTTTACCTTTGGAGATTAAAGGTATATAGGCCGTGGAACGCAGGCCGTGAACATGGAAGAAATCGCTGGTGGTGAAATATTTCTCTTCCGCCAGGTCAGACTCTATGAAAGGCTTCTTCTGTGCGACAACCCAGGCTGTACCGGTCCCTTCCATCGGGACTCTATCTCCAATCTGATATGCGGAACTATCCGGAGATGATAAGGCCACGCAGACAAATTCGTTTTCCTCAATAAGCACTATCCCCGCCCAATGGACGTCAACTACCTTTTTCAGCTCTTCGACAAAGCTGCCGAAAATTTCCTGAATATCCAGGCTGGAAGATAATATTACGCTGGAATTATTGATTACCGATAATTCCTCTTCACGCTCTTTAAGCTGCTCGCGAAGATATTCCTTTTCCATACTGACAGCCACGTTGGCGGTAGCATTCTCAATAACGTTGACATCCTCAAGGGAAAAGCGCCCGGAATGCTTTTCAGCAAGCACTAGAATAGCTATAAGGCGGTCACGGCTGATTAGCGGTATGAACATGGAGATGTTTTTGGATTCAATTTCTTCCCTTTCCTGCGGCCAAAGGCTCAAGAAATAGGGAAGGACGGCCAGGCTGTCTTTAGAAAGGAATTTCTTTTCTTTTTCCAAGTATTTTACGATAGGATTACCCGTCCTAAGTTTAAAATCAGATAGTCGATTTTTATCATCTTTAGGTTCACAGAACTGGGCTATATAGTCGCCGCTCTCAAAATCGGGGAAGAGAAGACCTACCTGTTTAATTTTCAAAGCTTTTTTAAGAAGAAAAACCAACTCGCCGCTCTGCTCTTTAAGACTGAACATATTTTGTATTTTCCTGGTGAACTCATTAAGCTGCTGCTGATAATTATAACTGGACCCCTGAAAAGCGCGGCTCATTATCCTGAAGATACGACCGCGAACCAGATAAATCAAAATAGCGACAGTTACCGCTAACGTTGTAGCTGCTATAGATGACGGAACATCCAGTTGAAAATTGAATAATTTCTCCGAGATAAAGAGCAACAGCAGGTAGGCTGCCACTCCTACAACACCGAGTATTATCCAGGCAGTACTGCGTCTGATAACAAGCCTGATATCAACCAACCTATGCCTGATAACAGCGTAGGTGAGAATGAAAGCGTTGATAAGGTTGCCGTAATGGCTCAAAGGGAACGACCTAGTTATAGAGGGCAAGCTTAAAATGGTGAAAAAAGTAAGCACCGATATACCCAAGATGATGGCGATAATATGGTTGCGTTTAATGGGGTCGGTTGTGGCTTTCAACATCTTGCCAAAAACATACAAGTTCCACGAAACCATAAATATCAAGGGAACAGCAAGAGCAATGACACCTATCTTGTAGAAACCATAGGCAAAGTTATTCTCAATGGTTACGCTGCCGGTAACATAGCCCAATGATATTAAGACGAAAACTATTATTAATGAGGTATATACGTGAGGAATCCAGCGTTTCTGCCCAAGGGGGTAAAAAGATGTTGCGAAGTAATGGAATTGCACCGTCATCAGGAAAAAACTCATTATAACGAGTTTAAAAAGGGATTCCTGGAGTCCAGGGAAATAATTTCCCCTATAAATGAAGTCGAGTGCGCTCCACAACATGGCAGAGATTAGAAATATAACAAACAGGATTTGCTTTTTCTGCCACGATCGGCTAGAAAGCGCCGTTAATAATAATGGTATATATACAATGGTTGCTACCAATGGAGCTATAGCATAAACGTTCATACATGGGCATTATCTGTCCAAATGTAAGAACTGTCAAGAGGTAACTAAAGTAGGCAACCCAAAGTAAGGGAAACTAAAGTACTATGAAATCAGTGTGTTTTCCGACTCGGGGACCTCTTTTGGAACGGATGCGGTTTTTTTAACGATGATGGTCTCATTCTCACCAAGGAGGAGAGAAAGCACTTTTTCCGAGGGATTGACGTGGGGAGGCTTGATATGGGCGAGGTCAGCGCCATTGGCCTGTCTACGGGCAGCATAGTCAGCGAAGGTGCCACGCGGCAATAACGTTACCTTCACACGGAAATCGAGGGAATCTCTCCAGTCCTCCTGAACGCCGGAGTTATTATAACTGCTTCTACCCGCATCTATAATGTGCTTTTCAACAGCACGGGTTACATCCGCATCAGTGCCAGCAAAATCCCTCTTGGGCTCTACCAGCAGATGCAACACAGGTTCACCGGGTATCTTGTAGGCCGTCCAGTCTTCATAGGGGATGGTTGATTTTTCCAACGCCTGCCAGATCTGTCTTTCCGTAAGCTTGATGACCATGAAATTTATCATGTCATCGGCGCGGCGTTCGAAAGCCATCTGCGGGATTTCTATTCCCAGATTATCATTGCGTAACGACGTTATCCTGACCATATCGCCGATGCGGTACCTTATAGCAGCACCGCCATGAAAGTTGGTAAATACAACCTCATAGACTTCACCGGCTTGAACTTCATCCAGCAGTACAGTCTGCATCCGATAGCTGTGGTCCATCTGCCATTTTATGGTCTCTTCTTCCGGGATAAATTCAAGGAAGTTCAAATTGGGGATGAAGGTCATCCCTTCATAATCCCATGTCTGGGTGGCAATAACACCGCCTTCAGTGCTGGAATACATATCCAGGGGGCTCCTGCCCCAGAGTTCCTTGATTTTTTCCTTGTACACGGAACTATCCACACCACTGCCGACAATGCCCCTTAAAGACCATAAATCTTTAGGGAGCACCGGCCTGCCGGTAAGGCGACTCCTAATCAGCGCGCGGGACAAACGCCATAAAGCTCTAGGTTTATTTAAATACTGGCGGATATCAATCCTGCCGGAGGACTCGCGCAGCTTTTCACCCACTTTAACCAGCACCAGAGACAGCCCGAAAAAGTAGTCGATTCCCTCGTTCAGTGCCTGTTTCAATCCGGCGGCGATTCTTTCTTCATAGGATAGTTTTTCCGCTTTCTCCAGGTTCGGCAGATATTTGAGTGGCACCTGCATTCTTAACAAATCGGCAAAGGTGCCGGAGATATAAGGCCGGGGGGCAACCGAATACAGGAGCCTGATTTTATCCGGTATGTTGGAGGTATCTCCCCAACTGCTGCTGCAGGATAACATGCCGATGCCACACAATACCGCGCTCAACTGTTGAGCGTACTCGGGGGACATGGGAAACCATTTACAGGGGTATTCGCCAGACCAGCCGGAGGTGCGGATCCAGAAAGCCGGAGCCACGGGCAGGCTATCTTCCTGTTTTTCCATGAATCCCGGGCAATAGTCTTTATAAGTGGTTAAGGGAACAAGCTGACGGAAATCTTCAACGGTCTCGGGCCGCGCACCGCGCATGATTCTTTTACCAAAAACGCAACTATTCAACATCTGAAACTGCTGAAGAAGCAGGGATTTCTGGATTTCCATGAACTGTTCAATATTAAGGCGAAGGTAACCACAGCCCAATTGCCAGAGTTCTTCATTACGGCCTTGTTTAAGGAGGTCTATCGCTCGCGGCATGGGTCACCTCTCAAGCAAAAAAATAAGTGAACAACCAGACTTATAGAACAAGACTAAGATATGGGGATTAGCTTGGGAAGTGACTATGTTCTAGAACATAGTTCTATCACATCGAGGTAAATGAAACTTAAGAAAGATAAATATTGACTGGAAGTCTACTAGAATTCTTCAAGCTCCGGGCCGGGGTCCAGGAATGATTCCAGCTGCCTGTTGAGCGCCTGGACGGTATCATCGAGCTGACCTTTGTTCATAGACATGCCGTAGCTGACAAAGAACTCTAGGAAGTTATGGAGGAGGTCCGTCATCTGACGGGTAAAAGACTGAAATTCCAGTTTGGAGACGCATTTTTGCTGGTTCAACCGCTCTTTCAACTGACATTGAATGAGGTAATTAACAAACTCTGTGCGGTTCATTTCACCGCGATTATCGTCAATCTGCCTAACGATATCTTCTTTGACTACCATTATTAAATCGTCTTCATCCAGTAAAAGAGTTCTTCTCATGGCTGTAATTTGACCTCTTTAAAATCAGATTTTATACGGGCGGATATTGTTATCAACATTTTCAGTCTAGCATTAGCGTATAAAAATAAGCATAAAGGGTATAAAAGAATTATAAATATTACCTTAAGGTTTCATTAACAAAGAAGGATAATATGCCGCATCAAGCGGGGGAATCGCCGATAAATAAAACCCGGAGACCGATGGGCATCCGGGCTATATTCAGCATACATTGTTTCTAATGCTACCGTTTGGCGTCTTCGGCGGATTCCAGCATTTCCAGGAGAGTATCGATGGCTTTAAGGAGCTTAAAGCCGGGTTCAGTTACCTGATAGGCAATCATGGTATTATCTATGTTTATCTTATTAATAAAACCCTGGTTTACCAGATACTCAAGATACTTTTGTATCTGGTGATAGCTCATGTTGGCGGTATACATTATCTCCGTTTTACCGGCGCCATTTTCACCGACACGGAGCATATCAGCAATTATCTCAATATTAGAGCGCCGCTGCCCTACCGAGGCTTTCTGTTTACCGGTAGCGCCGGACACCGCTTTACCGTCCAGTCCTATATTCATACAGGACTATTGTACTGTCCGTAAAGGCATCTGTCAACAAACATTTTTCGTATTAGATTTTTATAAAATATGTTCCGCCTTGTGCTATAATGGAAACAACTATTTGTATTGTATATGGAATCAGATAAAAATTCGGGTAGATCGACAGTACTTAAGTACCGACGTTGCGTGGTCAAGTTAGGCACAAACCTGCTGACGGGCGGCAGCAATCAGCTGGACCATGCAGTCATGTCCAACCTGGTAGGACAGATAGCCCAGTTGCAAGAACAGGGCGCCGAAATAGTTTTGGTGAGTTCCGGGGCAATCGCGGCGGGCAGGCACAAACTAGGCCTGGCAAAAAGAATCAGGGATATCCCTTTCAAACAGGTGCTGGCATCGGTGGGGCAAAGCAGGCTGATGCACACCTACGAGCAGATGTTCGAGAAACACAATATCAACGTGGCGCAGGCATTGCTGACAAAGACCGATATCGCCGACAGGGCCGGCTATCTAAACGCGCGTAATACTTTACTGGCGCTGATAGAGCTAAAAGTAGTCTGCATCGTTAATGAAAACGACGTGATATCCACCGATGAAATAACAGAATCCAAGTTCGGGGACAACGACAACCTCTCGGCGATGGTAGCCAATCTAATAGACGCCGATATGCTGATGATATTGACCGACATCGGGGGGCTGTACACCGCCGACCCGCGTAAAGACCCGAAGGCCCAACTCATCCCGCTGGTGACGAAAATCGACGCCGGCATTAAGCGGCTGGGAGTGGATACGACAAACACCAAAGGAACCGGCGGCATGTTGACCAAGATAGAAGCCGCCAAACTAGCAACGGACTGCGGGGTGCATATGGTCATCGCCGACGGCAGGGAGCCGGACGTTATCATCAGGCTGGCGAGCGGTGACACCATGGGAACCCATTTTATAAGCGCCGGGAACCATATAGAAAGCCGGCAGCGCTGGATGCTTTCTGGGCTTTGCACAAAAGGCAAGGTAACAATTGACAGCGGGGCAGTGCTGGCGCTCAAGAAACAGAACCGGAGCCTGCTGGCGGCTGGAATAAAGTCGGCGGAAGGGAAATTCGGGCGGGGGGATATAGTGGCTATTTACGACACGGATGGGGTAGAAATCGGCTGCGGCATCGCAAACTACAGCGCCGGTGATATAGCAATAATAAAGGGAGCCCAATCGAGCAAAATCAGCAGTTTATTGAACTCCGATTACGGGCCGGAGGTAGTCCACCGCAACAATCTAGCGCTACTGGAAAGGGAGGCACCAATTGCCAACAGGTAAGCTCTATAATTCCCTCAACGAGGAGTTTATTGCCAATGTAAACTACAATTTCCAGCACGAGGAAGAATACAGGTGGTGGGGAGAACTAACCCTAATAGAATACAAGCAAATCAAGGACGGCGGGGGATATGTTATCGAGATGGAGAATGGGCGGAAGAGTCGGTGTGCGTTGAAAAAGCGGGTAAACCGGGCGGTAACGAGCCTGCCGCCGCGCTATGTATTCCACTTTAGCGGCAGCGGGAAATTCGAATAGCCAGAGGAATTAAGAGAGTCCAGTTTATATCCATACTATGACACCGACAGGGGAAAAGGAGGGGTTGCTACACTATGAAAAACGCCATAGATGATTTGAAGTCTAAGGGGAGGGCGGCCAAGGTTGCCTCGCACCGCCTGGCATATATATCCACAAGCATTAAAAATAAAGCACTGAATTATATCGCTGATGACATCCTTTTAAGGAGAGATGAAATTCTATCAGCTAACGAGAAGGACTACAAGGCAGCTAAAGCTACCGGCATGGGCACGGCTTTACTGGACAGGCTGATGCTGAATGAGAGTCGACTGGAAGGCATTGCCGCGGACACGCGAACCGTTGCCGCCCTAGCCGACCCGGTCGGTGAGGTATTCGAGATGCGTACGATGCCCAACGGACTCCAAATCGGGAAGAAACGGGTGCCTATCGGCGTTATCGGGGCAATTTATGAAAGCCGGCCAAACGTTACGGTGGATATAGCGGCGTTGTGCCTGAAATCAGGCAACGCCGTAATACTGCGAGGCGGCAAAGAGACGATTAACTCCAATACAGCCATCATTAAAGTGATACAGGCGGCCTGCAAGCGGGCGGGGATACCGGCGGGGTGTATACAGTTTATGGATCATACAGACAGGGCACTGGTAGATGAGATGCTGAAAATGAATGATATCATCGATTTAATAATTCCGCGGGGCGGGGCGGGCTTAATAAGGTCGGTGGCGGAAAAAGCCACCATGGCGGTGTTGACCGGCGGCATCGGCGTGTGCCATACATACGTGGACAAAAGCGCCGATATCAAGAAGGCGGTGGACATCGTCTATAATGCTAAAGTGCAACGGCCTACGGTCTGCAACGCGCTGGACACGGTACTCGTGCACGCGGATATAGCGGCAAGCTACCTCCCGGAGATGGCTACAGAACTGAATAAAGCTAAGGTAGAGCTGCACTGCGACGAAAGGACGATGGCAATCCTCGACGCCGATAAGTCGCTAAAGGTTGTTCCTGCCTCGGATAAAGACTGGGGCAAAGAATTCCTGGCGCTGATAGCGGCCGTCAAGGTAGTGGACTCACTGGATGACGCGCTGGAGCATATCGGGAGATACGGCTCGGGGCATTCCGAGGCCATCATCACCGAGGACTACGGCAGCGCAATGCGTTTTCTCAACGAGGCGGACGCCGCCGCGGTTTATGTAAACGCCAGCACGAGGTTCACGGACGGTAGTCAGTTCGGGCTGGGAGCGGAGGTGGGGATAAGCACGCAAAAGCTACACGCGCGGGGGCCGATGGGACTTAAAGAGCTGACGACCTACAAGTGGATTATCTTCGGGACGGGGCAAGTAAGGCCATAGCTATTTCTGAGGTTTCAAGACATCCTGCTGGGCTTTGAAAAGCTGTTGGATGCCCTTTTCCGCTAAAGCCAGTAAATCGTCGATGGACTGCCGGGTAAAAGGCTTGCCCTCAGCGGTGCCCTGAACTTCAACGAATTCACCCTTGCTGGTCATGACGATATTAAAATCGACGGCAGCCCGGGAGTCTTCATCATAGCAGAGGTCCAGCATCATATTGGAATTAACGATACCGACACTGGTGGCGGCGACGGCGCTTTTTAAAGGCATTTTAGAAATTATACCCATCTGCATCAGCTTTTCCGCAGCGAGGTATAAAGCAACATATGAGCCGGTAATGGCAGCGGTTCGTGTACCGCCATCAGCCTGAATAACATCACAATCGACGATTAAGGTCCTTTCCCCTAGAGCCGCCATATCCGTCACCGCACGCAGGGAACGCCCGATAAGGCGCTGGATTTCCTGGTTGCGCCCGCCTACCCTGCCGTTAGTGGAATCGCGCTGGGTGCGGGTAACGGTAGCGCGGGGAAGCATAGCGTATTCAGCAGTGACCCAGCCGGTGCCGCTGCCCTTGAGGAAGGGGGGCACCCTTTCTTCAATGCTAACGGAGCAGAGGACATGAGTCTTGCCCAGCTTAATTAGCGCCGAGCCTTCAGCAAAGCTCTGGTAACCGGGGATTATTTTAATGGGCCTTAGCTCATCATAGACACGCCCGTCAACTCTTTTCACGGAAAAATCTCCAATCTATCTGACGATACGGTGAGAGTATAACATTGATTATTTGGATTGGCAAAAAAACTGCGAAAAGCGGGTTGAATTAGCTCTTTATTCCCCAGAAGACCTTTCTGCGGTTATGAACATAAACTCGATACTGGCCGTTACGTTCTGCTTTTTCTACTTCCTTTCTAACCTGCTCAACACCTTTTGCAAAAGAAAGAGGTTCATTATCTTTTATCATCTTGAGGGCAGAATCAAAACTAGTGGTTTCAATACCCTCTAAAAAGGTCCGGTTTATCAGTTTAGGGTCATCTC
Source organism: Chloroflexi bacterium RBG_13_51_18 (assembly GCA_001796495.1). GTDB lineage: Bacteria > Chloroflexota > Dehalococcoidia > Dehalococcoidales > RBG-16-60-22 > RBG-13-51-18. Next base: position 11,874 of record MGMR01000067.1, read on the forward strand.
CCCTGATAGCATGAGGTTCTTCAAAAGTAAAACCAGCATTGATGAAAAACTTTCTTAACTGCGAAAGAGAGGGATATCTCCGTTTATCATACTCGTACTTCATCGGGAAATATTCATCAAGAGGATGATTTACCATAGCTTCGACGGTCACCTGGTACATAAAAAGCCTTGCCCCCTTGCGTATTATCCTGGCTATTTCATCAAAGAGAGCCTGCTGATGGGACAGGTGATGTAATACCCATGCCATATAAACAAGGTCGATACTTTTGTTCTCAACAGGCAAAGGCTTGCCATCAAAATCATATTGAATAGGGGTTATTCTATCGCTTATTTCGCCCTTTATTATCCGTTCTTTAAGTAAAGCCAACTGCTCAGATGACTTATCATAGGCGAGAATCTGATATCGAGAGATTCCAATAGCATTAAGCTGTTTTTCTATAAATTCTGTCTGCTGGCCTGAGCCGACGCCAAGCTCAACGATATTGAAAGGTAAACCGGAAAGGTTTCTATTAAGTCCGGCACGGGAAATCATGAATGCAGCGAATCTGGGGGTGCCTTTTCTGACATGAGCATAACTACGGCTAATTCCTTCGTACGAATGGGTGATTTCCATTCTTTTATTCAACGTTCAGAGAAACAAGATATTTATTCAGTAAGCTTAAAGCAGCCCTAGCAGCACTTTGCTTATTTTCCTCACGGGTGCCGTTGAACTGATGTTTGCGACTTAAAGTCTTGTCTTTGTGAGCCAAGCCAATATAGAAAAGCCCTACATCTTTTTCCAGCGAGGAACCACACGGCCCGGCGATACCTGTATCAGAAATACATATATCCACCACGAGGGCTTTCCTACCGCCTTCAGCCATTTCCGCAGCGACCTGCGGGCTTACTGCGCCGTATTGTGAAAGCGTAGAGGCTTTGACACCGAGGAGCTTCCTCTTGGTGGAATTGGCATAAGCAGTAATAGATCCCTTGTAATAGATAGAACTGCCAGGCACGTTGGTGATAAGATGGGATATAAGCCCGCCGCTGGCCGATTCCGCCACGCCTAAAGTGAGTCTCTTTTCCCGCAGCAGCGCCCCGATTACGTATTCCATTTCAGACATATCAAATATACCTGTCCGTCATAGCCATGGTAATACATTGCTTTTAATGAAATCGAAGTTTTGTTTTACTTTTTCCGCGCCGGCAACCACGCCCATGTGGCCGGGCAGCAGATATTCGATATCAAGCCTGGATAGAGACTCGATAGATTTTTTTAGGTCGTCAGTGTTGCCGCCAGGAAGGTCGACACGGCCGGTATTCATTTCAAAAATGACATCGCCACAGACAAGCACTTTTTCTTTCTGAAGATAAAAGCAAACGCAGTCCGGCGAGTGACCGGGGGAGGAGATAATTTCCATTTGGATGTTTCCCGACTTGAGAACCGGCTCTTCCAGTAGATAATCCACAGTAAATTCACCCGGCTCCATGCCGAAAAGTCGGGCGCCGTCAACCACCACCAGTTGATAATTTTTCTTCTGTACGGGATACAGGGCGACTCTAGCGTTAGAGAGTTTCTTGAACTCTTCGTTGGCGCCACAGTGGTCGATATGAAGGTGGGTATTAACGATAGTGTCAATATCGCCGGGCTTAATGCCGTCTTGCTGCATGGCGTTAATACGAAACGAAAGATAATCAGGATTACCGGGGTCGATGATAATGCCGGGGCTGCCTTTAATGACATAGGTATTACAGTCCAGCATTCCCTGTTCCGGGTAAAAATATAGATTATTTATCAATTTCATGCTATATTATCTCCAAACGAAATAAAAGATAGTCAACAATCTATTATATCATGCGGGAGATGATGATAAATAACAAGGAGGCTAAAAGATGGGACTGACAGCAGCGATTCTCGGGGCATTAGGGGGGATAGCCACGGTTCTCGGCGTTCTTAACATCCTAGAGGTAACATCGGACCCAATTTTGAGCGATAAACTAACATGGCCGTTCTGGATGTACGCGGCAATAGTTCTTCTTCTTGGCGCAATCGCCTTCTTACTGGGGCGTAAACAGAACTACGAAGACTAGCTGTATTTATTCAGCACCGAGAGATTTTAGTTGAGTGAAAATAAGGACAGCCCGGGCATCCGTCTGACGGTGAAGGTAACACCCAACGCAGGACGCAATGAAATAACCGGCTTTAAAGATGGCGTTTTACGGGTAAGAATCGCAGCGGCGCCGGAAAAGGGCAAAGCCAATAAAGAACTTACCGATTTCCTGGCGGATAGGCTGGGGATAAGAGGAGCATCCGTATCGATTATCAAGGGACAGATGAGCCACATCAAGATGGTTCTTCTAGAGGGGATAAGCGGCGAGGATTTAACAAAACTACAGTAGACAAAGGGGAAAAAGGGAGGGGGGCCAACGCCCCCCTCTTTCTTTATAGATTCAGTCTTTACTATTATTAAGTCTTCTTCTTGCGGCGACGCCACCAGGCGAAATAGAGGATTACCATGATAATTATCCAGAGCGGGCTGAATATGCCCAGTCCGATAAAAAAGGTCCCGACGGCGCGGAAAAAGCTTAAAAGTGCGTTCCAGGCACTTTCCGCGACGCTGCCGGCGCTCCAGCCGGGAAGAACAGTTATATAGTCCTCCCTCTCATAGGTCTCGCTGGTGCCTTTATCATCGGTGACTTTTAGAGAGACGGTAAAATCACCACTGGAACGATAAACATGGTACGGGTTGGCTTCGGTACTGGTATCGCCGTCACCAAAATCCCACCCGTAGGTATAGGGCGAGAAGCCGCCGGAGACATTTGTATAAAACTGGATGCCGGTGTCTTCCTTGCCAGTGCGGGTTTCCGCCGTAAATTCGACGATAAGCTTGGACTGCTCCAGAGTAACGGTGAATAAAGCCATGGCAGAACTCTGCTCAAGATACTGCATCTGGCCTTTAATTAGTTCGATTTCTTCACGGGTATTGGTAAGTTCTCTCTGGACAGAGAGGATTTCCTGGACCGTGCCAGCATGGGTCATCAGCTCAAGCAGCTGGGCCTCGCTGGCCTCAAGATTGCGCAGCCTGGAGGCGAGGTCGGTATACTGCTCGGTGACGTCCTGTCCCGAAGTAGACTCCGACTTTACGTCAACAGACAGGTTATGCAAAGCCTGGAGCGTATCGTTAAAGCGGGCGGAATCCACCCTGAAGTTGATATAGGCATACAACCTGCTGCGGTCTTCACTGATATTGGAATTGACAACAAAACCGCCATAAGTCTCGGAGAGGGTGTTAATTTGCTGTAATGTAGCGGTGACATCATCAACAACAATTATCAAATAGGCAGTGCGAATTACCATGCGGTCCGCTGCCACAGCATAGGAAGTAGCATAAGAGATATCACCGTATGCGACGCTACCTTTTTCAGGGGCAGGCACCTGGGTAATAATGACAGGAGGCGGATACTCCCTGGGGATTGTTGGAGCCGGCACGATGGCCGTTGTTGCGGGAGGCATCGCTAGTATTGTCGGAGCCGAGGTCTGGGTCATAGCGACACCATCATTCAACCCGGATGTATGCACATACGGACCTGCCTCCTGACCCGAAGCACAGGCAACCGTACCAACTAAAACCCCGATAATCATTAGAGCCAGTAATCCAAATAACGCTTTTTTCATATAACCCTCCTAATAAATAGGTGTTCTGTAATATTATAACGCAGAAAGATATAAAAGGTTGGCAAAAAAGGCAGGGAATTATTCAAAAAGCTGAAAAAAGCTCATCGGCTGGTTTCGTAGGCACGGATGCGTCTCATGCGGAGGATAAGAAATACTTCCTTACCTACAGATAAATCCATTTCGTCAAAAATATAAGAAGGTATCTCCGATACCAAGGATTTCCCGGCTACATCCAAACGGATTTTCACCATGTTGCCGGCAGGATCGATAGAGGTTATCATACCCTGG
>MGMR01000068.1 GCA_001796495.1 Chloroflexi bacterium RBG_13_51_18
ACATAATACTGGTCACTCTTGGGGTCGAGGGCAAACTGGACGTTACAGCCGCCCTCGATACCCAGCGCCCGGATAATTTTGAGGCTGGCGCTACGCAGCATCTGGTACTCTTTATTGGTCAGAGTCTGGCTGGGAGCGACGACGATACTGTCGCCGGTATGCACGCCCATGGGGTCGAAGTTTTCCATATTACAAACGGTAATGCAGTTGTCAGCGCCGTCCCGCATGACTTCATATTCGATTTCTTTCCAGCCGGCCACGGATTTTTCCAGCAGCACCTGGTGAATCGGGCTGGTAGACAGACCCCTGGCGACCGATACCTCAAATTCCTCCATGTTGATAGCCATGCCGCTGCCGGTGCCGCCAAGGGTAAAGGCGGGGCGGATAATAAGGGGAAGGCCGATTTCCCTGGCTACCGCGATAGCCTGTTCCATGGTATTGACGCTGGCGCTGGCCGGCACGGGTTCCTCAATTTTAATTAATAAACGCTTAAAAAGCTCGCGGTCTTCTGCGGTTCTTATCGTTTCAATGGGGGTGCCCAGGCTTTTAACGTGGTATTTTTCCAGAACGCCGGCATCGGCCAATTCAATCGCAAGGTTGAGACCGGTCTGACCACCAAGGGTAGGTAATAAGCCATCGGGACGCTCCCGCTCGATGATGCGCGTTAAAGTTTTCAGGTTTAAAGGCTCGATATAGATAATATCGGCGACATCTTCATCGGTCATGATGGTGGCCGGGTTCGAATTAACGAGTAACGAGATGATACCCTCCTCCCGCATGGCTTTGCACGCCTGGGTGCCGGCGTAATCGAACTCCGCCGCTTGCCCGATGACGATGGGCCCCGAACCGATGATTAGGACTTTAGATGGTTTCAAAATTACTATTCCTTTAAGTTTTTGCTTTTTTTATCATCTCTAAAAATCTGTCAAAGAGGTAGGTGCTGTCCCAGGGACCGGGCGAAGCCTCCGAGTGATACTGGATAGCGAAAATAGGCAGCTCTTTATGCCGCAGGCCTTCAACCGTGCCGTCGTTGAGGTTGATGTGGGTTACTTCCAGTCTATCTTTAAGGCTATCAACATCCACAGCATAGCCGTGATTCTGCGCCGTGATATAGACCCGGCCGGAAGCCAGCTCGCGCACAGGATGGTTGCCGCCGCGGTGGCCGAACTTCAGCTTGTAGTTGCGGCCGCCAAAAGCGCGGGCGATGAGCTGGTTGCCAAGGCAGATGCCCATGATCGGTTTTTTATCAATCAGCTCTTTGACAGCAGTTACAATATAGTCCAGTAGCTCGGGGTCGCCGGGGCCGGGCGATAGGAGAATACCGTCCGGCTTTAGAGCAAGGATATCTTTGGCCGAAGTAGTACAGGGTACCACCGTTACGCGGCAGCCCAGCCGACTAAGAATTCGCAGGATGTTAAATTTAAGGCCGCAGTCCAGCGCTACGATGTTGTACTCCGGCGCGGCGCTCTCATTTTGCCAGTGGTAGGATTCCTTGGTGGATACCTCCCTGACGAAGTCGATAGAGCCGTAGTCCGGTGCTCTACGCAGTTCTTCTAGGGCCTGCTGCGGGGTCTTCTCGCTGGTTATCATTCCCATCATTACGCCGTGTGAGCGCAGCCGGCGGGTAATGGCGCGGGTATCCAAGCCGTAAAGACCCGGGGTGCCGCTTCTCTCCAGGTACCCGTGGACGGTCTCTTGGTTAAGGTAATGGCTGGGCTCGAGGCACTGCTCCCTGACCACAAAGCCCCGTACCTGTATCCGGTTCGACTCTATGTCCTGCTCGTTGATACCGTAGTTGCCGATAAGGGGATAGGTGGGGACTAAAATCTGGCCGGCATATGAGGGGTCGGTGAGCATTTCCTGGTAGCCGACCATGCTGGTACAAAAGACTACCTCACCAATGGCTTCAACCGGCGCGCCGAAGGCATAACCATGGTGCACCGAGCCGTCTTCAAGGATTAAAAAGGATTCTTTACTCATGATGATGCAATACCAGACAAGTTCATTAAAATTTTATCATAATCTTCATAGTTTCGCATTCGATGGTTGCTTCGGGAGCAGCTTTTTTATTAAACTTAATCAATATCTCTTTTGTATTCAAAAAAGCAATGGGAGGGGCGCCATTCCCCTCCCATTACCCACGCCCCCAGGGCGTAAAAGAGAGGAAAAAATAGATAGAATGCAAATATTTCAGTCCTTTTCTCCTACAATTTAAATAGCAGACTCGTTTCTATCGCCGGTGCGGACGCGCACGACAGTTTCCACCGGCATGATAAATATCTTGCCGTCGCCGGTTTCACCGGTGCGGGCATTCCTCACTATAGCATCGATAACCGGCCCTACATCTTCATCCAGCACCACCAGCTCTATCTTCAGCTTGGGCAGCAGGTCCACCCGGTATTCACCCACGCGCCACTGGAGAGTGATGCCCTTTTGTTTGCCACGACCGCTGACCTCGCTGACGGTCATGCCGTAGTAGCTTTTTTCTTCCAGAGCTTTCTTGACAGGCTCCAGCCTTTCTTCCCGGATAATCGCTTCAACCTTCTTCATCGGAGAAGACCTCCATAAGCTCTTTCGCCGTGCTGCGAAAGGTCAAGTCCGACCATTTCCTCATGCTGCCCCACCCTTAAGCCCATCGTCTTATCGACAAGTTTACCGAGTACCAGCGTGGCGACGAAGGTAAATCCACCGACGGATATTATACCGATCAACTGCTTAACCAGCTGCATAGCGTTGCCCATTATCAGGCCATCGGCCCCGGCGGAGTTGACGGATACAGTTGCAAAAATACCCGTCGCCAAAGCGCCCCAGATACCGCCCAGCCCGTGACAGGCAAAAACGTCCAGCGAATCGTCGACGCCGCGCTTTATCTTAAGAAGCGTCATGCCATAATAGGATATTACCGCGGCGGTAGCGCCGATAGGGATACCGGCCATCGGCGTCACATAGCCGGCGGCGGGGGTAATCGCTACCAGCCCCACCACCGCGCCCGTCACCGTGCCGAGGACGGTGGGGCGCTTGTGTAGCCAGCTGATTATCATCCAGGTGAAGGCCGCCGCTGACGCGGCAATGTTGGTGGCGACAAAGGCGCTGGAGGCGAGACCGCCGGATGTCAGCGCGCTGCCGGCGTTAAAACCGAACCACCCGAACCAGAGCAGTCCGGCGCCCAGCACGACCATGGGGATATTGTTGGGCTCCATGGCGTCGACACGAAAGCCGCGGCGCCGCCCCAGCAGCATCACCAGAGCCAGGGCCGAGACACCGGCATTGATATGGACTACCGTCCCACCGGCGAAATCAAGTGCCCCGAGACCCGCCAGCCAGCCGCCGCTGCCCCAGACCCAATGTGCGGTAGGGATATAGACGATAGTCAGCCAGAGGGCAGAAAATACCAGCAGAGCCCCGAACTTGACTCTTTCCACAATAGCGCCGGTAAAGAGGGCGACGGTAATGATGGCGAACATTGCCTGGAATATCATAAAAGCCAGGTGAGGGGTGGTGGTGGCATATATGGCCGACGGCTCCTGTCCCACGTTCATCAGTCCCAGAAAATTAAACCCGCCGATTATACCGCCGTGGTCAGTGCCGAAGCTTAGACTGTAGCCATAAAGCACCCAGAGGAGCCCCACCAATCCTAGAAAGGCGAAACTCATCATAATAGTGGAAAGAAGGTTTTTCCGCCGCACCATGCCGCCGTAAAAGAGCGCCAGGCCCGGCGTCATGAGCATCACGAGCGCTGCAGACATTAACAACCAGGCAGTATCACCGGTATTGATAGACATCTCGACCTCCTGATGGTCCTGATGTCTTCATTATATGAGGAAAATGTTACGCGGGGATTACAGAAAGGTTACATTTAGGTTAAGAACAGACCTACGGCTGGTCGCCTTTAATAAAACGGTAGCCGATGTTGCGTACGGTCTCGATATAGGTATGGCTGGCATCCTCGATTTTACTGCGCAGTCGACGCATATGTACATCCACGGTGCGGTCGCCGCCGTAATAATCATACCCCCAGATTTTATCCAGCAGCGCCTCGCGTGTGAAAACCCTGCCCCGGTGACCGGACATTAATTTTAGAAGTTCGTATTCTTTATAAGTAAGGTCGGCTTTTTTGCCGTCGACGGTTACTTCGCAGGTTACAAGGTCAATAGTCAATCCATCGCAACGTATTATCTCATCGCTATTGGATTCCCCGTTTTTAAGCAACAGGCGTTTTACCCTTTGAAAAAGTTCGGTTTCATCATAGGGATAGATGATAAAATCATCGATTTCCGGGTAATCATCAAGACCGGCGATGTTTTCCGCCGCAATCAAAGCCATTACCGGCAGTTTCTTTTGTTTTTTTAAATCCAGGATTGATTCCCAGACGCTTGTATCGAGTTGGCGGCTGCTATCGACGAGAATAAGGTGCGGCGGCTGGCGGTTAATTACAGTTTGAACGTCATCCATGGGAACAATCACGCAATCGTAGCCGCTGTGAGAAATCTCCCGCTGCATGGAGTCCGTTATTTCAGCATCCTGGCTGATAATCAGTACACGTTCCATAGCGCTACTTACGTTTACCGGCGTCTTCAATTGTATTTTACCGCTATTCACTGCAGATACTGACATCATACACCTTAATCAACTAATATGCATACAGTCGGCCGTAAGGACGGAGCCAGCGAGGATAGAGCTTCTTAAAATTGCCGTTCAGTATATCGTCGGCGTTGTAGCCGAATAATCTGGCGAATTCAGTTACATGTTCCTTGAGGGCGGCATTGTCTTTTTCACTTAGTTTGGCGACGCCGACTTCCTTGCCGAGATGGTAGGCCGGGATATTGCCGCGCACGTAAATAACCCCGCCGTGCATCCCCGTGCCGACGTATTTAGAAAGGTGGTCCTGGCCTTCCTTCAGGTTCATGCCCAGCAGGATAATAGTCCCTCCGGCCATGTATTCCCCCAGGAAGTCCTGGGCGGTCCCGCCGATGACGATGACGGGCTTTTTACTCTTGTACTCTTTCATGTGGATGCCGCCCCGGTAGCCGACATTGTCCCGAACAAAAATTTTCCCACCCCGGGCGGAAAGCCCAACGGTATCCCCGGCGCGCCCGTGGACGATTATTTCGCCTTCATTCATGGTATTGCCGCAGCCGTCCTGCGCGTTGCCGTGAACGATAATGCGGGGTCCGTTCATGAAGGCGCCGAGGTCGTTGCCGGGCGTGCCGAATATCTCGACGAGCACCGGCTTATTCAAATCGGTGCCGATATACCGCTGCCCGTGCACATTAGTCAATTCGATTTTAGCGGCGCCGTCAGCGATGGTGTCTCTCAAACGGGCATTCAAGTCCCGGTAATAAATACCGGCGGCATCGATTTTTATTATCTTTTCACGAATATTTGTCATATTTAACTGCCCGCCATTTTTATGCCCAGGATTTCAAGCTCGGTATCGGATAAGCCGATGCCGCGGAGGTGCAAACGGTTGCCCCGCAGGCTTTCCAGCGCATTGACGCCGAGCCCGCCGAGAATATCCTTAAGCTCGATACTCCAGCCGCGGAGCAAGTTGGCCGCGCGCCTGGCGCCGATTTCCGGATTAATACGCTTGGTCAGGCGCAGGTCGGTGGTGCAGATGCCCCAGGCGCATTTGCCGGTATGGCACTGCTGGCAGACATGGCAGCCCAGCGATATGAGGGCAGCCGTCCCGATATATACGGCGTCGGCGCCGAGAGCGATAGCCTTGGCTACATCGCCGCTACTGCGGATACCGCCGGAGACCACGATAGAGGCCTGGTGGCGTATGCCCTCCTGCCTCAAGCGGCTGTCCACCGAGGCGAGCGCCAGCTCGATGGGGATGCCAACGTTATCCCGTATCACCTTGGGCGCCGCGCCGGTAGCCCCGCGCAGGCCGTCAAGGACAACGATATCCGCACCGCCCCGGACAATGCCGCTGGCAATGGCGGCGGCGTTGTGGACGGCGGCAATTTTCACCGATATCGGTTTGGTGTAGTTGGTAGCTTCTTTTAGCGCATAGATAAGCTGCGCCAGGTCTTCGATGGAATAAATATCATGCTGGGGCGCCGGCGATATAGCGTCGGTGCCTTCGGGAATCATACGCGTCAGCGAAACATCGGCGCTGACCTTTTCGCCCGGAAGGTGCCCGCCGATGCCCGGCTTGGCGCCCTGTCCTATCTTAATTTCCACTATCCTGGCGGCATCCAGGTAATCGACATGGACGCCGAAGCGCCCGGAGGCCACCTGGACAATGGTGTTATCACCGTATTTATACAGGCTGGGGTGCAGACCGCCCTCGCCGGTATTCCAGAGCGTGCCCATTTCCGTGGCCGCCCTGGCGAGAGATTCATGCACGTTGAGGCTTACCGCCCCGTAAGACATGGCGGAAAACATCACCGGCACTTCCAGCCTGACCTGCGGCGCTATTTTAGTTTTTAATTCATGCGTGCCCGGCTCCAACTCCAGGCTTTCCGGCTTGCGCCCCAGGTAGGTGGTAAGCTCCATCGGCTCCCGCAGGGGGTCGATGGAAGGATTGGTCACCTGGCTGGCGTTAAGCAAGATGTGGTCCCAGTAAATACGCTGGGATTTATCGTCGCCCATACCGGTGAGTAGCACGCCGCCGGTCTCCGCCTGCTTATTGATGTCCTCGATAATATCCGGTCGCCAGTTATAATTGCCGCGGTAGTCCAGCGGGTGGTAGGTCACCCGGATAGCATCGGTAGGGCAGAACACTTCACAGCGGTGGCAGCCTGTGCACAGTTCCTCGCGGCTTTTCACTTTGTTTTCTTCGGCATCGTAGTAGTTTGCCCCGAAACTGCACTGGTTGACGCACACCTGGCACTGGATGCAGCGTTCCTCATCTCTATCTATATGAAATTTAGGCGATACGAATGTTTTCATTTTATCTCCTACCTCCCTTCACAGCTACCCCGTATCACGCTCCCTAGCGCGATAGTGCTTCCTTTTTTCCTTTCGAAGACTGTAATCTGGATTCCGGTTTTAGTCGACCGATAACCGGCTCGCCGCCCATTGGCGACCAGGCGGTGTCAAGTTCCGGGGATATAAGGCGGATAGCGGACTCCTCCGATGAAAGATAAAGCATATCGCCTTTTTCCCCCACGGTCAGCGGGCGCAGTCGAATGCGGTCGGTTAGGCCTATCATCTCGCCGTTGTGGGCAATAACTACAGCGAAGGGCCCGTTTAATAGCAGGCTGCCGTATGTCTGGCGTATAGCCCGCATCAGATTCTGTTCTTCCTCCGGCATCCGCTCGATTTCATCCCAGAACGGCGCGGCCAGCACTTTAACGGCTATTTCCAAGGGGAGGTTATGCTTGCGCATAAGCAGGTCTACCGCATAAGCGATGACCTCCGTATCCGTCTGCATGGTGCACTGGTAGCCGAACTGCTCCAGGTAGCGGCGGTTGATGCCGTAGGATGAAATTTCACCGTTGTGCACCACCGTCCAGTCCAGTATCGAGAAGGGATGCGCGCCGCCCCACCACGCCACCGTATTGGTGGGGAAACGGCCGTGGGCGGTCCACAGATATGCCTGGTACTGCTCCAGTTTAAAATACTCGGCTATTTCCTCCGGGTAGCCAACCCCCTTAAAAACGGCCATGTTTTTGCCGCTGGAAAAGACGAAGCTGTCATTGCCGCTGGTATTGATTTCCATGACTCTGGCAACCACATAATCATCGGCGGACTGGTTTTCCGGCAGGCTTTGCGGAGGGTCCACAAAATAGCGCCAGACCAGCGGGGGATTCTTGATAACGGCCGTCTGGCGGACGGGCACTTCCTCCTGCCAGGCTACGCTAAAGCGGTCGCGCAGGAATTCTTCCGTTTCCAGCTTGCTCTGGCTGCTAAGGTACATAAGATGCAGCGCATATTTGTCAGGGTGTTCCGGGTAAAGTCCGTATACGGCGAAGCCGCCGCCCAGCCCGTTGCCGCGGTCGTGCATATTGGCGATAGCCTTAATGACGCCCTCGCCGGAAAATCTCCGGCCGGACCTGTCCATAGCGCCAAAAATAGAGCAGGCGTCGATTACTTTATCATCGTTATATGTATTATTTATTCGGGTAAGATTTTTCATTTAGTTCCTTCCGGAAAATGTAGCTAGTCTCCAATGATGGGCTCTTCCGGCGGCTCGGTGGTGGTAATGAGGACGGCCGAAGCGGAGGGCTTAGCCAGTTTGGCGCGCCAGGCAGCCTCGGGAAGCGAAGCCAGGCCGAAATCATCGGCAACGAGAGCCTGCTTGTAATCATTAACGTTAATGCCGTCTTTCATCAGGTTATAGATAATCCCCGATTTTTCAATATCCCCGGCGAAGGCAAAGCCCGCCAGTTTACCCTTTTTTAAAATAACCTTGCGGTAGACTCCGTTATGCCGGGCGATAATGGTCTCATAGGTGTTATCGGGCGGGTTTACCAGCCCGGCGGAAACAATATTCAGCCCGAAGTATTTCAGGGCGTTCATAGCGGTACCACCGGCGTACTCTGTCTTTTTTCCCGCCATGTTGAGGCCGGCTACCCGACCGCCTTCATAGGCGTTGGGCCATACAGGGGTGGGTCGGTTTTCACCCAGCACAAAGTCATACGCCTCGGCGGCGTCACCGCAGGCATAAATATCCGCCGATGAAGTGGCCATAGTCCTATCAACGACGATGCCGCGGTTGGTCTTGATTTTGCCGCTGGTGGCTAAATCGAGTCGCGGCCTGACGCCGATGGCTATTATTACCATGTCAGCCGGCAATGCGCGGCCATCGTCTAAAGCTACGCCGCTGACTTCTCCGGCAATGTGGCTGTTCATTTTCGTTGCGGTATGTCCGGTGATAATATTTACACCTACATGGGACAGGGCATCCGCTTCCAGCGCCGATGCCTCCGTATCAAGAATAGTATTGAGAATATAGTCTTTCATTTCTATAATCGTGACTTCCACCCCCCGCTTCACCAGCGCCTCGGTGACGCTTACGCCTATCAGCCCTCCGCCGATGACTACGGCTTTAACAGTCCTGCGGTACTTATTGAGGAATTCATCAATGGCTTTGGCATCATCGAGCTTGTTGTAGGTGAAGACGCCTTTCAACTGCATTCCTTCCATCGAGGGGATAATTGGCGCGCCGCCGGTAGCCAGCAGCAGTTTTTGCCACTTAATCAACCTGCCGCTTTCCAGTTTCAGCGTATGTTCCGACGGCTTTACCCCGACCGATTTTTCCCCGAGAATGGTTTTTATCTTGTTCTTTTCATAGAAATCCGGTTTGCGGTAAAGCATCTTTTCCACGGGATAAGGATGCGCCAGATATTCGGAAATAAGCGGCCGGGAATAGGCAGGGTAAGGCTCATCGGAGACGATGGCAATCGCCCCGACCCTGTCTACCTCGCGGATAGCCTCGGCAGCGCCGATACCCCCCGCCGAGTTACCGATTATTAGGTATTTAACCTGATTAACGGCGGGCATCTCTCGCTACCCCGCTTACGTCAGCTTCTTCTTCCATGTAGACCAGCGCCTCGTTGGGGCAATTGGCCACGCAGACAGGAATTTCTTCATCCTGGCAAAGGTCGCACTTGACCATTTTCTTTAGAGATTTATCCAGTTTAGGCACGCCCAGCGGGCAGACCAGCGAACAGGTGCCGCAGCCGATACACCGCTCTTCATCCACCGTTACCAGTGAAGTAGCGGGGTCTCTCGTTAACGCACCGGTAAGACACGCCCTGACACACGGTTCATCGGCGCAGTGTTCACAACGTACGGAAAGAGATACGATGCCGCTTTCATCCACGCGGATTCTCGATAGAGCCCGCGGGGACTCTTTTTTATAGGCTTTTACCAGGTCTTTGGTCTTGGCGTGTTTCAACAGGCAGTACACCTCGCAGAGATGACAGCCCATGCAGACCTGTTCGTTCACAAATACTTTTTTCATTTCCGCACAATATTCCCGTTCTTTGGTTATACCCGTCAGTGTACCCTAATCTCACTATTATAACAACCAATTAAAGGGTCCCAATATGACAAAGGTCACGATATCGGCTAACGGGCATCAAGAATGCTCATCGCCTCGTCGCGGTAAGCCTCCATCAGGTAAGGAATGCCGGTTATTTTGGCGCATTCTTCGGTCAGCGACATCAGTTCTTCGCGGCCGATGGCCGGCACGCTGAAGCACCTGGCGCCTGCCATAATCTGCTGGAGTCCGACGCGTATCTTTTCGCTGTAGCTGAATACACCCAGTGCACCGAGGGGAATATTCTTCATTTCATTAGCGCCCACCAGGGATTTGACCTCTTCATAACAGACGAATATTTCTTCCGGCGTAGAGCCGAACTGGCTGACCGTATTGGGCAGTTTGCCTTCTTTAAGCCACTGGGCGATATTCTTGCCGACCATGCCCGGAATCATCAGCGCACGCCCCATGCATACCGCTTTGGCGTAGGGCGCTCCGAGCGCCAGCGCCTTGAAGACGCCGTCCTCGCTGCTGAAGCCGCCGGCGAAGGCGATATCCGGCACACGCTCGCCTTTATCAGCAAGCCTCTTGCAGAATTCATAAGCCGCGGCATGCAGATAGAGTGTGGGCATACCCCATTCTTCCATCATGCGCCAGGGGCTCATGCCGGTGCCGCCGCCGGCGCCGTCGAAGGTCAGCAGGTCGATTTTTGCCTTAGAACTCCACTTAATGGCCATCGCCAGCTCGCGCAGGCCGTAGGCGCCCGTTTTTAACGTGATGCGCTTGAAACCCAGTTTGCGCAACCGGTTGACTTCATTATAAAATCCTTTTTCATCAATAAAGCCGAGTCGGCTGTGACGCTCAAATTCTTTCAGCGAGCCGTCCTTAAAGCTTGCCTGGCTGACAGGGCTGGAGGGGTCGGGGGTGACGATATAGCCGCGTTTTTGCAGCTCGAGGGCGCGCTCCAGGCTATTGACTTTGATTTCTCCGCCGATACACTTGGCGCCCTGCCCCCACTTCAACTCGATAGTGTCCAGACCGTGCTTTTTACTGACGTATTCGGCTACTCCAAGACGGGTATCCTCGACATTCATCTGCACCAGGATTTCGCCGTAGCCGCGATGGTAGCGCTTGTAGATTTCAATGCGGCGGTCCATATCCGGTGCCGAGGTGATTTTTCCTTTAGCGTCAAGCTGAAGTTGCGGGTCGATGCCGCAAACGTTCTCGCCGCAGACCAGGGTCACGCCGCTTAAGGCGGCGCCGATGGCAAAATGTTCCCAGTTTTTACGGGCAATTTCCGTGGAGCCCAATGCCCCGGTGAATATAGGCACTCTCATCTTGACTTTCTTATCCCAGCCGTATTCGGTCTCGGTGTTTACCGCCGGGAAAATGGCGGAATCCGAGTCGCCTTTGACGCCCTTAGGCAGTCCCTCCGCACCCAGCGCATAACCCTGGATATTAAGATGCGAGTAGTCAACAGGATAGTCCTTGTCGCCCCCGGCGGTGATGTCTCCGAAAGGTCCCGGATAAATCAACTCTCTGCTGCGGAAGGTGGCTTTAAACACCTCGCAGTTACCGGTACAACCGTCGATACACCGCGAGCATATACCGCTCATGGGCGCGACGTTCCGAGAACGATTGGCGGTCCTCGTGGCGTCATTGGCATTGGGTCTCTGCAGATTCATTTTTTCTTCTCTCCTTTTTATTTAGCTCTACTTCTGTTTGAAGCAGAATATTTCCCGATTTTAAGTTGCAGATGGCGTCTGCGTATTTTTCACTTTTATAGTCCCGGCTGGAGAGAAAGACATAGAAATACGGCAACCGTTTGCCGTATTATTCATCATAGCATAGCTGTTTACGTTTGTCAACATAGATAATATTGCCCGTTAAATCACTAAAAGGTACAAAATACAATTGTATTTCGGGTGCTGGATGACGGGAGGGGTCAAAATAATTTATCTTAAATCAGGGAGGTTGTCAATTAAGATGGTGGGCGGTACAGGACTCGAACCTGTGGCCTTCAGTG
>MGMR01000069.1 GCA_001796495.1 Chloroflexi bacterium RBG_13_51_18
AAGATGTGTCCTTCGATGTGATGCAGACCGATAAGAGGCACCTTTTTAGCGTAGCTGATAGACTTGGCGGCCGCCACCCCGACCATCAAACAGCCGATTAAGCCCTGGCGGGATGTAACGGCAACGGCTTCAACATCATCGAGGGTCTTGCCGGCGGTATCGAGAGCTTCTTTGATGACATAGCCGATAAGCTCGGTATGGCGGCGGGCGGCGATTTCCGGCACCACGCCGCCGTACTTTTTCAGCAGGTCGAGCTGCGTAGCAATGACGCTGGACAACACCGTTTTGCCGTCGGCCACTAGAGCCGCCGAGGTCTCATCGCAGGATGTTTCAATACCTAAAATGAGCATTTACTTCTTCCCTCTAGCGGCGTACTTATTCACAAAAGCCTTAGCCGTTGACTCTTTCAGATAAAGGGGTGTAAGGGAGAGTGGCTCATCTTTCCTGCCCTGTGTTAAGCGCGTAGTGGCGAGGCAAGCTATAGCGGCCCCAGAAGGCAAAGCTTCCAAGGTTTTTAATTTTGTTTTTAAAGAGTCGTTTTCACTGACGATGGCCTGCCGATAAGACTCGATGCCGCTGCCGGCCAGGAGAACCGGCCACTTAATAAGGGCAGCTAAATCTTTTATATTGCCCGCAAAATAATCGCCTTGCTGAATGACTTCATTACCATCGATATGATAGCGGGCGGCATAGACGGTATCCCTGATGCCGGCGTTGATAACAGCATAAACTATCGCAGATTCGCGCCGGGCAGCGTACGCTAAAGCTTGCAGCGTGGGGATGCCGACCACCGGCTTATCAGCGCTGAAAGCCAGCATTTTCCCTACCGTTACCCCCACCTTAATGCCTGTCCAGGAGCCGGGACCCAGCCCCACCCCTATTCCCCCGATATCATTCAAACTCAAATGAACTCTCTTAAGGACTGCGTCGATATTATCCACAATCTGCTCCAGAGAATCGGTCCTGGCGGGAAAAGAGGCATCCGCCAGCACGCGGTCGCCGTCTACGATACCTACCGCATTAACGTAGCCGGAAGTATCGATACCAAGCACTATCATTTTATAGCCAACTCCTCAAATACACGGTCGATCTTAGCGGAAGCGGCAGAAAAAACAATGCGCCTCTTCCGGCTTGATATTATGTCAAATTCCACTTTCAAAAGGTCGGTGGGGAGGAGGGAAAGCATTTTCTCCGCCCACTCGATAATCATAATACCCGCCGCCGCCCGTGAAAAGTAGTCCATAATCCCTATTTCAAAACCGTCGTCGATGCCGCTCAACCGATACAGGTCGATGTGAAAAACGGGCATCCGCCCGCGATATTCATTCACCAGCATGAAGGTAGGGCTGTTTACTTGCCGTGCCGGTACACCCAGTCCGTCACAGATACCCCGTGTGAGCAGGGTCTTGCCGCAGCCCAGCTCTCCCGTCAAAGCGATAACACTGCCCGGTTCAAGCTTCTGCCCGATTCTCCTGCCAAGACTCAGGGTGGCGGCTGGGCTGTTGCTGAATATTTCATATTTAAACATACGGATGCAATTTGACCAGAGGATAAAATATTTTACGCCTGTGAGGCATTCCCGTATTCAAATAAAATACTTTTTTTACTTGAAATTAGTATAACATAATGGTACATTGTGTTCTATAAGATGGTTAATGAGAATTTCAATCCATCCCCGGATGAGAGCCATCGGATAGCCACCACTGACGATATCGAGGTGTCGACCTATCTCGAAATCGCCAAGGAGATAGGCGGCGAACAGCCGGTGGCAACTCCGGAGGCAGCGCCCGGCGCCGAGCGTGAAGCCATTATCGTCCTGGACTTCGGGTCGCAGTATAACCTACTGATTGCCCGACGCGTACGTGAAGCCCAGGTGTATTGCGAGCTTATGCCCCACGATACGCCCTGGGAAAAGATAGCGCCGCTCAACCCCAAGGGATTCATACTCTCCGGCGGCCCGGCCAGCGTTTATGAGCCTAATGCGCCACTCGCCCCTGCCTACGTTTATGAAAGCCACCTGCCGGTGCTTGGAATCTGCTACGGCATGCAGGTTATCACCAAGCAACTCGGGGGGGAGGTAACACCGGGCACCAAGCGTGAATACGGACATGCCGTCATGCACTTGAACCAGATGGATTCGCCGCTGTTTTCAGGACTACCCGAATCGACTACTGTCTGGATGAGCCACGGCGATAAAATCGAGCAGATGCCGCAGGACTTTACCGCCCTCGCCTATACAGAAAATTCGCCCTATGCCGTTATCGGCAACAGCAACAATATCTATGGACTCCAGTTCCACCCGGAGGTAGCCCATACGCCGGAAGGCAGGACCATCCTGAAAAACTTTGTTTATAAAGTATGCGGCTGCCAAGGAAACTGGACGATGGGCAACTTCGTCAGTGAAAGCATCGAACGCATCAAGGAGCAAGTGGGGGGCGGCAAGGTCATTAACGCCCTATCGGGAGGGGTGGACTCATCGGTGGTGGCGACACTAATCCAACGGGCTATCGGCGACCAGCTAACCTGTATCTTCGTTAATAACGGCCTGCTGCGCCGCGAGGAAGCCGACCGCACCCTCAAGGTCTTCAAGAATAACCTAGGTATGAATATTATCTACGTCGATGCCATCGAACGATTTCTTAACCGACTCAAGGGCGTTACCGACCCGGAGGAAAAGCGCAAGATAATCGGCGAGGAGTTTATCAGGGTCTTCGAGGAAGAAGCCGACAAGATAGGCAAGGTGGATTTCCTGGCGCAGGGCACGCTCTACCCGGATGTCATCGAAAGCGTCTCCTCTTTCAGCAATGTCTCCGCCAAAATAAAGAGCCACCACAACGTCGGCGGCTTGCCCGCCCGCATGACCTTAAAGCTGCTGGAGCCTTTACGCTACCTCTTCAAGGACGAGGTGCGGCAGGTGGGCAAAGAGCTGGGACTGCCGGAGGAAATGGTATGGCGGCAGCCCTTCCCGGGCCCCGGCCTGGCGATAAGGTGCATCGGGGAGGTAACGAAAGAGAAGCTGGAGATACTGCGTAGCGCCGACTTTATCCTGATGAACGAGATAAAGAAAGCCAACCTGTACCGCCAGCTGTGGCAGAGCTTCTGCGTGCTGACCGACGTAAGGAGCGTGGGGGTGATGGGTGACTTCCGCACTTACGGCTACCTGGCGGCAGTCCGCGCCGTCACCAGCGACGACGCCATGACGGCTGACTGGGCGCGGCTGCCTTACGACCTGCTGGCAAGGATTTCCAACCGCATTGTTAACGAAGTGGACGGGATAAACCGCGTGGTTTATGATATTACGTCCAAGCCCCCTTCCACGATAGAGTGGGAGTGAGGAGGAGGAAATCATGCAGAAAACTCTCCTTGTGCTCATTTTACTGCTGGTTATTTCCACCCTGCTTTGGGGATGTACCACAACACAATCGTCTACCACTCCAGCAGTGACTCAAGCAACGCCAACACCGACACCGACACCGACTCCTACAATCAAAACAACTCCAGCTGATATTAAAGTCATTTCCCTATCGGTAACTCCAATTGTGGTTGAGCCTGGGAAACCAATTACAGTTGAAGTTAAGGTAACAAATGTAGGAGGAACGGAAGACTCACATAGATTAACTTTAAACATCAATGGGACTGTAGAAGAGGTAAAGAGTATTACATTAGCACCAGGAACTTCAGTAACCGTTGCCTTTACACTGATAAAAGAGGTTTCCGGTTTATATGAAATCGAGGTCGCTGGATTGATCGAAACACTTAGGGTGAGACGGGCAGATGAATATCCTCGTTTAGCTAATTTATATGCCGGTATTGACGCTTTTTACTGGAAGATCCAACAGTATACACCCACGCAAATAGACTCACTAATAAAAATTCTCGCCAGATGGGATATCATTGCTGTTGACGCTGACTTAGCCCGCTTCGCTCCGGAATATCTTGGGAGAATAAAAGAATTGAACCCGCAAATTAAGATACTGGCCGTGATAGGAGCAGGTGCAGGTGCTTATTGGCGTTGGATGCTAACAAACGATTTGGAAGCACCGGATAGACCCAGCTGGATCACTCTTGGGTTTATTCAGTACATTCGTGATCAAGCCGCATATTATGGCATTACCGCGCAAGATTCTAATGAAAGCCTTTTCCTGCATTATGGGGATACACCGGGAAATCCAAAGCCACCAGAACAAAAACGCTGGATTCTATGGGCATCAGAAACCGAAAGCGAAATCGATTGGCCGGGTATGAACCCTAATAGTGAATGGGCTACTTTTTTGCCTAACCTCGTTCATGATAAACTTATGCTAACAGGCCTTTTCAATGGGGTCTGGTATGACTGCTTTTTAGAAACAATGTGGGAATCAAACCTGGATATTGATAACGACGGCGTTGGGGATAGTCTTAATATAGTCAATCAGAAATATCAAGAAGGCATGACACGGCTTTTACAATTGACACGAGAACTGCTCGGGCCGGAGGCGATAATAATCGGCAATCCAGGAAATGAATGGAGCGAGAATTCACCTTATTATAATTATGCGAACGGCCTCATGCAAGAATGTGCTCTAGGAATTCAGCCCTGGAGTAACCGAGATTTTTCAAAAATATGGCAAGTCTATCAAAGAAATATGCAAAAACTCATGCCTCCATTCAGGATTCACTGGATAGACGCCGACACCAACAACGTAAAATACGACACCATAGATACAAACCTTCCATCTGCAGAGCTACAGAAAATGCGTTACGGGCTATCGATAACTCTACTCGATGATGGTTATTATGGTTTTGATATAGGAAACGAATATCACAACACGATCTGGTGGTTTCCAGAATATGATACCAACCTCGGTTTGGCTAAAGGAAAAGCCCAACAGCGCGATGACGGTACCTGGAAGAGAGAATTTGAAAATGGTGTTGTTTTGGTTAATCCAACAAATGACATCAGCCGCATAGAATTCGATGATATTTACCAAGATGTATCTACCGGTGAAAGAAGCAAGTCTTTCGCGGTTCGGCCAAACGACGGGAGGATTTTTCTTAAAATTCAGTAAAAATGGGGGTGAGGAAGATGAAAATATTAGTCGTTGGCAGCGGAGGAAGGGAACACGCGCTGGCCTGGAAGCTGGCGCAAAGCCCTAAAGTCAAAGAGATATACGCCGCGCCGGGCAACGCCGGTATGGCAAAGGTAGCCCATAACCTTGATATAAAAGCCGAAGATTCGGAAGCACTGCTGAAATTCGCGCGGGACAACCGCATCGACCTTACGGTGGTCGGGCCGGAACAGCCGCTGGCCAACGGCATCGTCGATCTCTTTTCAAAGAACGGACTGGCTATCTTCGGGCCGGAACAAAGGGCCGCCGAAATAGAATCGAGCAAGGCCTTTGCTGCGGAACTGATGGAAAAACACGGTATCCCCTGCGCCCGCAGCGCCGCCTTTGCCGATTATGCAAAAGCCAGCGAATATCTCAAGCAACAGAAACCGCCTTTCGTTATTAAAGCCGACGGGCTGGCGGCGGGAAAAGGGGTTATCATCAACGATTCCCAGGAAGATGCCCTTAAAACCCTTGCCGGTATCATGCAGGGCAAATCCTTCGGGAAAGCGGGAGATAGAGTGGTTATCCAGGAACACCTTGAAGGCCAGGAAATGAGCTTCTTTGTATTTACCGACGGTAAAACCGTAATGCCTACCGTGCCCGCCTGCGATTACAAACGGATTTTTGAGGGAAACAGAGGCCCGAACACCGGCGGCATGGGCAGCTACAGTCCGCCCCGGTTTTACAATA
>MGMR01000070.1 GCA_001796495.1 Chloroflexi bacterium RBG_13_51_18
CCTTAGGATTAGAGCCGGGCCAGCCGCCTTCAATATAATGGATACCCAGCTCATCGAGCTTGCGAGTAATATGCAGCTTGTCCACCACAGAGAAGGATATGCCTTCACTCTGGGCTCCGTCTCTCAAGGTAGTATCATACAGTTCTACCGATGCCAACTTCTATCCTCCCACTTTACCGGCGATGATATCGCCCATCTCTTTTGTTCCCAGCTTGGTCTTGCCTTCACTCATTATATCATAGGTACGATAGCCTTCATTCAAGGCATCTTCGACCGCTTTTTCGACCACCTCCGCTTCTTTCTCCAGAGCGAAGGAGTAACGCAACATCATGGCGGCGCTAAGGATAGTGGCGATAGGATTAGCCATGTTCTGTCCGGCGCGCCGCGGCGCGCTGCCGTGAATCGGTTCATACAGACCGAATATCTTGACCCCGGCCTGCGGCACTCCGGCAATACTAGCCGATGGCAGCATGCCCATCGAACCGGCCAGCATCGAAGCCTCGTCGGTGAGGATATCGCCGAAGGTGTTTTCCGTCACCAGTACATCAAGGTATTTGGGATTCTGGATTATCCGCATTGAGCAGGCATCCACGAGCATATGCTCCAGCGATATATCCGGGTAGTCATTGGCCACTTCCAGCGCCACCTGACGCCATAAGCGGGAGGACTCCAGAACGTTAGCTTTATCTACCGAGATCAGTTTTTTCTGGCGGCGGCGCGCCAGCTCGAAGCCGACCCTGACAATACGGTCGATTTCCTGCTCCGAGTACAGCATGGAATCGACGGCTTTACGTCCTCCCTCCGTCTGCCAGCGTTTCTTGGGCTTGCCGAAATATAAACCCCCGGTCAGCTCACGCACAAAGATGAAATCGACACCTCTTATCACATCCGGCTTGAGATTGGTAGAATCGACCAGTACGGGATGAACCTTTACAGGACGCAGGTTGGCGAAAAGCCCCAGGCTCTTACGCAGCTCCAGCAAGCCGTCCTCGGGGCGGACTTTAGCCAGGGGGTCGTCCCACTTGGGGCCGCCGACCGCGCCCAGCAATACGGCATCGGCCTTTTTACAGAGTTTCAAAGTAGCTTTAGAGACAGCGACGCCCTCGGCATCAATGGCGGCACCGCCTACCAGGCGGCTATCGATAATAAATTGATGGCCGTACCTTTTGCCGATGGCATTCAATACCTTAATAGTCTCGTTGATAACCTCCGGACCGACACCGTCACCGGGTAAAACAACCAGGTTAAATTTCACTTAAGTCCTCCTGAATCAATCCTCAAATTACGTATGAGCCAGTCTTTTCTTCGTATACTCGACTAAGCCGCCGGCAGCTATCACCTCGGACATGAAGTCCGGATACGGACTAGCGGTAAATGTCCTGCCGCTGGTCAGGTTTTTAATCTTGCCTTCAGCCAGGTCTACTTCCAACGTGTCACCGGCATCGGTGTTATCGACGGCCCCGGCGCACTCAAGTAAAGGCAGGCCGATATTAATAGCGTTGCGGAAGAAGATGCGGGCAAAGCTGTGGGCGATAACACAGGATATACCAGATGCCTTGATAGCCAGCGGGGCATGCTCACGGGACGAGCCGCAGCCGAAGTTCGTGGCAGCCATGATGATGTCGCCGGGCTTGACCTTTTTCACGAAGTCGGCATCTATATCCTCCATGCAGTACTTAGCCAGTTCAGCGGGGTCGGACACGTTGAGGTAGCGGGCGGGGATAATAACGTCCGTATTGACATCAGTGCCGTATTTAAAGACCTTGCCTTTTAGCTTCATATTGTCTCCTTTTACGAGTAGAACGAGGAAATATTTGTTTTATGTGTTTTTAAAAATATTTTTATTAACTTTTAGCTATAAACCGTAGCTGAATTGTCTTTAATTGTTTTTACCATTTATCTTGTCTTATGTCAACTTACCTACCCGTTATCAAACCCCACATAATAACTGTAAACTAATATATGGTTACTATCAATTAACTATTGTCACTTTTTCCTTTTTAGTTTTTACCTCACCCCTTCGACTTCGCTCAGGGCAAGTCCTGCCCTCTCCAAACGAGTCATTAGAGCGAACATTTTTTTATTTAAAACCCCCTCCTAATCCCCCTTCCGCAGGCTCAGGGCAGGCCCTTTACCAAAGGGGGAGGATGATATTAATGCATGACCTCTTCCGGGTCGATAATCCTGCCCGCCACGGCGCTGGCGGCTGCCACTGCCGGATTGGCCAGGTAGACTTCCGATTTAGTGCTGCCCATGCGGCCGACAAAGTTACGGTTGGTGGTGGAAATACAGCGTTCCCCTTCAGCCAAAACGCCCATGTGCCCGCCGAGGCAGGGCCCGCAGGTGGGCGTGCTGAACGCCGCTCCTGCTTTGATAAATATCTCGATAAGCCCCTCGGCTAAAGCTTCCAGATATACCTGCTGGGAGCCGGGAATGATGATGCAGCGTACGCCCGAGTGAACCCGATGCTTTTTAAGCACCTGGGCGGCCAGGCGCAGGTCTTCAACTCGACCGTTAGTGCAGCTCCCGATAACCGCCTGGTCGATTTTTACATCACCTACTTCACTCACTGATTTAGCGTTTGCCGGCGAATGCGGTAATGACACCTGCGGCTCAATAGAAGTGACATCATACTCAATTACCCTATCGTAGGCGGCATCGACATCAGGTTCATAGACCAAATACGACCGCTTAGCTCTGGACTTTATGTAAAGCTGTGTCTTATTATCAACATGGAACAGTCCAGCCTTGCCGCCTGCCTCGATGGCCATGTTGGCCATGGTAAAGCGCCCGTCCATGGAAAGCGCCTCAATAGCATCGCCGGTGAATTCCATCGCGGCGTATAAAGCGCCGTCGACGCCGATATCGCCGATGGTATAGAGAATAAGGTCTTTACCCCCTACCCACTTGCCAAGATCACCGTTATAAATGAACTTGATGGTGGGCGGGACCTTCATCCAGATATCCCCGGTAGCCATGGCGACGGCAATATCAGTCGAGCCCATGCCGGTGGCAAAAGCGCCTATCGCACCATAGGTGCAGGTATGTGAATCAGCCCCTATCACAACATCACCGGGAAGCACCAAGCCCTGCTCCGGCAGGAGGACATGCTCGATACCCATCTCACCGACGTCATAAAATTTAATCCCCTGCTCATGGCAGAACTCACGCATCTGCTTTGCCTGCTCGGCGGAAAGAATATCTTTGTTCGGCACAAAATGGTCGGCCACCATGACGATTTTAGAAGGATCGAAGACCCGTGACACGCCGAGTCGATAGAATTCTTTTATAGCAATAGGCGCAGTGATATCATTAGACAAAACCATATCAACCGATGCGCTGATAAACTCGCCCGGGACGACCTCGTTTTTTCCGGCATGAGCCGCTAATATCTTTTCTGCTAGGTTCACGTTATTTCTCCTATTTTACCCCAATTTATTCTTTTTGGCCGAAAGCAGGCGATTAAGAGCATTGATATATGCCTTGGCGCTGGAAACGATAATATCCGTGTCCGCACCGCGACCGGTGTAAGTTATGCCGTCGCTCTCTATCCTGATTAATACCTCGCCGATAGCGTCGATGCCCTCCGTGACCGATTTCACCGAGAACTCGGTAAGCGTATTGGGCACCTTGACGCACAGATTGATGGCCTTGTAAACGGCATCCACCGGGCCGGTGCCGAGGGAGGCACCTTCAATAATAGTCTTGCCTTCCGGCCCGATAAGCCTGACAGCCGCCATCGGGAGGCCCTGGTCGCCGCTGGTTACCTGCACGCGGTCAAGGTGATACTCCTCGGAGATAGTGCGCTGCTCTTCAGCCACCAGCGATTCGATATCGCGGTCGGTGATATCCTTTTTCTTATCCGCCAGCTCTTTGAAAGAGGCGAAAGCCTTATTCAGGTCTTCCTCATTTAGCGAGTAGCCCAACTCGGAAAGCCGCTCCTTAAAGGCATGACGCCCGCTGGTCTTGCCCAGCACCAGGCTGCTCGACGGAATACCGACGGAACGCGGGTCCATTATCTCGTATGTGGACGACTTTTTAATCATACCGTCCACATGCAGGCCGGACGAATGGCGAAAAGCATTGCCGCCAACGATGGCCTTGTTGGGCTGCACGGGGAACCCGGTGAGGTCGGAGACCAGGCGACTCGTTCGGTAAATCTGCTTCGTTTCTACATTAGTCGTCAGGCCAAAGAAATCGGAGCGGGTCTTGATAGCCATGACGATTTCTTCCAGCGCGGCGTTGCCGGCCCTCTCGCCGATGCCGTTGACCGTGGCCTCCACCTGACGGGCGCCCTGCCTGATAGCTTCCAGGCTGTTAGCAACCGCCAGACCGAGGTCGTTGTGGCAGTGCACGCTGACGACAGCGCGGTCGATGTTGGGAACGTTTTTAAAAACGCCCTCGATAAGCTCGCCGAACTGGCGGGGCATAGCGTAGCCGACCGTATCCGGAATGTTCACGGTGGAAGCGCCGACATCAATGACAGCCTTCAGCAACTGATGGATGAAAGCCGGCTCAGTTCGGGATGCATCCATCGCCGAAAACTCGATATTGTCGGTATATTTGCGGGCGTGCTTTACCGTATCGCAGGACATCTGGAGAATCTGCTCGCGGCTTTTACGCAGCTGGTAAAACAGGTGAATATCAGAAGATGAGAGGACGATGTGGATGCGGGGATTGGAGGCACTCTTTACCGCTTCCCAGCTATCATCAACAGCCTTTAGATTGGCGTGGGTCAGCACGCAGATTGAAGGCTGACGTATTTCCTGGGCAATAAGTCGAACAGCTTCAAAATCGCCGGGGGAAGTGACGGGAAAACCCGCTTCGATAACATCAACGCCCAGTCTTTCCAACTGCCGGGCGATTTCCAGCTTTTCCTGAACGTTTAGTGAACCGCCAGCCGCCTGCTCCCCATCCCGTAATGTGGTATCAAAGATTATAACCCTGTCCATGTAAGTTCCTCCTTAAGAGAATATTTCAGCACACAACCGCTTAATCCCCTCTCCTAGATTAGAGAGGGGCTAATAAGGATGAGGCCAATTCTCTTAAAGCAAGAACGATTAGTGTACGACATGGTTAATAATCCATTTTATATGATTTTACCGATTTTGTCTATACAGCTAGCTTTATTGTCTTTTTAAGCCTGCTTTTTAGCGCGGCTTTTGGCGGCTCTCTCTTCAGCGCGCATAACGCCGATATTACCCCGTACCATAGCGACGCGCCCGGTACGCGCTATTTCCTTGACGCCAAAGGCCTGCAGCAGTTTGAGCATCGAGCTGATTTTGTCTTCATCGCCGGTAATCTCAATAGTCAAAGAATCAGAAGCGACATCGACGATATTGGCGCGGAAGATATCAGCGATTTCAAGTATTTCACTGCGCGTGGCGGATGTGGCTTTCACTTTAATAAGCGCCAGCTCGCGGGCGGTAAGCTTTTCGCTGGTAATATCGAAAATCTTCACCACATCTATGAGCTTATCGAGCTGTTTCCTGACCTGTTCTACAGTTGCCGTAGTGCCGTTGACCGTGATTGTAACGCGGGACAGATGAGGTATCTCGCTGTGCCCAACGGCGATACTATCGATATTAAAGCCGCGGCGGCGGAAAAGGCTGACCACACGATTAAGGACACCGGGTTTATCGTGGACAATTGCAACTAGCGTGTGCTTCGTCGTTGCCATGCGGACACCTCTTTCTTCGGCCGTTCTATAAACTCGATATTGGCGGCGCCGGGAGGCACCATGGGATAGACGTTTTCCTCCGGCTCCACCATAAAGTTAAGCAAGAACGGGCCATCATGATTCATAGCTTGCTCAATAGCCGGTCTAATTTCCTCGCGCCTGGTCACCTTTATGCCAGCGATACAATAGGCTTCGGCAACTTTCACAAAATCGGGGCAGGAAATCGGGGTGGCGACATAATTTTTAGCGTAGAAGAGGTCCTGCCACTGCCTTACCATGCCCAGGAAACCGTTATTCATAATGGCTATTTTCACGGCAATATTATCCTGAACGAGAGTTGCCAATTCCTGAATAGTCATCTGAAAGCTTCCGTCACCATCAATCAGCCAAACCATTTTATCGGGACAACCGACCTTGGCGCCCATAGCCGCGGGCAAGCCGAAACCCATCGTGCCCAGGCCGCCGGATGAGATGAAGGTATTAGGCTCGTGGAAGATATAATGCTGGGCAGCCCACATCTGGTGCTGGCCGACGCCGGTGACAACAATAGCGTCGCCGCGGGTGGCTTCATACAGCTCGTGGATAATATGTTGCGGCAGGAGAGCGGCGCTATCGTGGATATCCAGTATAGGGTGCTGCTTGCGCCATTCATCCAGCTGCCGTATCCAGTCGATATGCCGATTGGTTTCAATTATTTTTTCCATAGCATACAGCACCGCGCCGACATCGCCGACGATGGGAACATGGACAGCCACGTTTTTGCCGATTTCCGCCGGGTCCATATCGATGTGAATGATTTTAGCGTGCGGGGCAAAGGCATTAACCTTGCCGGTCACACGGTCGTCAAAGCGCATCCCCACGGCAATCAACAGGTCGCAATTTTCAAGAGCCTTGTTGGCATAACCAGTGCCGTGCATGCCAGCCATGCCGTAGCTCAATACATGGTCTTCCGGGAAGCAGCTGATACCCAGCAGCGTGGTGATGACCGGTATCTGCGCTTTTTCCGCAAAATCTTTAAGCTGCGGGCTGGCGCCAGAGATAAGGACACCCCTGCCAGCGATAATCAGCGGCTGTTTGGCTTCATTGATCAATTTAGCGGCGCTTTTAAGCTGGGTGGGGTGGCCGTGAGTAGGCACCTTATAGCCGGGCAGTTCCACCTTGTCCGGGTAGACATATTCAGCCTGGTCTGTCATCACATCCTTGGGGAGGTCGATAAGCACCGGACCGGGCCGACCGGACCTGGCGATATAAAAAGCCTCTTTGACAATCCCGGCCAGCGCGCCGGCATCCATAGCCACATAGCTGTGCTTGGTGATGGGCAAAGTAATACCGGAAATATCGATTTCCTGGAAGGCATCTTTGCCGATTTGCGCCCTGACCACCTGCCCCGTTAACGCAACCATCGGTACGGAGTCCAGATATGCATTGGCGATGCCGGTCACCAGGTTGGTAGCACCGGGGCCTGACGTAGCCATGCAAACGCCGACCTTACCGGTGGCCCGGGCATAGCCATCGGCGGCATGCGCGGCACCCTGCTCGTGACGCACCAGTATATGCCGTATTTGAGGATATTGCGGCAGAGTATCATAAAAAGGCAATAAAACACCGCCCGGGAAGCCGAACATGACATCAACTCCCTCGGCGATTAAACTCTCACATAAAATCTGGGCACCAGTTTTTTTCATAAAGCCCCCCTTATTTCTTAAACACCGCCCCGGTGCTGGCCGAGGTCACTTTCTCTATGTAACGGGCCAGGTAGCCCGTCTTTATCCTCGGCTGGAACGCCGGCAGCTTTTTAAGGCGGTCGGAGATTTCTTTCTCGGTCAATTCTACATCAAGTTTATTTTCCATGATATCGATATCTATTATGTCGCCATCATGGATTGCGGCGATAGGGCCGCGGGACGCCGCTTCCGGTGAAACATGGCCGATAGACGCGCCGCGGGTGGCGCCGGAAAAACGCCCGTCTGTAATCAGGGCGACATCTTTTTCCATTCCAATACCGGTAATCAGAGAGGTAGGCGTGAGCATCTCCCGCATGCCGGGCCCGCCTTTAGGACCCTCATAGCGGATGACCAGAACATCACCGCGTTTGATTTTCTTGTCCATAATGGCTTTAGTGGCCTCTTCCTCGGAGTCGAAAACCCGGGCGAGGCCGCGGTGCTTCAGCATCTCCGGGGCGACGGCGGCTTTCTTCACCACCGCTCCCTCGGGAGCCAGGTTGCCAAAAAGCAGGACAAGCCCGCCGGTAGGAGAATGAGCGTTCTTTACGTGACGAATGACCTCGCTGTTAAGATTTTTTACAGCGGCGATATTATCGCCGACGGTCTTGCCTGTAACGGTCCTGGCCTTTAATTTAAGGAGACCTTTCAGTTCACCCATAACGGCGGGAATGCCGCCGGCCGCATCCAAGTCCTCGATGTGGTGGGGACCGGCGGGGCGCAGGCTACAGAGATAAGGCGTATGCCGGCTGATTTCATTAACGGTCGGCAACATAAAGTCCACACCGGCCTCATTGGCGATAGCCATGAGATGCAGTACCGAGTTGGTGCTGCCGCCCAGAGCCATATCGACGGTGAAAGCGTTAAAGATAGCGTCGCTATCGATGATGCTCCTGGGACGAATATCTTGAGCCAGCAGCTTCATCACCTGCTCACCAGCCTGACGGGCTAACGCGCGACGCCGCTTATCGACGGCAGGAATAGTGCCGTTACCGGGTAATCCCATGCCGAGGACCTCGGTCAGGCAGTTCATGGTGTTGGCAGTGAACATGCCGGAGCAACTGCCGCAGCCGGGACAGGCCACCTGTTCCAGTCTTATTAGCTCCGCTTCAGTCATCGTTCCGGCGGCTACATTGCCCACGGCCTCGAACATATTGCTAAGGTCGACCTTCTTCCCATCCAGGCTGCCGGCCAGCATAGGCCCGCCGCTGACGAAGATAGCCGGCAGGTTCAGTCTTAAAGCCGCCATCAACATGCCGGGAATAATCTTATCGCAGTTGGGGATAAAGACCAGCGCATCGAAAGCATGAGCCTCCGCCATAATTTCCACGGAGTCGGCGATTAACTCACGACTCGGCAGGCTGTATTTCATGCCAGCATGGTTCATGGCAATGCCGTCGCAGACAGCTATGGTATTGAACTCGAAAGGCGTTCCCCCGCCTTTACGCACGCCCTCTTTTACCGACTCGGCGATTTCACGCAGATGCATATGGCCGGGAACGACATCCGTGAAGCTGTTGACGATGCCGATGAACGGCCTGTCCATCTCCTCACGGGTGCAGCCCAGCGCGTAGAGAAGGGAGCGGTGGGGCGCCCTTTCCACACCTTTTTTTACAGCATCACTTTTCATATTTTTACCCTTTTTAAGCTCCACTAAAAAAATAACCGTCTATCAAGACGGACCGGGGAATTAGTTTTTAGCTTGAAGCCCGTACCTAAAGATAACATTTTTACGAGTTTATTGTCAAGCTGGTGGAGAGGGAAAAGAGAATAAGGGTAAAATCAAAAATCAAATCTCAAAGTTCAAAGACACAGATAAAAGATTAAAGATATGGGGGAGGGGGATTAATATGGGAGGGAACTGCGCCTCTTCTCTGCAGGCACGCCTGCCGGGGGGATTAGGAAAAATAAAAAGAAATTCACTAATACTTTAAAATATAAAAAGTATTAAGAGATAGTGAAGAATCAGCCATTTTTCAGCAGTCGATTATGATATAGTTCAGATGTGCAGCGAAGTGCGTAGCACCATCATAGCGAATAATATGTTCTAATTTCTTGTCCCATTTGTTGATAGGGATAGATTCTATTAAACGCTGCCTGTCTGAAAACGCCATCAAGGCTTTTGCTTTGGCATTATTGAGTCCTATACTTTTATCTTCCTGTTCCCAAAGCAGATTCATTTCTTCAGGAGTGGTTTCCAATGAAGGCAGTGCTTGCCCAGCGCAGTAAATCTCAATAAGCGTATTGGAGTGGTTTATCCAGCGAGCCATATGAGCATATACATCCTGACTGGTCCACTTTGGCGAGGTCGGTGCATGAAGGCTCTCTTCAGGATGAGTGTCCAATAACGAGACAAGTTCATTCCAAACGATAGAATCTATGCGAAGCATCACTGCAATGTCTTCTTTTCTCATCCGCACCTCTCTAGCGATATTAGAATCCTATTCCCACTGTCCCTTTAGTAATGAAACCAGCTTTGATGGCGGCTTTGGTTAATTCATCTCTAAAGGAGGGGTGGGCGATAGAAATAAGGGCTTTGGCGCGCTGCCAGATGCTCTTGCCTTTGAGGTTCACCATGCCGTACTCGGTGACGATATGAGAGACATCGGAGGCGGGGACGGTTACCATGTCGCCCAATTCTAATGTGGGCACGATACTTGATACCAATTTACCGTCCTTACCCTCACGGGCGGCGTGGAGGCAGATAAAAGCCTTCCCCCCTTTGGACATATATGCTCCGCGTGTGAACTCAAGCTGGCCGCCGGTGCCGCTAATCTGCCGCGTCCCTACCGACTCCGAACAGACCTGTCCGCGCAGGTCGACACGCAGGGCGCCATTAATAGCTATCTGTTTTTCGTTTTTAGCGATGGTATACGGGTCGTTGGTGTAATCGACGGGGAAGCCGGCCAGAGCTTTGTTTTTATCCATAAACTTATAAAGCTTTTCCGAACCGGCGGCGAAGCAAAAGACCGACTTGCCGGGGTTGAGAGTCTTATGTTTGCCGGTGACCACGCCCGCTTCGATAAGCTCCATCATGCTGTCGTTGAACATCTCCGAATGAATACCGAGGTCTTTAAGATTGTGCTTTATCAGCAGCTTGCCGACCACGCTGGGGACGGCGCCCACGCCAAGCTGGATGGTAGCGCCATTTTCTATTTGTTCCGCCAGTAAAGCGGCGATGGCTTCATCCTCCGAGGTGATAACGGCGGCGGGGAACTCGGGGATTTTATACTCATAGTTCTCAACGATATGGTCGACCTGCGAGATATTTACGACCTCGTCGTAGCCGCCAAAGACCCAGGGCATGTGTTCGTTAACCTCAAGGACGACCTTTTTAGCGACCTCGCAGGCGGCTTTCTGACGCGTGACCGAAGCGCCGAAATTAAAGTTGCCTTTCTTGTCCATCGGTGTGACTTCAATAAAGGTAATGTCCACAGCATCCTTAAGCCACTGGCGGTACATGCGGGGGCCATCACCGAGCCCGAAAGGGATATAGGAGCAGGCGCCGTTTTTATAATATTCCCGCTCCACCCGGCCGAGGAACCAGGAGTTATGGATGAAATGTTCCTGCAGGGGGTCGTGGCGGGGAATGACGGTATGGGAGTGCTCGGCGCGGATTTTAACGCCCTTCAGCTCTTTAGCGCGCGCCGCCAGCTTTTCATCAATCAGAGAGGGAAAGCCGCAGATAGCACCGTAGTCGATCCACATGCCGGATTTGACCATTCCAGCGGCTTCTTCGGCGGAGATTAATTTACGCTGGTATTCACGAGTGGTGTTCATTAGCTATTTTAAAAACTCCCTTAATCCCTCTTTACGAAAGAGGGACAACAGTAGTAATAAGTCAGTGATAGAGATTGCCACGCCTCCCGACTACGTCGGGATGGACTCGCAATGACGGGAGGCTAGAGGCATTGCTTGTCTTCTATTTCTTTAATTTTATCGACCCGTTTCTGGTGCCTTCCGCCTTCAAACTCGGTGTCCAGAAAGTCCTCGACGATGACCTTTACCTTCCCTTCGCCCTCTTCCGCCGCCAGGCAGCAGATTTGGGCGTTATTGTGCAGTCGGGCGCGGTGGGCGGTAAAGACATCATAGCACTGGGCGGCGCGGATGCCCCGCACTTTATTGGCGGCGATGCACATGCCGATGCCGGTGCCGCATATCAAGATACCTCTATCATATTCCCCTTTTACGATGCCCTCCGCTACCTGCACAGCTATATCAGGATAATCTATGGCGTCATCCGTATAACAGCCGAAGTCGCGGAATTCATGCCCTAATTCTATAACTACCTTTAAAACCGTTTCTTTAAGATTACAACCCCGGTGGTCGTTGCCAATAGCAATACGCACGGAAAAGACCTCCCTGTTTTATTCCGGACTCTTTTCATGAGATTTCTCAAACATCTTCAGTGCTTCACGGACATCCAGCCAGCTGATACGCCCCTGCCGGATTAGCTGGGGCGGACCGGATGATAAATCTACAACGGTGGAAACATCGCGTACTTTCAAGGGACCCTGGTCGAGAACCATGGCGACCAACTGGAGATTTTCTCCCAACTGCGCCGCGACCTCCTCGATGGTATAAGTGCCCGGCTTGCCGCTGATATTAGCGCTGGTAGCGGTAAGCGGCCGTCCGGTTATCTCCACCAGACGCAGGATAATGCGGTTATCCGGAATACGGATGCCAACGGTATTGAGCCCGGCCACCAGCACGGCAGGGACAACATCTTTCTTCGGGAGCACCAGCGTTAAAGCGCCGGGCAGGTAATGCGCCGCAAGATAGCGGGCATCCTCGTTGAGATAGGCATACTTTTCCGCCTCGTCGATAGAGCTAACGGCAACATGGATGGGATTGGAATAGGCACGCCCTTTCAGGTGAAAGACCTTGGCCACAGCGCGGGTATCCAGGGCGTTGGCGGTAAAGGCATAGCCGGTATCCGTGGGACAGACGATGACCTCACCCTTCATTATCAGGCTGGCGGCATGTTCCAGTATTTTAGCATCGGGACTGGCAACATCTACTTTTTCTGTTTTCGTCTTCATATCATCCCCCAAGCGGAGCGTTGGGAAATACGTTGAGACGTAAATCCGACCTTTCCCCCAGCATCATTCTAGCGTATCCGGCGGCCGCAATCATAGCGGCATTATCCGTGCAGAGCGATAATTTAGGAAAAAATACTTCAATTCCCCTCTTTTTACAGGTTTCAGCGAAAACCTGGCGGAGCCGGCTGTTGGCCGAAACACCGCCGGTAACGCTAACGACCTTCAAGTCTTTAGCCTCGACGGCGCGGAGGGTCTTGGCCACCAGCGTATCCACAACGGCTTCCTGAAAACTGGCGGCTATATCGGCGAGGGGCAGAGTGTCACCGCGGGCAATGCCGTCCTTGAACATATTGATAACGGCGGTCTTCAGTCCGCTGAAGCTAAAGTCCAGCGCCTTACTCCGTATCATGGGACGGGGGAAATTAAAGACCTTGCGGTCGCCCTGTTTCGAGAGCTTATCGATGAC
>MGMR01000071.1 GCA_001796495.1 Chloroflexi bacterium RBG_13_51_18
AAATAAGGTCGGCGCATTCTACCGACACCTTCTGCTTAAAGCGCAGCTGGTCTTTGGACATCGTCATGGCTTCCAGCGCCTGGTGCGCCTGTATCAGCACGACCGCCGCCGGCGCTTCGTAGATTTCGCGTGACTTTATCCCCACCACCCGGTTTTCTATATGGTCGATTCTGCCGATGCCGTGAAGACCGGCTATTTCGTTCATTTTTTGAATCAGGTTTATCCCATCTATCTCTTTGCCGTCGAGGGATACCGGGATGCCCTTCTCGAACCCTATCTCGATGTACTGCGGTTTCGCGGGAGCCTCATCCGGGCTTTTCGTCCAGGTGTAGACATCGGCGGGGGGTTCGGTCCAGGGGTCTTCCAGCACACCGCACTCGATACTCTTGCCCCACAGATTTTCGTCGATGGAGTAAGGGCTCTTTTTAGTGACGGGGATGGGTATTTCATGTTTCAGCGCGTATTTGATAGTCTGCTCGCGCGTCATGCCCCACTCGCGGGCGGGGGCAAGTATTTTCATGTCAGGCGCCAAGGCGTTGATGCCGACCTCGAAACGCACCTGGTCGTTGCCCTTGCCCGTACAGCCGTGGGCTATCGCCGTAGCGCCCTCCGCCAGCGCCGTATCCACCAGTAATTTAGCCATCAGCGGGCGTGACAGCGCCGTCGCCAGGGGGTACTGTCCTTCGTAGAGAGCGTTCGCCTGCAAAGCCGGGAAAACAAAGTATTTAACGAAGAGTTCTTTCCCATCGATGACCAGCGCTTTGACCGCGCCCACCTTCAGGGCTTTCTGCCGCACGGCTTTAAAGTCTTTTTCATTGCCTACATCTATGGTCACGGCGATGACATCGACCTTGTACTTTTCCTGCAGCCATTTTATCGCGACCGAGGTGTCGACCCCGCCGCTGTAAGCCAGAACAATTTTTTCCTTCACACCAAGCCTCCCTCCATTAACCAGCGGTTAATTCCCTTTATTGAAATTATCTTCTAAAAATTCTATTATCTCCGAACTGATGCCGGGATATTCCCAGGAATAATGATGACCCGGCGCCCTCAACCATTTTAATATATCGCCCGGATGCTCATCCGGCGGTGACAGCCCTATCCAGTGCTTGAAAGTGGCCCACACCATGCCGGGCACGTTACCATAGCTGAAAGCGTCTTCACAGGTCCCGTTGGTGTTTATCCTTAACGTTCTTTCCTGGACCCTCGCCTTGTACCAGAACGGATTGCCGGTCTGGATACTGTAAACATTAGGCCTGTCTCTTAAAAAGGCCATCGCCTCTTCGGTGATAACCGTGCCGGTGCTTTCACCGGCGATAATAAACTTCAGGTCGGGCAGGTGGTCGACGAGAAATTCCACCCGTTTTTCCATATCCGGGACCTTTTTGGTATAGCGCGTGGAGGCTTCGATCATTTCCTTGATGCTGCCCCATAAACCCCGGTTGGTGCGGCAGTAATTCAATATCAGGGGACGGTTTCCCAGCGCTTTAAGTTCATCGGTGATGCCTTGGAGTATGCTCTCCCACCCGGGTGTATCCGCAACATAGTTCCACCCCATTCCCCCCGAATTAAAGAAGACTACGATATCCACGTCCCTGGCGGCTATATACGAGCCGACCAGTTGATTCACTACTACCTCATATCTTTCGCCTCTATTGCCAACCAGTTCATCCGCAATCTTCCCGGCGTCATCAACCACCGAAGCCGGCACCGAAGAAAAATCTACATCAGTAAAAACAGGCTCACGGATACCGATATCATTGGCCATGCCAACCTCTGAATTGTAAAAAATTAGTAATAGACATATGAATGCAAGTATAACAGCGGATACGATTATTCCAGGGCCGCCCAGCTTATCGAGTTTCTTAAAACTTATATCCACAAAGATAATTCTAACAAATATTTATCCCGTAATGCCAGAAAATACCTTGTCCAGTATGCCGATAGCCTCATCGACCTCTTTGCTGCCGATAATCAGCGGCGGTATAAAACGTATGGCATTCGCTTTGAGCTTGTTCACCAGCAAGCCTTTTTCCAGGCACTCCAGGACCACCTTCTGCGCTATTTCACTATCGAATTGAACGGCTATGAGTAAGCCCCGCCCGCGAACGTCGGTTATGAACGGATATTTCTCCTTTAAACCAAGCAGCTTTTCCATGAAATACTCACCGACTGTCTTAGCATTACCGGCGATGTCATTATCGATGACATATTTCAGCGTGGCATAGGCCGCGGCGCAGGTAACCGGGTTACCGCCGAAGGTAGCATTATGGTCGCCGAGGGTAAACACGGCCGCTTTTTCTTTAGCCAGCAGCGCCCCGATGGGCATACCGCCGCCCAGCCCTTTAGCCAGCGTTATAATATCCGGCTCAATGCCGTACTGCATATAACCGAACAGCGTCCCCAGGCGGCCTATCCCGGTCTGCACTTCATCCAGGATAAGTAAAATCCCTTTGCTGTCACACCATGCCCGCACATCTGTCAGGAAACCATCAATGGGAAGGTTGACACCCCCCTCCGCCTGTATCGGCTCCAGCATGACGGCGCAGGTCTTTTCCGTGGTGGCCGATTTTATCGCTTCGATATCGTTGTTGGCAACGTTGATAAAGCCAGCCGGCATAGGAACAAACGGCTCATGCATCTTCGGCTGGCCGCTGGCCGCCGTCATAGCCAGGGAGCGTCCGTGGAACGAGTCCATCGTGGTAATAACCTCATAAGCCCCGTTTAGCTTGAGCTTGCCGTAACGACGCGCCAGTTTCACGGCGCCTTCGTTAGCCTCAAGCCCGCTGTTTGCAATAAAAACCCTATCCATGCAGCTGTTTTTCACCAGCAATTCAGATAACTGCAGCATGGGTATGGTATAGTACCAGAGCGATGTCTGCATCAAGGTTTTTACCTGTTTGGCGACGGCTCTGGTTACCACCGGATGGCAGTGCCCCAGGCAATTGACCGCCAGCCCGCAGACAAAGTCGAGGTATTTTTTACCTTTATCGTCCCAGACGCGAGCGCCTTTACCCCTGACCAGCGTAACCGGCACGCGCACGATAGTCTGCATGTAGTATTGCTTATCCAGTTCCTGCCAGTCGGTCATTCTTCTACCTTCTCTTTTATCGTCGTGCCGCCGTCCCCGTTTTCGACTTCTTTAAGCAGGGCATGCGGCTTTCTCCCATCTATTATACGGGCAATCGTGCCTGCATTTAAAGCTTTCAGGCAGGCGTTTACCTTGGGAATCATCCCCCCCGCAATCACCCCGGAATCTATTAAAGCCTCCGCTTCCTTTCCGGACAATTGCGTTATTACATTCCCCGACTGGTCTTTTATGCCTTCTACATCCGTCAGGAAAATCAGTCTTTCGGCTTCCAATGCGGCGGCAAGTTCCCCGGCGATAGGGTCGCCGTTAACATTTATAACCCCCGGGGCGCCTTCAGGTCTATCCAGCGAATAAAGGCTGACGGGCGATACTACCGGAACGAAACCGTCATTAAGCAGCGTTTCTAAAATGTCTTTATTCACTTTTTCCGCCGACCCCACGTAGCCCAGGTCTTTATTTTTCACCCGGCTTTCCACCAGAGCGCCGTCGACGCCGCTGATGCCCACAGCGCGGCCGCCCCGGATATTGATTGCCGCGGTGATTTCTTTATTAACGAGCCCCGCCAGTACCGCCGTCACTACCTCCAGCGATGGCAAATCGGTGACGCGCTCACCCCGCACGAATTTAGTGGCGACACCCTGACGTGTAAGCCATTCCGTGATAGTGCCGCCGCCGCCGTGCACCACTACCAGAGGATGATTGTTTTTCTGCAGGGCAACAATATCCTCGATAGTGGTATCGCGGCTGCTGAAGGTAGAGCCGCCTATTTTAATAACCGTAATATTTTTCATATAATCCAACTCTAAGTCGTATATTCAGCGTTGATTTTTACATATTCTTCAGAGAGGTCGCACCCCCAGGCAGTAGCATTCGCCTTGCCTAGATGGAGATTCAGCGTTATATTTACCTCTTTGCCGCCCAGGTGTTTCACAACTTCTTTTTTATCGAAAGCCACCGGCGTCCCGTTTTTAACAATGCAGGTTTTGCCGATGTGCAACTCCGTTTTTTCTTCCTCTAAAGCCGCGCCACTGCGTCCCGCCGCCGCCAGCACCCTGCCCCAGTTGGGGTCGCTGCCGTGCACCGCCGTTTTCACCAGCGAGGAGCTTACAATCGTCCTGGCCGCCAGCCGCGCATCTTTCGGGCTTAATGCCTCCTCTACTTTCACTTCAATCAGCCTGGTTGCCCCCTCGCCGTCGCGGACGGCTTCCCTGGCCAGATAGACGCATATTTTATTCAAAGCCCGCTGAAAAGCGACGGCTTTCTTGCTGCCTCCCGTTATAGCTTCTCCCCCCACCGCCCCGTTGGCCATGATAAGCACCATATCGTTGGTGCTGTTGTCGCCATCCACGGATATCATATTGAACGATATCGCCACCGCTTTATTCAGCGCCCGGCGGAGAAAATCTAATTCTACGGCGGAGTCGGTCGTTAAAAAGCAGAGCATGGTAGCCATGCTGGGGTGAATCATACCCGCCCCCTTCAGCATCCCCCCTATCGTAAAGTCCCCGGTTTTGACCGCCGCCTCCTTGGGCACCGTGTCCGTGGTCATTATCGCCCGGGCAAGATCATGGCCTCCCTCCTCTTTTAGAACAATTCGCGGGATCGCCGACCTGATGCGCTCCATCGGCAGCATTGTACCGATAACGCCCGTGCTGGCCACCAGGACATTCTCCGGTTTCACTTTTATCTGACGTGCCGCCAGCCCAGTCATTTCCACGGCATCCGCCATGCCCTGCCGACCGGTACAGGCGTTGGCGCAGCCGCTATTCATGACCACGGCAGAGGTTTTGCCCTTCTGCAGCCGTTCCCGGCTCAACAGCACCGGCGCCGCTTTCACCTTATTGGTGGTAAACACCGCCGCCGCCGCACAGGGTTCGGGAGAGAACAGGATGCCGAGGTCAAGTCGGGTCCCGGGGCTATATTTAATACCGGCGCTGACCGCACCGGCTAAAAAACCTCCGGGGGAAGTGACCCCACCGGAGGAAATAAAATCCGCATCCGTTTCCATGAGTTAAATATAGCATATCTACGCTCGGCGGGCAATTATATGTTAAACGTTGATGGCTTGAAACATGTACGGCCCAGTGATAAACTCAAACTATGAAAATCGTCAGGTTCACCAGCGGCTTTTCCATGGAATACGGGATACTCTATGAAGACGCCATTATCAGTATCGATGATTCTCCTTTTGAAGTCATAAAAGAGACCCACCGGCATTACCGCATCAGCGACGTAAGGCTGCTGCCGCCCTGTCAGCCCTCCAAAATCATCGCCCTGGGGGTCAACTACCAGAGCCACGGCGATGAAATGAAAAGCAGCCTGCCTGATGAGCCTCTGATATTCATCAAGCCTCCCACATCGGTCATCGGGCCGGAGGATAAAATCATATACCCCCCCTCCTCGGAAAGGGTCGATTACGAAGGCGAGCTGGGCGTGGTGATAAAATCGGTTACCCGCCAGGTCTCCAGGGAGGAAGCCGTCGACCATATACTGGGGTATACCTGCGTTAACGATGTGACCGCGCGCGACCTCCAGGCTAAAGACAGGCAGTGGACACGCGCCAAGGGCTTCGATACTTTCTGTCCCATCGGGCCCTGCATTGAGACGGACCTCGACCCGTTCGACCTTACACTGGCGACTTATCTCAACGGTGAACTGAAACAGGAGTCCCGCACCAGCCAGCTCGTTTTTCCCGTCGATGAGCTGATAAGCTTTATTTCCAACGTGATGACTCTGCTCCCCGGCGATGTTATTTCCACCGGCACGCCGGCCGGCGTCGGCCCGATACTCCCCGGCGACACCATAGAGGTAAAGATAGAGGGAATAGGGACTTTGCGGAACTACGTGGCCAAGCAGGATTTAGATTAGTAATACCAAAGGAGAAGAATGGAACTAAAGACTGTCTATTTTGAAAAGCCCGGCGGCGATGAAAATACAGCTAAAACACTCGCTTTGTCTAAAGCCCGCACCGATGAACTGGGCATTAAGACAATTGTGATAGCCTCGACCGTGGG
>MGMR01000072.1:0-3308 GCA_001796495.1 Chloroflexi bacterium RBG_13_51_18
TCGCTATCTCTTCAAGGTCATCCTCGGAAAGCCCGGCGAAGATATCAGTATCGCGGAGGTCATTGATTGATATTTGCCTTTTTGTATTGATCTTCCCTGCCCTCCTCGGCTCCGACTCTATCTCTCGCTTTCGCTACAGGCTTATATCCTTTTTCTTGAGCCTGAATATCGAGGTCAAGAGTAAAGAAACGCTCTAAAGGCATTAAAATCTCATCCTCGGTCTGCCTGAGGTCAATAGCCTTTAAATAGCACTGACATTCATCACAGACATAAAGTCGATACAATCCCTTGTCGTCGCTAAAGTAGGTTAAAGAGCTCTGGTTTTGCGTGCCGCAGAAAGGACACGCGAGACGCTGAAATATCCACTCTGTATCGCACCTGGAGCATACGAGGTACCGGGACCCCCTCTCTTTATCCAGAAAAGCAAAGTCAGGGCTGCCTCCGCAGACCGGACAATAGCTACGCCTCCAGTACTCTTGATTAACCTGGCTATAAATTGAGTCTCGATACGCTACAAGAAACGGATTAAAGGCAGCCTGAATTACATGTTCCCATAGGGTTGTATTGGCATTACTTTCCGCCATTAAGAAAGACGGCGGAGCTCCTTCAAACCAAGCCCTGGCGGCCTCTTTTAGGGAAGAACCGGCAGATAATTGTTTCCAGTCCGTGCCAGCACCATCCCTGGAATAACTGGCAAATAAAGCACCAATCTTTTTGAATGTGTCCTCAAACAGTGACCAGTCTACAGGGAGTTTGTCAAACTCCAGCAACGGACGCCCGGCATTAATTCGCTCATTAATAGTCTCAGGACTTAATGAAAACCGGGGTTTTCCAGTGTGCCGTTTTGTATCGAGTTGAATGGATAATAATTTCCGATAAAAATCCAGAGGCCCGGCAAGGGCTCCCTCTTTCTTCTCCAAAGCCTCCAGTTTTTTCAGAATTTTCTTATCCATATTGGCGGTTGTCAACTCTTTTTCTCCTCGCCCTTGGCAATCCGGGCGTACCATTTAGCATGATGTGATTTAGCATATTCGGCTGATACTTTTCCCCGCGCCATGGAGCTCCAGGCGCCGGTCTTCGTCGGGCGCATCAGCGGGTGAATAACAGACAGGTAGATATGAACAAAGAACATTACTCCGGTAGCAATGAAGGCTATATCATGGAAGAGGACCATCCATTGCAG
Source organism: Chloroflexi bacterium RBG_13_51_18 (assembly GCA_001796495.1). Taxonomy (GTDB): domain Bacteria; phylum Chloroflexota; class Dehalococcoidia; order Dehalococcoidales; family RBG-16-60-22; genus RBG-13-51-18. The sequence continues at coordinate 1,184 of MGMR01000072.1, forward strand.
CAAGGCTGCCGGGGCAACCGTCTTAAACACCCACATTATGATGCCGGTAATCACAAAGACCACACCGAAGATAATCACCATCAGCCACCACATTTTTTGGCCCGTATTCATATGGTCCTGGGGGGGCATCGCCTCCTCATCAGCCAGGAAATAGTAGGCCGGGGCGGCTTTCAGCCAGCCGACGTCGTCCATTCCCCAATTAAAGGCTTCTTTGATTCCCTTCCAGCTGGATTTCCAATCGAGAGGCAGGTAGATAAGCGGCGCAATAATGAATACTGCTGCAGCAACACGATGTATTATTCTGGTCCAGCTGTCCTGCGCCAGGAATCCGAGCGCAGGAATGAACAAGACTAGACCGGTGAGAAATAAAACAGTAAAGGCACCGGCATGAACCCAGTGCAGGATGCGGACCGGTTTTTTATAGCGTTCAACCTCTTGTACCATTTACTTCTCCTCCTCTTTTTTTACAGGCTGTTCCCGGTTCATCTTTGCTTTTCTGGCGATAATGAAATTGATCCCAAGGCCAAGTATCGTCAGGCCGCCGAGTATCCAGCCGATGGGCTGAATGACATCTTTCCAGGCTATTGACGCGGCACTTACCTTGGGATTAACGGGCAGATTATATACCTCAGGAGAGTGTTCAAGGACGTACATTACATGCAGTCCGTCTAACTCACTTTCTCCATAGAGAACGGCGTCAGGAGACCCGTTGGCCCTTAAAGCCGATACTCTCGCTTTCCCGGCCGTTATCATATCCGCGCGGTCCCCGTATATAAGAGCGTTGGGGGGACAAGTCTTCACACAGGCAGGTTCCATGCCGGCATCGAGTCGGTTGAGTCCCTGGGTAGTGCAAAGGGTGCACTTGTCCATTTTTGCGTTGCCGAATACTAAATTCCGGTCGGACCGAGGGATACTGAAGGGACAGGCGTCAACACAATAGCCGCAACCGGTGCAGGTATCCTTGTTGTATTCAACGAACCCGGTTGCTTCATTGTGGTAGAGTGAACCGTTAGGGCAGACTCTGACGCAGGCGGCATCCGTGCAATGCATACAGGCCTGGCGGGTAAACAGCCATTGCAGTTTGCCGCCTCCTTCATATTCCGTGAACCTCATCTTCAGCCAGGTAGCAGGAGAGAGGTCGCGCGGATTCTCATAGCTGCCCCAGTTCCTGGAGTCAACGCCGTTTTCGATTGTTGGGATAGCTTCGTCATTCATATTCCATTGTTTGCAGGCGACCTGACAGCCCCGGCAAGCGGTGCATTTACTTGAATCGTATAAAATCGCTTTTTCTGCCATTATTTCCCTCCTACTCTCTAGGCTTTCTTTACATCGACCAAGAAAGCTTTAAATTCAGGTATCGTTGTATTAGCATCACCAACATGGGGGGTGAGTTCGTTTGCGCTGGCCCCGGTAGATAGCCCGATGAATCCCCAGTGCCAGGGGATACCCACCTGGTGAACCCTGCGGCCGTTTAACTGGAAGGGTTTGAACCGCTTGGTAACCATGGCGACGACTTCCACTTCACCGCGGGCTGAAGATACGATTACTTTATCACCGTTGGCGACGCCTTTTTCCGCGGCTAATTCTTCACTCATCTCGCAGAACGGTTCCGGCTGGGCCTCAATTACCCAGGGCATATTGCGGGTCATTTGCCCGCCCTGCCAGTGTTCGCAGACGCGGTAGGTTGAACAGACGATGGGGTATTTGGAGGCATCTCCGCGCTCATCCGGCCGCCAGATGGTGATGGCCGGATTGATTTGCTGGCTGGAGATGATATTCTCAACCGGGGACTCCCACGGCTCGTAGTGTTCCGGTATGGGGCCTTCCGCCCTGCCTGCTCCGAAGAGACGGGCGTGTCCCTCCGCCAGCATAATGAACGGCCAGCGTGTACCGGCCGGGTTGATGTTGATAGGCGGCCAGCCGCCATCCGGCACGTCGCCATCCCAACCACCACTTTCCCCCTTGGCGGGGTTCCACTTGATAACCGGCTGCTCCGCATCCCAGGGGTTGCCGTTGAGGTCAACGGAAGCGCGGTTATAAATAATACGCCGGTTGACCGGCCAGCACCAGGCCCACTTGGGGTATAAACCGATGTTGAACATATCCGGTGTAGTATCGCGGCGGG
>MGMR01000072.1:3314-6090 GCA_001796495.1 Chloroflexi bacterium RBG_13_51_18
TATTGCCGTCCTCGGTGTAGCTGGCGCAATAGAGCCAGTTGCCGGAGGATGTTGTCCCGTCAGCCTTCAGGCCAGGGAAACTTACCATTAACTTACCGGTTGTTAAGTCATAGCCGTTAATCTCCTTGGCTACCAAGTGGACATCAGGATGGTCGCTACCGTAATCCCAGGTCAAATCGGTGATAGCCTGGGCAAGCGGTCCGCCTTCATTTGAATAGAGGGTCTTGAGACGCTGCAACATTTTATCCTGCATCCAGAGGTCATCATGAGCATCAGGCGGGCCTTCAGCGCCTTTCCAGCGCCACTGCATCCAGCGGCCGCTATTGGTTACGCTGCCTTCTTTTTCATAGGAACCCAGTGCCGGCAGCAGAAAAACTTCTGTTTTAATATCAGCCGGATTAACACCCGGGCGTTTCCAGAAATTGGCCGTTTCCGTGTGCCAGATATCGGCTACTATCATCCAGTCGAGTTTACCCATGGCGCGGCGCTCCAGGTTGGCATCAGGACCGCCTACAGCCGGATTTTGCCCCCAGACCATCAGGCCCTTGATAGTGCCTTTGTCCATGGCTTCAAACAGGGGGATATGGGAGTAGTCCTTGCCGGACTGTATTTTCGGCAGGTTGCTAAAGGCAAAATCATTACCGGCAGCAGCGGCATCGCCATACCATGCTTTAAGGAGGCTGGTGATATATTTGGGGTAGTTGCTCCACCAGTTAGCACTGTTGGGGTCTTTGGTGGTGGGAGTTACCCTTTCCAGGTATTTGGCCAGAGTTGAATCAGCATTGGTAGGTACGGCAAGGTAGCCGGGGAGAATGTGGTAGAGCAGGCAGTGGTCGGTGGAGCCCTGCACGTTAGATTCACCCCTCATAGCATTGATGCCGCCGCCCGCCACTCCGATATTGCCCAGCAGCAGCTGGAGGATGGCGTAGGACCGCACATTTTGGGTGCCGACGGTGTGCTGGGTAGTGCCCATGGCATAGAGGATTGTCCCGGATTTGCCGGTAGCACCGCTGGCGGCATATGTTCGCGTCGTTTCCAGGAAGGTAGCTTCGTCACACCCGGTAACCTGGGAAACTACTGTGGGGGTATATCGACCGTAGTGTTTCTTCATAATCTGGAAGACACAATTAGGATTCTTGAGAGTCTTGTCTTTCAGGGGTATGCCGTCAGAACCTACCTGGTATTTCCAGGTGGATTTATCGTAGCTTCTCTTTTCTTCATTGTACCCGGAAAATAGTCCGTCCAGGTCGGCCGGCCCCTCGAAATCAGGATTGATCAGGTATGGGGCGTTAGTATATTCGGTAAGATAGGTCATATTGTAGTTACCCGGGTTTGCTTCTATATCCGCGAGAACATAATTAGTCATGCCGTTGATAAAAGCAATATCCGTACCCGACCTTAACGGACAATAAATATCCGCTTTAGCTGACGTGCGTGTGAATCTGGGGTCGACACTGATAAGTTTGGCGCCTCTTTCCATGGCGATATTTATATGTCCGAAGGCAGCCGGGTGGTTTTCTGCGGGGTTGGAACCTATTGCCATGATAACATCGGCATTAGCAATATCGTTCCAGTGGTTGGTCATTGCTCCGCGTCCGAACGATTCGCCTAAACTGGCGACGGTAGCGGAATGTCATATGCGGGCGTGGTGTTCAATATACACCAGCCCAAGTGCTCGAGCCATCTTGACGAGGAGATAGCACTCTTCATTATCGAGAGCCGAACCGCCCAGACAGGCTAGTGATTCCGTGCGGTTTACGGTGGCGCCGCTTTCATCGGTCGAAATAAAACCGGCGTCCCTGGTATCTTTAATCTTGCGGGCGATGTTATCCAAGGCCCAATCCCAATCGACCTCCTGCCAGTCGGATGCGCCGGCAGCGCGATAGAGCGGTTTGGTTAGCCTCCACGGATTATCGGCGGAAAGCTGTCGTAAGGATGCACCCTTGGCGCAGGCTGCGCCGCGATTGATGGGATGGTCAGGGTCGCCTTCAATATTAATACATTTACCGTTCTCATCCGCCATCACGATAAAACCGCAGCCTGAAGCATCGTAAGGGCAGATAGTAGCCGTTTCCTTGCCCTTCTTGACGAGAGGTATAAGTTTTATCGGTGATGCCTGGGCCTTTCCGCCGTTGAAGAACCTGAGCATGAAAAGGCCGCCGAGACCTGCTCCGGATGCTTTAAGAAAATCTCTTCGGCTTAGCTCCATAGATATCTCCTTTCTCTCTTTTTCCACTTTTCTTTAAGGTTAGATAGTAAGGGGCATTGATATACTTACCCACTTTCAAGAATAGCAGGGGGCGACCGATTTAGTAATATGGGAAATGCTCGTATTTGTGATGCCAAAGTCCCAATTACTCGGGAACAAATTCCCAGATTAAATAGAAAACAAAAAAGCCGCCGGATTTTTCCCGGAGGCTACACGGCATTAGCAGGCTGTTGTTTTGTATGTGATGAATTACAGTTCAGTATCCACCAGCCCTGATTTAACGGCATATGTGATAAGCTGGGCGGGGCTATTAATACCGAGTTTCTCCATGATGTTCCGGCGATGATTGAGAACGGTTTTTATGGTCAGAAAGAGCTGGTCTGCTATTTGACGGCTGGAATATCCCTCTGCCAGCAAGCGCAGGATATCCTTTTCTCTATTGGTCAAACGTTCGAACGGCTCGGTTTTTGGTTCAAGCTGGACACGATGGATGTAGTCCTCGGTAACAGCTTTAGCTATAGAAGGATGCAAAAAAACGCCGCCATTGTACACAACCCGTATTGCGGA
>MGMR01000072.1:6220-19892 GCA_001796495.1 Chloroflexi bacterium RBG_13_51_18
ATCTGGCGGGTGGCTTCTATACCGCTCATGGAAGGCATGCTGATATCCATCACGACTATATCCGGGTTCAAATCACGGGTCTTTTGAATAACCTCATATCCATTGCTGGCTTCACCAATGACTTCTATATCATTATGGAGCTGCAATAGAGAACGGATGCCCTCTCTCAATAACGTGTGGTCATCCGCTAATAGCACCCGGATTCTATTCAAGCGTCAACTCCATCTCCATTTAAAGGAACTGTCGCTTTAACGCAGGTGCCAACTCCTACCTTGGAGGTGATGGCCAGACTTCCCCCGATTAGACTCATCCTCTCTCTCATCCCCAGTAGTCCCAGGCCGCTTCTGGTGTTCTGCGGACTCACTACCTGCTTGACCTCAAATCCACATCCGTCATCTTGAATCTGAACCTCTAGTTTATCAACATTGAATTTCAGATTGATAGCTACGCTTTTAGCGCGCGCATGTTTGAATATATTATTTATACCCTCTTGTATCATACGGAAAATAGAGACTTCCCTTTCGCTTGATAGTCTTCTTTCTTCGCCGGTGACGGTTAGATCAGCTTTAATACCGGCGGCTGTCAGCCGCATATTAATAAAATACTCGATAGCCTCGACCAGTCCCAGGTCATCAAGCAGGCTGGGCCGGAGGTCAAAAATAAGCTTGTCTATTTCTTCGTCGGCTTGCTGGCAGAGATTCAATGATTGGGCCAATTGGGAATTGACTTCAGTGGAAGCACCGGAAGCCGATACCTGGGAAAGCCTTTCCAGGCAAAGTCTTAATGCCGTTAGAGCCTGGCCGGTTTCATCGTGAAGTTCACGGGCAATCCTCCGCCTTTCTTCCTCCTGGGCCGTAATTACCTTCCGGAGCAACTCGCCCCGCAAGTCCCGGGCCCGCTGGACTTCACCGTATAGCCTGCATCTTTCAACGGCGGTAGCTATCTGGTGGCCGATGGCATCCAGTAATTGAACGCGCTGCTGGTCAACCGGCTGTTTAACCGTCCCGACGCCGGCTGTGCCCAGCACCACTCCTTTTAACTTCAAGGGGGTTAATGCAAATTGCCAGAGTTGACCGGAGCCGCCGTTGCTGTTGTCCGGTACAACCGAATATGTTGCCGAAGCTGTTTTTTCTCCGAGCCCGAGGTTTTTCACAACCTGCATAAGCTCATTAACCACGTCGGTCGGTAATTCCCGGTTGGCGTGAATAGTCGGCGCCGCATCATCTTCATTCAACAGCGTAACCCAGCTTATCTGGGCTTCAAGGGCGTCAAGCATTGTATCCGCGGCCGTCCTGAGTGTGGCCATCAAATCAAGGTTCTGACTTAGAGCCAGGGTAATAGAGTTCAGGGCAAGCAACTCACGGTTGGCCCGCAGGATTTCCTTGCGCAATTTCTTGTTCTCGCTGACGTCCCGTTGCAGTTCAATAACCTCGGTAATGCGTCCCAGGCCGTCTCTTAACGGTGACGCCACTACCTCTATCCATCTTTCATCATGTTCATCTTCCCGGTTGCCCGGGTGGGTATGAATTACGGAGACGGAATCACCCGTTTCTAAAACCCGCGTCATGGGACACTCGCACCATGGTAAACTGCACGGTTCATCAGCATTATGACTAACCTTAAAGCAGGGCTGTCCTTTGATTTTAGCTGCTGTTGTATCGAGTCTTTGCAGCATAGCGTTATTTACCTGCTTGATGGAGTAATCGGGATTGATTATCATCACTTCGCCTTCAAGGCCGTCAATAATCGACTGCAGGCAGTCAGAGGAGATACCGGGGGTAATATCAGACTCTATTGGGGAGGCTTTCGGCTTTATTGGCGAATGCACACTAAACGAACGAATGCCTTTCCACCAGCTGCACAGGTTCTGTTTGGTATGCTCCAGTACAGGAATCACCGGTTTATATAATAAGATAAGTTTGTTTTGGGAAAATCTCACGGGAAATCCTCCCTTTAGGGGGTTTGCGATGGGACCTCTATCGTAAGAAGGGTTCCTTTTCCGGGCTGGCTATCTATAGTTAAAGTACCTCCCAGCAACTGGGTACGCTCCTGCATTCCTGCGAGGCCAAGCTTGCCGATTCTGGCCATGTCTCCTATTCTTCCCGGTATCTCGAATCCCTTGCCATTATCGTTAACCGTTACTCTGGTATAATGCCCGGCGAATTCCATGGTAATATCAACCTCGCTGGCGCCGGAGTGCTTTTGCACATTATTCAACGCTTCTTGAGTGATGCGGAATAAAGTTAATTCGGCATCGGATGGAAGCTGGTGAGGCTCCCCGACCACGTTTACACTTACATTTATATCATAGTTCTTTGTCAGATCAGACGCAAGCCATTGCACGGCAGGCAACAGCCCGAGGTCATCCAAGACAGAGGGCCGCAACTGCTGGCTGAAGCGGCGAATCTCCTTCAGGATATCCCGCGCCTGTTCCTGAATTTCCTTCACGGAGACCCGTGTATGGCCTGAATCAATATCACCTAAGTTGCGCACCATCATAACCAGAGCCTGTGCCGTAACGTCATGCAGTTCCCGTGCGATACGCTTACGCTCCGCCTCCTGGGCTTGAGTATATTTTTGCACATAATACTTCAGGTTTTCCTGAATCTTCTTTTCTTCGGTAATATCGCGTCCGGTATGCTGAAAGGCCCAGGGCTTTTCATCTTTGGTTATCAGGCTGGTCCCTATCTGAATGACAGCAATGCTTCCGTCCTTTTTTATAAGCTCCTGCTCAATGGACTGGGGAGTGCCTCCTCTCAAGGCGATGTCATGTGCTTCCTTATCAACGGTGCTCTGGCCGTGTGCAGAAAAAAGAACCGACACATCGGTATTCGTTAGAGACCCGCGTTCGTATCCCGTAAGTCTTTCAAAGGCACTGTTGACGGCCAGGAATTTACCTTCAAGGTCATGAACCCAAATGGCATCACTGGCATTCTCAAATAGTTCCCGGTAGTTACTCTCCGAAACCCTTAGCGCCTCGGTGGTTGACCGCTCCCTTTCGTAGAGCCTGGCATTCTCAACTGCCATGCCTAATTGATCAGAGACGGCGCGGAGTAAATCCACCTCATCTTGAGAAAAGTGGTGTGCCAGACGGGTGCCGACTCCCATCGTGCCTACAAATTCGCCCTTGGCTATCAACGGGACGACGAGCATGCTTTTCAAATCATGTTTCCCCCAGGGAGCCAGTATACCGTCACTTTCAGATGAAGCGTTTTCCACGATTATCGCCTCTTTTGATACCGCTGCTTTACCATCCGGGCCTTCACCAGATGAAAGAGTGTCCGGCAGCGCTTTTTCGGGTAGACCTTTGGCAGCTGCTAAATGCAACTGTTTTTGTTCTTCATCCCACAGATATAGCCATGAAGCTTTAGCTTTTATAAGCTGCTTTATCATTTCAACAGCGGAGAGGACATCATCCAATTTAAGGGATTGGCTTACATAATTTGACATGGTATGAAGCATGCTCAGTCTTTCAATCTGTAAATCGAGCATTTTACGCAGCGCCTCAAGGTCAATTAGCCGCTGCCTGGCTTTTTGTAAAACATCAACAAGAAGGACAATTAAAATACCGGTAAAAACGACTCCTGCGGTCTCGAAAATAGCTTCCCTTGGGGCCGCCGATAATATCCAAATGCGGGGCAGCATTGCGGCAAGTGACAGCACAAGCAAGCTGATACTTGCCCCGAGACCTAATACGAAAGCCCCATAGGTGATGGGTATGAGAAAAAGAATCCGCCCGAAAGTCTGCCTTGTGAGGCCGAATTCTAAAAAGGAGCTTATGCGGTCGAGGAGTGAAATATTTGTAAATGATTCATGATAGTGGATTATTACCAGAAGTATAAATATAACAGCGATTGCCAGCAGGTGATATATCCGCGGCACCGCCGTGATCCAACGAGTTATCTTGCCGAATCCTTCCTTCATAGTGGTTATATCTTGCCCCTGCCTCAAGGCAATTCTTCAAAAGATAGCCAGCCTCTTTTAACCGCCTGAAATATAGCCTCGGTACGTGAACCGACGCTAAGCTTATTGAAGATACTGCTCAAGTGGCCCTGGACTGTCCTTACGTTAATGAATAACTCATCGGCAATATCATTATTACTCATTCCTTTGGCAGCCAGTTTCAGGACCTCCGTTTCCCGCTCGCTAAGCTCTACGGCCGGTTTTTCTTTGGCTGCATTGGCCGCAGGAGGCCTGAACCGGCTGATGACCTTGCGGGCAATAACCGGGTGAAGCACCGACTCGCCGGCATAAACCGCTCTAACGGCATCAACCACTTCCTGGCTATCAACATCTTTGAGTAGATAGCCGGCAGCGCCTGCTTCGAGGAGGGCGAAAACATACTCATCATTATCGTAGGAAGTCAGTATCAATACCGCTGTGGAAGGGTGACGGGGCTTGATGGTCCTGGTGACTTCGACCCCGTTTAGTTTCGGCATTGCAATATCGATGATGGCTACGTCGGGCTTTAGCTGGTCTATGATCTTTATTGCTTCCTCCCCATCGCCCGCTTCCCCGACGATTTCCATGTCCTTCTCCCTCTCAAGTAGTATGCGGGTGCCCTGTCTCACGACCGCATGGTCATCGGCGATAATGATTCTTATCTTCTTCATTCACGTCTCTTTTCAGGTTGATTATAGCGCAGGGGATTCAGCTCTTCAACATACCTTATTAAAAGACCAGTATAACATATTCAGGTACGAACGGGTTTATCGGTACTCCCCGGTGTCTAGGTATAAATACTTATTACAGATGACCTGAAACAGGTAATTATAACTGCCAGTCACAGTAATATTCAGGCTAAAAACACATTCATAAAACAGGTTTATTTGCCGATGTTCGGTACATGATCGGCTGGTATTATTAAAGTGGAAATAAAAATAAGGGTAGTCAAACAAGGAGGCACTCAAATGAAAAGGATGATAAAAGTAGCAAAGGCAATCGGCAAGGTTTTCCTGGCAATCATCACGGGAATTCTAATGCCTATACTGATCTGGGTAGCCCTTGGGGCAGCGTTAAATCAGAAGGCGAGACAAAAGGCAGCCGAGCAGGCGAAGGCGCCTACTATCCGCGAGATCCTGGACAAGGCTGAAGTAAAAATAAAATAATCGGTTCACAAAGAAGCGACATGAAAAGGCTAACCGGAAAGGGACTCTAATGGAGCGAATGGTAAAAATAGCAAAAGGCACCGGCAGGATTATCCTGACAATACTGACAGGGATGCTCATGCCGGTGCTAATCTGGGTAGCCCTGGGTGTGGCTTTTAACCAGGTGACTAAAGAGAAGAGGCTTGGGCGTGCCGTACCAAAAGATGTCCCGGAGAAGAGTAAACAACAGCCTGTACCGGATATTTACAGGCTTCTAACGAAGACGGGGCTTAATATTCATGATGCAACGGTGACTAAGCCCTGTTGGGAAGTTCTTGATTGTCCTCCGGAAAAGCAAGAATCCTGCCCCGAACACGCCCGTCGTGATATTCCACTCTGGAATATGATTAAATAGGATAGAAATAGGTAGAGAACAAATACCAAAATAAAAATTGCTGCTTTTAAATAGTGATATAGAATCTAATATCTTGGTGTTAAGGCCGGGTGAGAACTAAAAACCCGGTCTTTCCTTTTGTCCAAGTTGTCAAAAGGAAATAAAAAACCAGGCGGGTCGTAATTACCCCGCCTGGCTGAATCATTGTCAACAGGAATGCGATTATGCGTGTCCTAAGACGTCTTGAGATAGATTTGTTTTAGTGCCTCATCGAATAATTTTATATTCTCAGCAGAATCAGGTGCTTTAGTAGCGGCCGCTAAGGCCATCTTGGTCAACATCGCCAGTTTGACCTGTGCGGCGATACCGCCGGCTTGTTTGGCTTTATCGAAATAGGATGCTAATATCGTTCCCATATCAATTCACCTTACTGGTTCTTTTCCGCTTCATCTTTCAGGAAATGGAAAGCAGCCAAGACACCCTTGAAACTTTCACCGAAACTGCTAATTTCATCCTTACCTTTGATATCTATCTCCAGACCTTCGATCTCGCCCTTGGAGAGCTTTTCCGAAACATTAGTAAGTTTCTTCAACGGGACGGAGACTTTAGCTATCAAGATAAGAGTTGCTAACGCAATTATCACGATTGCAACAACGGCACCGATGATAATCATATTTCTCTGCAAAGCGGAGCTCTTGTCACCGATATCGGATTGCAGTGTACCGATAAACATGTCAATAGGTGCTGAAATTTCCGATGCCGTCTTTGTGACCATTATAACATGTCCATTGACATCATTCGACCTGGCATAACCGATGAATACATCCTGACCGTTTTCATCTATAAAGCTTTGAGAAATGCTGCCGGAACCTTCAGCAATAGCATTCTTAAAACTAGCCTGGTTCTGCACATTAAAATTTGCGTTATTGACTTTTGATTTATCTTCCAGAGAAGTTGCGACGATTATTCCTAGATAATCCACTAATTTTATCTCATATACGTTAAGCTCTTCAGCATCCACAAATCGGTCGATAAACATGCCGTAATCAAACACAGCTTTAATCTGACCCAGATATTCATTGGTTTCAGGGTCTTTAAGCTGGCTGACTATTTCAATTCCCCAGGAACTGGTGCCCTCATTCCAGATAATATCACTGACATAGAAACCGTCCGGTGACTCGTTGGCAGCCCGATACCAGTCCTCGCCCCACGCAGTCATTCCCAGTTTCATAAAGACAGGAACATTGTTCTGTAGAATTACTCGCCAATCATCAGGACCCTGGTCAAAATCTGCGGTGGCTGTATTGGCGGCAATGGTATAACCCCTAAAGTCCGTGATGAATATTTCCGGGAAACCTGTAATGACGGAAAGGTCGGTAAGGTATTGTGAAGTGGAAGGAGATAAGTCATTATCCGGGTTGCCGTCACCGGTGGCTTCCTGGCGTTCGCCATATACTCTCGTAGCCTCGGCGCTCCACATTTCATAGAGATCTTCTTTGGAATAGCTCTGTGCTTTCTTGGCGACTTCCAGCAGGGCGGGGGTCTGTGCCCACGTCTTCACCATTTCATACTGATTTTGCATCTGACCGTCCAGGGAGTCACGTATGCTGACAGCCACATCCTGCAGATTTTTACTGGCATTGCCCAGCAGTTCCCCTGAACTCGCTTCAGAGGTGGTGTCTTTAATATCACTTATCCCGCTTGAAGCAAATATTACAAGCGTTCCGGTACTAATAACCATGCCTAATACTAGTACCGCTAGAATCAGGTCTCGAATTTTCATGATCTGTCCTTTACCTCCTAAACAATAATAGGTAAAGATGCATCTATCCGTCTTTTTACACACAGATGCAGTCCTCTTATTTATTATATACGTAAAGCTTCATATCATGATTAAAGCTACCTCCCATAATGCTGAGGGTTTTTACCTATAATTAGTAATGATTTGTACAAATTAACTGCAAGGGAACCGTTTACAATTGATGCACTTGAAAAGAGTAATGATTCCATTAGCGGAATTCTCGAGAACACTTGATGTTGATAAAATTAGAATTTCATTAAGCGTATGAAAAGGAGGCTTTGTTCACAGAATGCTTGGGCTGATGGGAATCAGGGAAAGGGTGTGGCTGCTGGGTGGGACTCTGGAAATAAACACGGAGCCGGGAAAAGGGACTAAACTGACGGTCAGCATCCAAGTTTAATCAAGCGGCATTTCCGGCTGATTTATTCAAATAATATAGTGCCGACACTTTTACCGGCAGCCAGGTCAACCTCGATGGTTTTTCCCTCGTAATCCTTGAAAGCAATCTCTAGAGTATACCGGCCGCTGTTTTCTTCAAGATTATCAAATTTATAGTCGCCGTAATTATCGGTGATGACTTCACTTATCTTTTGCGAGTTTTTGAATAATGCAACCGTGGCCCCTTCTGCGCAGTCGACGGCACCGTCTTTTTTAAAGGCAACGTCACCCCCGATGAAACACTTGAGATAACGGTACAGATTCTTATAATAAACGCGGGGTCCGGTTTTATATTCCGGGTGCAGGACTTCCAGGTTTTCCTCTGCTATCATCTGCTTCACACGGGTATCTTCGACTTTTACAAAGCGCATCGCCCCGGTGGGACAGGCCTGGACGCACCTAGGCTCTTTCCAGCCGTCAGCCAGCAAGTGAGCGCACAATGTGCATTTTTGGGCTACATTCTTTTCCTCATTCCAAGAGATAGCTCCATAGGGACAGGAATTGACTATCTCCTTTTGCCCCCCGGCTTTTAACGGGTCGATGATAACAATGCCGTCGCCCGTTTTATAAATAGCGTCGTTACCTGCCTTTTTAATACAGGGGGCATTATCGCAATGCATGCACGGCACGGGAAGATTAGCTACATCAACCGTGGGAAATTGTCCCCTTTCCCTGGTCAGGATATTTATCCAGTGACTCCCATGCTTTGGCTGGGCGGCGGAATAGGGTAAAAAATCATTATCGACGTGCTCATCCTTGCAGGCTAAAAAGCAATTATAGCACCCCTCGCATTTGGCAACGTCGATGATTAAATTCCACTTGGCCATGTTATTGTTCCTTCCACTTTTCTATTTGGACGAGGCAACTATTGGAAGCCGTACTGTGTGACTTTTTTATGATAGGGCGCGACGAAGTCAATACATTAATCGTTCCGGCGCGGTCGATAGAATTACCCGGCTCGCCGATGGGGTCGTATATCGCGGAGGAACAGGGAGACTGGGCGGTCCCTTGAGGCAGACGTTCGGTAATATGGGCGGCGCAGATTACCGCGCCCCGGTCATTGAAGACCTTGACAAGGTCGTCTGGCCTGATGCCGCGTTTTTCCGCATCTTTTGTATTCAGTTTCACAATCCAGTAATAGTAGCCGTCTATCAAAACCCGGTGCTCTTTAACGTCATTGATAATGCTGTCTTTGCCGTCGTTATGCGTGTGGAAGGTAAAACGCGGATGGGGCGTCAGCAGCTGTAGAGGGTATTTTTTATAGAGTTCCGTGGTGTGGGGGCCTTCCCATGAAGGGATATATTTACTGATAAGCGGCCTTTCCGGGTCGTCCGGGTCGAAACGCTTGAGGCTGGAACACTCAAACTCTATTTTACCGGATTGCGTTTGCAGTCCGGACAGGTATTCCTCGGTATAATCTGCGGGCAAAGGGAAGGGCTCCGGGATGTCTTTTTTCCTGCCCTCGGCGAACCACCGGTAGGCGCAGGGTGATTTTAATTCTTCCTTGGGCGGGGGCACGATATAATAGCCTTTCTTGAGCAATTTTTTCCAGGAAATAACAGTAGGCAAATCCGAGGCTTCGTACATACGCTTGCACCAGTCCAGCTCGGTCGAGCCTTCAGAGAAATAGGAGCTAAGCCCCAGGCGCTTGGACAGTTCGAGGAAAATCTGATAGTCGGATTTCGATTCGCCCAGCGGCTCGATGCACTTATGCTGCAGGGTGATAACGCGATGGTTGAGCTTGTTGAAATTATGTATGATGTACCCTCCGGCGTTGCAGGTTTCACCGATATCCCAGCGCTCGAAGTTGGTACAGGCAGGCAGGATAATATCGGCAAACTTGGTCTCGCCTTCCATCCATATTGCCTGGTTGACTACAAATTCCAGTTTTGGGGTGCGGTATGCCTTTACGAAGCGGTTGGTCTCATTCATCGTGGCGATGTAAGAGCCGCCGTATTTGTAATACATCTTGATAACGGAGTTGCCGGGAGCGGGGTATGAGAATTTAAAAAACTGGCCTTCAATAATCTTGGTGTTATTGGGGTAGCCTTCAGCGTGACCTTCCAGGATAGCTTCCGGGATATTCAGCCGGGGGACTCTTTGCTGGACGGTATTCACGGAGGGAAGATGAGGCATGCGCTGGTAGAGATAAATCGCCGAGGCGGTCCCGTCGATATCCCCGGAGATGCCGCCCTCGGCGTAACCGGGGAAGTAGAACCGGGTGTCCATCGGCGTCCCGACGGCCATATTGCCCATGTTGATACCGGGCTTGCCGATGCCCTGCATCGCCATCAGGCAGACCATGGAGCGCGCCCATTCCAGGCCAGTGGCGCAGCGGCAGGCGCCCCCCAGCTGGTTTCCCCCGCCTCCCGCGCCCAGGTAGGTCTTTTTAGTACCCCATTCCCTGGCCAAAGCCCGGACGTCTTTAGCCGGGACGCCGGTCTCGTTTTCCTGCCATTCCGGGGTTTTAAGGATATTATCTTCCTTACCCAGGATGTAATCCCGCCACTTTTCAAACCCGGTAGTGCGTGAAGCGATGTATTCTTTATCGTACAGGCCTTCCGTTATCCAGACATAGGCGATAGCCAGTGCCATGGCATTGCCCGTATCCGGGCGAGGAGCCAGCCATTTTCCGCCCATCAGCGCGGCGGTGGGGTCATAATAGGGATTGATGTGCACCATTTTAACGCCGAGCTCCTGCAGCCACTGGCGTCGGACGGTGCTCTCGAAGGCGGCATAAGACCCCGGATTAGATTCAGGGTCGCTGCTCCAGAAGACCATCATTTCACAGTCTTTCAGGGCGTCTTCAACCGTCCCGTAGCCCTCGGCGCCGCCCTGCCGCATGCTGTTTCCCCAGTGATGGGTAGCTCCCCAGAACCACCCCTCCCAGCTATCCGGATTAGCTACTACCTGCGTCGTCCCGATAGCGTTCATAAACCGGCGGTGTGTGCTTAAGTAGTAGCCGACATTTCCCCAGGTATGGTGGGACGGGGTGCTGGACAGAATGGAACCCGGGCCATATTCTCTCTTGACGCGTTTGATTTCATTAGCCACAATATCGAGGGCTTCATCCCAGCTGATTCTCTCATAGCCTGAAGTTCCCCGGTTCTCACAGTTACGCTCGCCCTGCGGGTCGAAATCGACCCGTTTCATGGGGTATAAAATCCTGTCCGGCGAATACACGGTAGATTTCAGGGAAAATCCATAGGGAGAAAGAGTGCTTTTCCGCGGCGGGGTAAACTTTTTGCCCCTGGCTTCGATGGTAAAAGACGGCGCGTCACTTTTATCGAACTCTATGGGAGTAATCCGTATTATCCTGCCGTCTTTCACGTAGACGAACATGGAACCTGCGTTTGAATTATTGACATATCTTTTGACGCCGCTGCCCATGTCCGTGCCCCATTTTATGCCGGCGTTTAGCATCAGGCTTATCGTTTCCATGAACCAGTATGTCAATTCATCCGGCCCTGACAGCGTCAGGCGGAACTGTTTCATGGAGTCGGTCTGTTCCTGCTGGTCACGCCACGGCACCAGGAGACGGCAGCCCAGGGCCGCATCGCTGAAGCCCATGCAGACATCGGGTTTGGGGTGGATGCCGCTTTTGGAAGTGACTTTACCGTGGCGGAAAATGTAATACCTGCCCACGGAATTATCCAGGACCTTTACCTGCACTATAAGGTCTTTTTCTTTAAGCCTGGCCTTGAAAGAGGGATGTATGGCGGCCGCCAGCTTTAAATACAGTGAAAAAGCAAAAAGCTGGATACTGAACCTGATATTTGAAAATCCCATGTTCACCTCTAAACTGAAAATATATACGCAATGGTGAATCCCTTGCTTGCCTTAATAGTAAATACAATGATAAAAAATGTCAAAAAAAGAAAAATGCGTTTTTCTGCGTTGATTGATAGGCACCGGGGGAGATATAATCAGATATGTCCGGGGACTTAAATTTGCGAGGAAAATAACGATGTCCGAAACAGCGTATCACCTGACGGTAGGGGAATTCAAATGCATCATTTTCAGCGACGGCTGCCTTGCGGACCCGGGTGAAACGTTCGGGTTGAACTGTATTTATATGGAAGCTGGCGACCGCAAGATACTCGTGGACAACGGCTGTGGGGAGGCTTTTCAGGCCGGCACCGCCGGCCAGTTGCTGGATAACATGGAGTCGGAAGGGATAGGGCGGGGGGATATCGATACCATCATCTTCGACCACGGACATATCGACCACGTTTGCGGCACTTTTAATTTAAAGGATGAGCCGGTTTTTCCCAACGCGCGGTATATAATTTCCCAGAAAGAATGGGACTATATAGAAGCCGGGCCGGGCGATAATGAGACGCAAAACATTTTTTACGCGCCCGCGCGAAAGTACCTGGTGTCTCTTAAAGACCGATTCAAGCTGGTGGCGGACAATCACGAGATTTTACCCGGCATTAAAATGGTGCCCTCACACGGGCACACGCCGGGCAACGCTATGGTAGATATTACATCAGGTGGGGAAAGGCTTTTATGCATCGGTGACATCATCCATTCACCAAAGGAGTTTACCGAACCGGAGCATTGCGCCGCTTTCGACGTGAACGCGGCCGAGGCGATAAAAACGAGGAGCGGCATATTATCTAAAGCGGCTAGAGACGGGACGTTTGTTTTTGCCACGCATTTCACTTTTCCGGGGTTGGGGTACATCCGGGAAAAGGGCGGCGTCTTGAGATGGGACGCTATTTAAATATTCCCCTTAAAAAATAGTTTTTCGTGCTTGACAAATCATTGAATGGGAGTATTATGTTTTTGCCTCATTGCGTGAATATACCGCAAGGGTAAAACGTTAGCCCCCCGAAGGCGGCCTGGTATTGGGCGGCGGGGGATTCTTCATACCCAGGCGGAAAAGTTCGCCGGTGTCCTTGCGTTTCCAGTTCATGGAGATGCGCTGCTGGGTGGGGTGGAGCATGGTGATAGCGCCAGATCGGGGGCACTCCTCGACGCAGCCGCCGCAGTACCAGCACTCTTCCGGGTAGACGACGATAGGCTGTTTTTTCTTTTCCGGGTTGGGCATCATCACGTCGGTAGGGCAGACATCGACGCACAGGTTACAGCCGATGCAAATATCCGGATTAAAGGCCACGGCCTTATTGGGGGTAGGCGGGTTGGGTACCATATAGGCTTTATTGCTCATATACATATCTCCCTTTAAGAGTATCAGTAATCAATCTTAATTATCCGCGGTGCTTTTCATAGTTCTCCGCGTAGGAAGAGGCATAAGGGGCCTTGAGGTGGAAGTCAAGCGGCAGGTCTCTGACCTTGACCTTATCGTTCTCCTGGCGAATGGGTAAAAGCTTATTCCACTCCGGCGGGTCTAACGTTGGATAATCGAGACGGTGGAAATCCAGCATGGAGTTGGAAGCCTTTCTTTCCAGGGAGGCCTTCATAGCCAGTTCTCCCAATGAAATCAAGGAGTGGCATTCCAGGAGCCTGCCCAGCTCATGAGGGTTTGAAGCATAAGCCGAGGCAAGCTCGGTGGTCTTGAGTTCATTCAGAAGTCGCAGGCCCAGCTTCAGTGTCTGCTCGTTCTTGTATCTATTGCAGTAGTCGCGCATGATGCGGGCGATAGCGGCGTTGATTTCCTTCCAGCCGTTGCCCTCTTTGCTCTGACGGGTAGCATTGTAAGCCGACTCTCTCTCCGCCTCCACCTGGCTGCTGTCGGCGACCGGTTCGGGGGCGGTCTTGGCGTAATGGGCGGCGTGCCTGCCGGCGTACCTGCCGGTAGTATGGGACTCGCCGTGACAGCCGCCGCCGAAGAGGTTTCCGCCTGCCCCGACATACAATCCTTCGAGGTTGGTTCTTAAATCCCAGTCGGTCAGAAAGCCTCCGCCCCCCAGGCTGCGTATGGTGGGAGGAGTGTTGATGCCCGCCGACCAGAAGTTGGAATGGGCGTATCCCTCCGGCAGAGTG
>MGMR01000073.1 GCA_001796495.1 Chloroflexi bacterium RBG_13_51_18
GGGACCGAGGCCAATCACCAAAAGATCGCATACTCCAATCCTCAGCGGCTCCTCTGATGTTTCTTCATACGTAGAGTTTTATCTCACTTACCCGAGGTTTTCAACCGGGCAAAGGCAATTTATTACCTTTTCATTTATTTCGGTTTCCTATCAATCAAAAAGGAGGGAGGAAAAGCAGCTGGTGGAGCTGACCGGGATCGAACCGGCGACCTCTTGACTGCCAGTCAAGTTGGCCAAGACGGACCGGATTCCACTCCAATACCATCCTCTTTCTTATAAGATGTAATGAAGACAGCAGTGCAAGCAAGAACCGGATGACCTTTGAGCTTTGCCTCATCGTTGACTTTCATTAGGAAGCAGTTCATTATTCTGAACAAGGGAGGTAACAATATGAATAAATCCAATCAAAAAAGGATTACTCCGAACATTACGCTCAAAACGCGCTCCGCCCGCACGCTTATCCTTATTCTGCTGGCCGCCATTGTACCGGTCAATTCGGCTATGACCCCACTGCTAGCTCAGCCCCGCCCCCCTATGACTGACGAGGAGAGGGCGAAGCGCTGGGCAGTCGAGAACGAGCTCGTCTCACTCGCCGTTATCGAGCGAAAGTTAATGATCCCGATGCGCGACGGCGTCCGCATCGCTGCTGACGTCTATTACCCGAAGGACTCCTCCAAGAAATACCCTGCGATCTGGGTGCGCACGCCCTACAACTTCAACTACTGGGACATCTCGTGCGGCTGTCCCCGGGACATGAGTGGGGCGCTCAACGCGGTCAAGCACGGCTACGCCTGGGTCGATATGCAGGAGCGCGGCCAGTTCTTCTCCGATGGCGAGTGGGACGTCCTCGGCTTTCCCTTCACGGATGCCGAGGATGAGGTCGCCTGGATCGTCGCACAGCCGTGGTCAAACGGAAAAGTCGGAACTACTGGCTGTTCATCGACGGCCGAGTGGCAGATCGGCGCCGTAGCCCAAGACCTCCCGGGGTACGCGGCCTTCAACGCCCAAGGCTTCGGCTGCGGCGTCGGGCGCATCGGCCCTTTCTATGAACAGGGGAACTGGTACCGCGGCGGCGTCTTCATGATGTACAACATCGAATGGTTCTACGGAAACCAGAAGCCGCAGCGTCCGATGTTTCCGCCGGATACCTCCCGGGAAGATCTGATCCGCTTGTCCAAAGCCTGGGACCTCGCGGCCCGGATGCCGCCGGTCGTCTGGTCGAAGGCGTTCTGGCATCTCCCCGTCCAGGATATCCTCAAGGCGGTGGAAGGACCGAAGGGCCCCTTCGCAGATCCTATATCCGTGGGAAGCGGCGGAGAAATGATAAAGCGCACCCCAAACGACCCGAGGTGGTATAAGGGCGCGCTCTTTCACGACAACATGCGCATCAACGTTCCGGGCCTGTGGTATATGTCATATTACGACATCGCCATTGCACCCAACATGGAGATGTATAATTTCGTCCGGCGGACGGCGAAAGGAGAGGCGGCTAACCAGCAGTGGGCTATCATCGCCCCGGTCGGGCACTGCCAGTTCACCCGGGCGACAGAGAAGACAATCGTCGGTGAGCGCGACATGGGGGATGCCCGGCTTAATTACGAGGAAATTATGTACGCCTTCTTTGACCGTTTCCTCAAGGGTGAGAAAAGCACCATGCTCGATACTTTGCCAAAGGTGTCTTATTATACAATGGGGATGAATAGGTGGCAGAAGTCGGACACTTGGCCGCCCATGGACGCGAAGCCGATAACGTTCTACCTATCGAGTGGCGGCAAGGCCAACACGCTGAACGGCGACGGGGAGCTTGTCCTAAAGCCACCGTCGACCGATATGCCGGACAAGTTCACCTATGACCCGATGGATCCGGTCCCGACGCGGGGAGGCTACCGCACGACGGGAAATGCGGGGGGAATTGACGGCTCCTACGACCAGCGCAAGGTTGAAGAGCGACCCGACGTCCTGGTCTATACCTCAGCCCCGTTCAATAAGGGACTTGAGGTCACCGGATGGATGACGCCGACTCTCTACGTGTCGTCGGACGTCAAGGACACCGATTTCACGGTGAAGGTCATCGATGTCTATCCGGATGGCCGGGCCTTCACTCTGGACGAATCCATCCAGCGCATGCGCTACCGGGAGGGGTACGACAAGCCCCCGGTGTGGATGGAAGCCGGGAAAGTGTATAGGGTCACGCTACTGCCGCTCGTGACAAGCAACTACTTCGACGTTGGCCACCGGCTTCGGGTCGAGGTGAGCAGCAGCAGTTTCCCCGAGTACGAACGCAACCTTAACACGGGCGGAAATAACCATGATGAGGTGAAGGCTATAGTGGCGCATAATTCAGTTCACCACTCGGCGAAGTATCCCTCGTCGATCACGCTTTCCGCGATGAAGTCTCTAAATGAAAATCCGCGATAAAGGGAACGGCGGATCTGCGACAGATCGTGGGCAAATTTAGAGGAAATGGCAAGGAATTCTAGCTGAAATTTTTCGATTTCCAGGCACGGGGATGCTGCCAGGAGGCAGCATCAGATTGATTTGGGATGATATGGCTATGAACAATTGTGAGAAAGCTTATTAATTGTATGATAGGCATTCTTCATTTTTTCTGCATTTGATAACACTTGACTGGCTGCAGTTAGATCCTGAACAGCATTGCCCACCGACTTGAAAAGAGTTATCTCGCTCTCAGAACTCCTCCCCGGCTTTAGTCCCGCTAGGATTTCTCCAATCTCAGCCTGAATATTTTTTTTGTCTATAAGGCCCTGCTGCATGGGAATGATTAAGTCTCCTGCCTCAGACAGGCTTGAATCCCTATGGTCAACTACTATCTTAGCCCTAACAACAGTCTCGCCGGGTATTTCGCGCACATGAGGTTTATAAGACCCAACAGCATTGATATGCACGCCAGGCTTCAGGTCTCGGTCAACGAAAACTGGAGACCCAGATGTGGTAACCGTACAGATAATGTCGGCCTGTCTAAGTACCTGTGACGACTCAGCAATCTCAATATCCAAGAGGAGTTTTTCCCTCATCTCGTTGATATATTTCTTAGCTATTTCAGCGTCTAACTCAAAAATATAAGCTTTCTTGATCGGCCGAACAGCAACTATGGCTTCTAGTTGGGTCCTCCCTTGAATACCCGCCCCGAAGATCGCAGCTACCTGGGCATCTTGTCTAGCCAGTACATCTGTAGCCGCTCCCGAGGCTGCCCCAGTCCTCAAGGCGGTTAAATAACTTCCATCCATGACTGCCAACGGCACTCCTGTAGAGACGTCAAGGACAAACATAAGAGCATATACAAGTGGCAGGCCTTTACGGGGGTTATCATCACATAAGGAAATAACCTTGAGGCCTATTTGTTTGCATTTGGGAAGATAGGAAGGCATTATCAGAGTCGTTGTCTTATACTCGGGGATTTCAAGATGCGTCCGGGGCGGGACAACTGCCTGCCCAGAGGAAAGTTGAATAAAAGCTTCCTTGGCTACTTTAATCGCCTCATGCATGGGCAATACGCGCTTTATGTCTTCCGCTGTAAAAAACCTCAAATTAAAAAGTAGGCTCATCTCATTTCTCCTAAATAACCGACTTTATTATCCTTTCCAGAACCTCTGAAGCAAATGTAATTGGAATGGACTCTTGCCGAATTATGGACAAAAGGAGATTGCTGCTGTCTGTGCTGGAGAATCAATTTAGGGTCCGCTCCCCTTGGCTTGTTCCATTTTATTTGAATGTATAACCCTTGGCGCAATGAAAAACCATGCCCAACCCAGGCACTGCACTAATAGAAACCCCGCAAAGGTTACTTGAAACGCAAGTTGAGGACTCGCGCCAGAGCCCTTTAACGCATCGATCGCCACACCCATCAACCATTGCCAGACGAATGCGCCCGCGAACAATAGCGTGTTGTGAGCAGTGTTAGCACGGCCAGCATGTGTTTTAGGAAAAGCCGGTCCAATAGTGCACTGCGCCAGGATCAAAGATGTAGAAGCTAAAGCATAAAAGAGCCACAACCACCAAGCGCCACGCTCGCCCAACGCAACAATTATTGCCTGAACAACAAGCCCCACTGCCATTAACTGCAATGCATAGCGGATTACCGGAATTCCACGGCGCTCCAACTTGGGTGTTAGATAACTGTTGAAAACAAATCCGCCAAGAAGTGTAAGGTTAAACCAAAAGAGAATCCTTGCCGTTACGATAGCAGAATGACCCAATACTTCCACCATCCAGGGGCCGATCCATAGAGTTTGAATGGCAGTGAAACCGCCGTAATTGACTGCACCCAGCAGCATTGTCCGCAAAAAATAAGGATGCTTAAAAATCATACTGTAGCCCCTGGTCTCAGTCTTCTGCGGCAAGGCAATCTGTAGAGGCAGTTTACGACCCCGCAACGGACTTTCTGCAATCCGCGGCAATGACCAGATCAGTACAATAGCCACTACCATTAACACCGCCATGCCGGCAAATATGCCCCGCCAGCCCACAACCGGCAACAGGGACCGCGCCGGTATTGTAGTCAGCAGTACTCCGGACGTGCCCGCCACAAGCATCAATGACCCTAGCTGACCTTGACGGTCCGCCGGATACCACGCCCGGAATGCTGTTAATGCCGCCATAAGGCAAACCGAAACCCCAGCCCCAATTAAAGCCCGGGCAAGCCATAGAATGCTGAAGTTGTGCGCCAACGAAAATAATATTGAACCAGCGCACGCGACCAACAACGCCAATGATTCAGTGCGACGCGGCCCAACCCTATCGAGGCCAATCCCAAGAGGCAGTTGCATCAGTCCAAAGGCAATGAGGTAGGCGCTGGAGAGTAGACCGAGATCGCTATGACTCAGCTGTAAATCACTCATCAAGTCCGTTGCGATCACCGCGTTGATTGCACGAAACGCGTACGACAGTACATAGGCAAAGGCAAAGGGCAAAAAGACCCTTATGGCCAATGCTCCCGTGATCGGGAGTTGCGGCGTTTTCAAAACGGCCTGATTTTGTTCGTTCAGCAAGCGAGGCCTCCTTTAGCTCACGATCTAGCACCGCACGATTAGCCGTGCCCCAAACTTCGGCAATATTGGCGCCTCTGCAGGAATCACAGCTTGCCAGTCAAATTTAATTTGAATACATTCACATTGCCCAAAAGAAGAGAACAAAATGATGCCGGCCGGTAGGTAAAGAGACAGTCCAGCATCATTGTACACAAGCCAAACTTCTATCCCTTATATCTCAAGTTTTATGAAGCTCTAAAAAAATCAATAGGCCAAAAATTCGGCCAAACATAGGTTTATAGTATTAAGGTTTCCAACCAGATAGAAGAGCAATTATGCAAATCCGACTGTGGCAATTGACTATTTACTTTTGCGCTTTCTCTAAAAGTGCACGCCACCAGTCTGGAGCCTCATGTACCTTAGAAACCCAAGATTTATCATAATACCAAGTTATAAGATAAGCGGCTAATTCTCGCCAGGTATCTAGAACGCGGTTCGCATTTTCTTCACAGTAGGCACTCAAGTACTCTATAGCTAAAGATGGATTCTGCTCGTATAAACTATAGGCCTCCTCATCAATTGCTGCTTGCCTATTAAGTTCACGACTTTCCAGTGCAATCTGCAACTTTTGAACTTCTTTTATCATGTGTTCATACTGGAGCCGAGTCCAATTTGCCACAAGGTTAAATATCCAGAAAGCAGAGTCCCAGCTAAAATTAGTTTCGATTCCTGTAGTATACGCCTTAGGAAGTCTTGTGACCCCGGCATAGAAGGGGACATAGACAGTGGCATCACCCCATCCCCCAATCCCTACCCACATAACTCCCCCTATCGGGTCTGGGAGCCAATTCCTGCTCTGACTGATGACTATTGATGGACCAGTTAGATCTGGAATCGTATCCCTCATATTTGGCGTTCCCGCTGGCCACCAAGGACATCTAAAAGGTCCTGCGGCAAGTCCTTTGGTGCGGTCAAATTCTGTGCCTTCTAGTTGGTCAGCTAAGATTTTTCTAATATCCAAAATAGTGAGTTTCTTGTCAGGCTTGATAGGATTGGGATACCCATCTGCGTCTGGCTTCAGGTTCTGGGAGGGAGCAACAAGACTGAGTGCCCTCCACACGCGAATATTGTTCGACTTTTTTCCCCAATATGCCAGGTCCCACCGGAATGGCTTCCCTCCCTTGGGATCCCACCACCCATGTTTTATAGCCAACGATTTTACGTTTGACGATGCCATAAAATTTGCTTTATCCGCTAGATCAATTTCACCGATGATACTCTCATTGGCACTTATCGCAAATTTGTCATCCGGAATCCTCATTGCGCACCATGCCGCGCCTGGTTCGCCAGAATTTTTCTTCCAGTTCGGCCCAGCGGGAACGATCTCGAAGGCCCAAACTTCATTTTTATCAGCTAATGAAAGGAATTCTCCAACTTCTGGCTGCCAAGCGTTCCAGCCGTACTTCTCCATGAGAGAGCCAACGATTTCAATAGCTTCTCTTGCCGTTGAAGCTCTTTCTAAAGCAACTTTTGTTACATCGGTTAACCTCAGTATCGCATCAGAATTCTTTGAAGGGCTTAATTCTTTCCGACAACCTCCTCCGAGCGTTGTTTCACCAACCGACACTTGCTTCTCGTTCATAATAGGCCACCAATCGCCCATTACATGGGCATAGGTATGTTCGACCTCGGGTATTTCCTGAGTGGGGCCTGATCGAACAGGGGGGGCTACTTCCAACCTATTTTTATCATATTCGTTATAACCTTTGACGACGCGAGTATCGCCACGACCATGTGATGCAGCTGGGACAAGCCAAATTCTCACGCAACCGGCGGTTTGAGTGGAGACGACAGATCCATCGAGCATGGCGTCCTTCCCTATCATAAAAGAATTGCACTTATTCACTAACACCGAAACTGACGATGCCGATGGAGCTGAGACATAACCTACCGAGAATAGGAGAAGTAATAAAGCAGCTAACATGGGAGTCATGACAGCATTCTTCCCTTTCTTATACATCTAATTCCTCCTTATTTTGGCTATGGAGACTAAGTACTAGGTGCAATAATCATCTATGTCTTTGAACCTTATTATCAAAACGCACCCCTTGAACTCAACTTCTCCCCTCCAATTATTCCTGCTGGAAAGGAATTGTTGTTCTATTTATTACCTTTCTTCTTCTTTTCTTCTTCTTTATTCCTAAAATTCAAACCTTACACCCAGCTGGACGAGTCGTGGAAAACCAGCTTCGGTCGGTTCTTGGAATAAGGAGCTTGTCATGTTGCCCACAGGCACGGTAAAGTTGACAGCGTTGGTTAAGTTAAACATCTCGACGAAAAGCTGGATACGGAAACGGTCGATGTCAATGAACTTCGCTAGCCTTGCATCAAAGGTAAAATAAGAATCACTATTTACCCTGGCCGCGTTCCTGAACGGATAATCAGGCGCATAGTCGATCCATGAGTTATCATTGTTGTCATCATTTCCGGTATAGATCGAGTACGGGAGCGCCGACCTGTAGGCTATGATTCCACTCAGTGTGAAGCCTAAGGGCAGATCTACCGAGCCGAAGATGTTCACGCGATGGCGGGCGTCATTGTCAACCGGACCGTAATCTACGCTCCTGTCCAGCTCGTTGGTGGCATAGTTTGTGTCTCCAGCCTCGACGTTGGCCTCGCCTTTGGAAAGCGTATAGTTAACCTCAAGGGCCCAACCATTGGAGTACCTTTTCCTAAGAGTGAAGTATACGCCCCTGTAGTTGGATTTTCCTCCGGCTTGGAGGTCATACCAATTTGCGATGGTCGGATCTTGACGCACGCCGTTAATCATCGGGTTATAGTTTATAGCCCAGTAGAGGTGATAGCCCTTTGAAAGAACCAAATCTACACTCCCCGATAGATCTGGCAACAACGCCCTGTCAATTCCCAGGGTATACTGAATGCTATATGGAGTAGGACCTTGGGTAAAAGTGAGCAATTCCGCAGGGAAAGTCAGTTCGCCGCCAGGAAAGAAGGGGTTGGGCTGATACGGATCTGGATACCCCGGGTTGTTTATAAACCTTATACTGTATTCGGCCTGGCTTATCACTGAGACGTAGACGGTATTGCCCATTGTGCCATTGGTATATTTTCCAATTCCACCTCTGATGGCAGTCTTTCCATCACCTGTAGCATCCCAACTGAATCCGATTCTGGGGTCCCAGTTGTATTTGTTATCTGTCTTAAACTGCTCCTGGTTGGGATTCTGATAATAATAATAGTGGCTGTACCGCAACCCTATATTGAAAGTCAGGCTGGGCACAGGCTGCCATTTGTCCTGAATAAAGCCGGCAATGCTCCTACACCTGAACCATTCCGTGCTGGGTGCTAGGGCGTTCCAATAAAATAGGTAGGGATAGGTCGCCGCGCTGCTGGCGTCAAAGGGTTCGTCTGTGTCGAACTCGAAGATCCCAGGATATCCCCACATGCTTGTGACCTTGCTGTCTATATAGTTGAAATCGAAACCGAGCTTTATGCTGTGTTTGCCGAGAAAGATAGAGAAATGGTCTATAATCTCGTATCTTTTCTCTGGCCATGTCATGGGATTCCCCCAGTATTTGCCAAAATTTCCTGAGGGCCTGTTAACCTGGTAAGTGTCGGGCCCGGCCGAGATATCGTTTCCGATTGTTTCATAGAAACGGTTGGAATACTGTGTCTTTACTTCATTCATAGTATTGCCCGTCGGAAACAGAGTCCAGTTCGCCTGAAAGACATTGTCTTTTCTGGTATCATCATAAGCCCGATCTCTGGTGTTGAATCCCCCGACCCCAGCATTTTTTGTGATGGGATAATCCAGGGTGTACCTAAAGGACAGCATGTTTTTCTCGTTTAACTGGTAGTTAAGCTTGAGCATCACCTGATTATTATCTTCATTTACCGGAATCGATTCCGATGAAACGAGGGGAGAGCTAATAACCGCGTACGAATCTTTTCTAGTACCTTCATAGGAGATGAAGAAGTGAAGTTTGTCTTTTACAATCGGACCGCCAAAAAAGCCACCGAACCGGTGTTGTGAATACTTTTCCTTTTCGATGTCCCTGGCAAAATAATTCTTGGAATCAAACGCCTCACCCCTGTAAAATTCATAGATACGGCCTCTGAATTGATTCGTGCCAGACCGTGTGATGGCGCTCACAACTATTGCGGAGGCATGACCGTATTCTGCGCTGAACTGGTTGACAAGCGTCCGGAATTCCTGGATGGCGTCGGCTGGCAGATCAGACCTCTGCACGTTGTAATAGGCAAATTCATTGCTGACGCCATCAACGCGCACTTCTGAACTGCCCTGCGGCTGCGCACCTGCACGGAGGGAATCCCAGCCATATGTTTGGGCCGATGCTCCGGTGACTCCAGCGTTGAGGAGTGCCAACTGGGTAAAACTTCGATCGAGGAGTGGAAGTTCGTCGATTTCTTTGCGTCCCGTTACCGAGCTAATTTCCGATTTGGTGACCTCGATGATGGGGGCCTCTGCCTCAACTAAGACCTCTTCTAGCACGCTTGCCTGTTTTAGCTTAAAGTCCAGCGTAATGTTTGCACCAACGTTGAATGTCACTCCTTTCCGTATTGCAGTTGTAAAACCAGACAAAGATACATCGACTTCGTACTTTCCGGGATCTATTCCCGAAATCCTGAAAGTCCCGTCAGGGCGTGTAAGTGCAGAATAGGAGTATCCTGACTCAATATTTTTTAGGTTTATTTCTGCTCCGGGCAGTGGTGCGTTTTCTTCATCAGTAACCGTTCCCTGGAGAGCAGCTAGCGTCACTTGGGCCATAGCTGTTGTGCCCAGTAAGCCCAATGCGGCAACTGCCAATAAACCCACAAAAACTAATTTCCTTAAATCTTTCATGTTTGCTCCTTCCATTGTGAGTTGATATGAGATATATCATATATTTGTTTCAAAATATATCCCCACTCAAAAGCAAATGTCAAGCACTTTTTTGTTTCTTTGCTTGGCATCAATATTTCCAGCAAACTAAAGTTTTCCAATTATGTTCCCGAAAGCCAAGGACCTGCACGTTCATACGTGGGTATATCGATAATGGGACACATCTGGGCACTTAATTTATGAAACCTCAAGGTCTTAATTCCAAAAAGGTATCCCCTATTATTTTTCTTCATCCCTGCAGAATCCCAGGGCCCGATGATCAGAGATAGATGGAGAAAAGGCTCTCTCCTCTGGCATACTACGTACGTCCAACCGGATAATGTGTTTGACTTGGAAAATAAGGCTTATGGAGTTCCTTGGGTTCCTCACCCGCTGGAGCTTTCAACTACTTCTTTATCTGTGCAATTAAGGCTTTTACCTGATCGGCCAAGGTAGAATCGGGCTGGAGCTCAAGGTATTTTTCAAGATTCTCCACTGCTTCTGCCATTTGCCCTTGTTTGATATGAGCTAGCGCTAACTGGTAATATGCAACGGCGAACTCGGGTTTTATACTTTTCGAAGTGAGGAAGTTTTGGATAGCTTTCTCAGTTTCATTATTCTTATAATAGATGATTCCGATATTGTAATAAGCCTCGGCGTTACCCGGCTGAAGTTCAAGTGCCTTATCAAAATGGGACAAGGCCCTGTCGTTCTGGCCTTTTTTGAAATAACTCTCTCCAAGACCGAGATAGACCTCCAGCAAGTCCGGCTTTAATTCTTTGACTTTTTCGAGGTAGCCTATGGCTTCATCCAGCTGTCCGGTCCTTAGAAGGCTAAGAGCGAGCCCATAGTTGGCATCGACATTATCTGGGGAACGATCGATGACCCTCTGAAAAGCAGCAATCGCTTCTTCGAATTGACCGGCTTGGAAGAATCTTGTCCCTTCGGCAATTCCCGGATCTTGCTCGACTTTGGCCTGCGCTTTCTCAAAAATAAGCTTAACGCCTTTATTGCCGCTAGTGTCAACTGTGAATTCGCTATTAAGAGGATAATATGCGTCTTGTTCAATTGAAATGATATATTGACCGGGCGGAATTCCTACCCTCATGAATCTACCTTCTTTATTGGACTTAACAGAGAACTTGTTTCCTAGGCTTTTATCGGTGAAGACTATCTTTACATTTTTCAAGGGGTTTCCTTGGCCGTCAACAACAGTTCCTTCTATAACGGACTCTTGAGCCAGACTTAGAAAACCGGCAGATGCGAAGGACACAAAAAAAATAAGTATCCAAAGAGGATATCGGTCTGAAGGAATGAGTCCCATCGAAACCTCCTTACTGCCCAGGCAGCGAACAGAAGAGGGTTGGGATTACCCTCAATTTACCAGCAAATATTGATACTGCCCATTCACGGTAAGAATTAAAAAACCATATATCAAAATTTCTATAACTCTGCGTATAAAAAAGCTCTATTGTTTAATAATTCTTCCATCCTGAATGATTATTTGAGCGTGACGGAGAGCTCTTATATCATTCAGTGGATCCCCCTCAATGACCAAAAGATCTGCCAATTTTCCCTTTTCGATAGTCCCTATCTTGTCAGATGCATCGCAGATTGCCGCGTTGATTTTCGTAGCTGCTGTGATGGCTTCCATAGGAGTACATCCATTCTCAACAAATCTTTCAATTTCTTCAAAATATACCTCGGGATACTCGACCATAAAATCCTTAACAAAATCAGTCCCAACGCCCATTTTTACGCCTGCCGCCTTTAGCTTCTTAAAAATCTCTGTCGACTCCTGATATCTTCTTATCTTCTCCTGCTCCTCTGGGTGGCTTTTCTTAGTAACATCAGCTAATTTCTGGAACACTGATAATGTCGGGACACAAAAAATATCTTTATCAGCTATCTCTTGGATAAGGTCGTCCGGAATCCATTGAGCATGTTCAAGACAATCGGCACCCGCTTCGACTGCCCATCGTGTAAAATCGTAGTTCTCCAAAAAATAGTGGTGGACTAAAACAAGCTTTTTCCATGCATGGGCTTCTTCTACTGCTTCCTTAATCTCCTCTCTTGAATAGGGTGGCAAAATCTTTATAAGGTCAGCTCCCATATCTATATTCTTCCTAACCGCTCTGCGCCATTCTGCCGGTCCATCTGCCTCTATCACTCTACCTCTCCCATCCTCTGTCGCATGACCACCTGTACACGTAATACCTAGACCGACAACAATGGGACGAGATCCAATAAACAGTCGTTCACGGTAAGCCTTCTTTGCGACGATTCCGACATTATTTCTAGAAAGCAAATCTTCTACTGTGGTAATTCCCGCTATCAGGTATTGATGAAGAAAATAGCCTGCCCGAAAGGCTGCAATGGCATCATTGTCCAACAAGCACTCCAAGTCTGATGTGGGGTATGTAAAGTGAACATGAGCATCGATCAATCCAGGAATAACCGTTTTCCCCTTTGCATCAATAATCTCGGCATCTTTGGGCAGAACAACCCTTGCTCTTGGGCCAACAGCCGTAAACCTGTCTCCGGTGATAACAATTATTGCATCATCCAACGCGGGTGAGCCGGTCCCGTCAATTAATCTTGCGCCTGCAATTACTAAGCTCTTTGGTTGTTTATCCACCTCCCCGTAGAGGCCAAAAATGACCAAAGGCACGGCAAAAAAGATGCAAATACCAATTTTCGCAGCTCTCATAATTTACCTCCAGTTTTTATTTGTAAATTTTCTCTTGCCAGCATATCATATTTAATATATTAGATTTTTATATATGTCAACTGGCGGTCAGTTCCTAAACAAATTACTCTGCGAAAAATATCATAATCCAATAACAGCTAAGGACATCGCCGTCATTAAAGTTCAATTCTTTTTTCAGCATTTTGTAAATAATACCAAAGCTTTTGACATTTGTCGAAATAATGGTTTATTTATATTTTATTGATTCCAGATCAATAAGCTTAAAACCGTGCTTATCCTGTTGATCAATAATGAAGCGTAATGCCCTTAAAAAAGAAAAGGAGGAGGAAAATGAAAAAGATAATGAATGCTAGCTTATTGATTTTAGTGTCACTCTTTTTAGGTCTAAGCTACGCCCAAGCAACAGAAGCCAAAAAGATAGTCATTGCCAACGAGATCGTGGACGTTATTGGTCCCTCCTGCAAGATGATTGGACCTATACAAAGCGGGGGAATCATCATTGCCACCCCAGAGGCGGCATGTTTCGGACCGATGATCACCCCTCATTTAAAAAGTGGGCATACTCTAACAATTCCAGTATCCGTGGAAGGTGCAGAGGTAGGCGATTCCGTAGCCATCAAGATCAGGAGGATAAAGGTGCTAGCATTAGCTACCGCATCCGGCACAGAAATTGCTATCGAGGGCCGCTACATTGGGGAAGCCGACATCGCCGCGCGCTGCCCGAAATGCGGAACAATCAATCCACCCACGGAACTTAAGGGAACAGGACCCGAAGCCATCTGCTGCAAGATCTGTGGTACGCCGTGCATCCCCTATCGGGTTACTAATGGCTATACTATAATCTTCGACGAGGATCGTAGCATTGGGGTGACTGTTCCCAAGGCGACAACAGAAGAAATCGCTAAACAAGCGTACGAATATTCAGCTGTTCCTAGGAACGGACTGTCATACCCCGTAACACTGCTAAGTTTGGCCGATCTTCCTCCTGGAATCATAGCCCGAGTTCGGCCAATGATAGGAAATATAGGGACCATCCCCGCCGTCGATATGCCAAGCTCTCATAACGCTGGAGACCTTACCGTTTTCCTGGTAGACGCCCCTTTTAAGTTGGCCATCGCCAAAGCGGATGAGGCCAAGCGCACCGATGCTCACATGGACATTGACAACGTGCGTGAGGGGGCCATCATTATTGCTCCAGTTAAGGTGCCTGGAGCAGGCATCGTGGTGGGTGACGTGCATGCTATGCAGGGGGATGGGGAAATCGCCGGCCATACAACCGACGTAAGCGCAGAAGTGACCCTGGAAGTAGAGTTAATCAAAGGGCTAAACTTGGATGGCCCTATACTTTTGCCTAATAAGGAAGATCTTCCATTCCTGGCAAGATTATATAATGACGATCAGCTAAGAAAGGCTGGTGTCATAGCAGACAGACTTGGTTTCGCCATTCAAAAGGACTTATTGCCCATCCAAGTTATCGGTAGTGGATCCAACTTGAATGAAGCGGTAAGATGTGGGGTAGAGCGTATGGCAAGACTCGCGGGGATAAGCCCCGAAGCAGTAAAGAACTGGGTAACTCTGACGGGAGGAGTGGAGATCGGACGCCTCCCAGGTCTAGTCACGGTAACCATGATGGTACCTATTGACAAGCTGAAAGAGCTAGGCATCGCTCACTTGGCTCAGGGGCAATATCTCGAATAACTTCCTGCATCTACAAGGCATATAGATTCGTGGGAGTAGCTCTTTCAAACTCTGTTTTTGGCCTGCTCAGAAGATAGACCGTTTGAGTGGTATCCTAATTACCTTATGATATTATCTGGGTTTTTTCGCTGGAAAGCAGAAGGCGAGTTGACATAGCTGCCTATATCTAATATTCTTATTGC
Organism: Chloroflexi bacterium RBG_13_51_18; assembly: GCA_001796495.1. GTDB lineage: Bacteria > Chloroflexota > Dehalococcoidia > Dehalococcoidales > RBG-16-60-22 > RBG-13-51-18. The sequence goes on from MGMR01000073.1 coordinate 14,482, forward strand.
TTGCTAGGCAAAGAAAGGGAATGGAGCTTATGCAGGCTAAGGGCATATTGAACGTCAAATCGTTAAAAGAGCAGGTCTATGAATACCTTCGAGTTCAGCTGCGAAACGGCACGATCATGCCTGGTTCAGCAATTGACTTAGAAGAAACGTCCAAGAAGCTCGGCGTGAGCCGAACGCCTCTCCGCGAAGCTCTTTTGCAGCTTGAGATGGAAGGTTTCGTGACCATTCTTCCCCGCCGCAAGGTTTTGGTCAATATATTGACCCTCCAAGATATCAAAAATTACTACGAAATCATCGGTGCCCTCGAGAGCACGGCGCTTCTTGCCGCTTTCAACAATCTCAAAGAGCCCCATATCTGGCAGATGGAGAAGCTGAATGCAGCAATGAAGAAGGCGATCGATAATGATAATTTTGACCTCTATTATGAAAAGAATCTCGACTTTCATTACATCTTTTTGAATCGATGCGCAAACGAAAACCTAGTCAGGATTGTCGAGACACTCAAGAAACGGCTGTACGATTTCCCTCGCCAAAAAGGATTCGTCAAAGAATGGGAAGAGACCTCAATCGGAGAACATCAAGCTCTGATTGAACTGATCAAAGATAGGCGGAAAGAGGAAGCTGCTGCCCAAGTCCGGGATGTCCACTGGTCGTTCAAGGTCCAGAAAAAGTACGTCAATAAGTATTATGCGAAAGCCTCTGAGGCAATCAAGTAGTTCTATAACCTATAATTATATCAATCAAATCCTTTGAATCCTTAGGGGCTCCCCTTTTCCGGGGACTCTCAGGGGAGATAAGCCTTCTGGTCTTTTAGTATCTGGATAATTCCCTTTTGTCTCATCAAGGCCTCGATCTCGGCGACCTTGCGGGGGATCCCAGCCGTTAGGTTCTCGCAGCCGTTTTCGGTGATGAGCACCGTGTCCTCGACCCGAACCCCCAGGTTCTCCCCGGCGAAGACGGCCAGTATGTCGCAGGCGAAAACCATCCCGGGTTTGAGCGGACCCCGGGGAGCGCCGCCGACGTCATGGACGGCCATTCCCACGTAGTGGCTGCATCCTCCTCCCCGGACCATGATCTTGAACAAGTCCTTGGAAAGGTCATAGCCTTTCTGGGCCAGGATTTCCTTGACCTTTTCGTTCACTTCCTCGCACGTAATCCCCGGCCGATAAAGGGAAAGACAGGTTTCCTCGATGACCTGGCAGGCTTCGTAGATTTCCTGCTGGCGCGGGCTGAAAACTCCGTTGGCCGGATAAGATATGGTGATATCGACATCATAGTATGCGACATCCGGCCCGGCGTCGACGACCAGGAAGTCCCCGTCGATCAGTCGCCGGTTGTGCTTATAGTAGTGCAGGAAGGGATGGTTTTCGGCCGAGCTCATAATGACGTTGTAGGCCAGGCTTTGGGCGCCTTCCTTTTTGCAGACGTATTCGAAGAGCGCCGCCAGCTCATATTCATAGATCCCAGGCCGTGTTGCCTTCATAATCTCGATCTGAGCTTTGACCCCGATCCGGCCGGCGCGGCGCAAAACCTCCACTTCCGCCGCCGACTTGATCGACCGAAGATCGGCGACGATCACGGAGCAATCTTTGACCTCGGCCTGGGGGAATCGTTCCCGCAAGAGCTTGATGAACTGAAGCTCCCGGGTGAGCCGTCCATCCCATTCGCTGCGGATCATGTCCTCGCGGAGGACCCACAATTTCTCCTCCGCGCATTCCCGCATCAGCTCTTCCGGCAGGAACGAGGTATAGACGGTTCCGACTCCCTCGTGGATCCGCCGCGCCAGGTAGCCTGAGAAATCCTCCGCGGGATGGCACCCCTCGATCCCGGTGTATTCCTGAGGTTTCCGAACCAGGTCTAGGCTAATGTTTTCTCCCTGGGCCTCCCGCTCGCTGATCGTGAAAAAGAGGGTGCTATCCTTGTTGACGCCGTCGATGACCAGGACGGAATTGGGGATTTCGACGCCGCTGAAATACATCAGGTCGTTGTTTTGAAAATACTCGGTATATCCCGTGACATGCTGCGCCCCGAAAATGATGGCCAGGCCGCCGGGGATCTTGTCTATCAGGTTCTTCCGCCTCGCCGCATACTCGCTTCTGTCAAACTGCAGCGCGGCATTCGCCGTCAGGCCGAAGACAAGAACCGCCAGGGATAAGAGAACACCCGCCAAAATTCGCCTTCTCATCTCTTGACTCCTTTCCGAAGAAATGCCGGGAATTCCCGGACTGCGTTCACCTGCCGGCCGGGCTTCCTAAGGAAGTCGCGGACCGGGTGGAAGGTTCTGGATCAGGTAATCGGTCAGCAGCCCATAAAGGTGCCTCGTCGTGTTTTCTCCTTCCCAGATGCCATGAGACCGGTTGGGATAAGTCATCATCGTGAACGGCTTGTTGTGTTTCACCAGTTCGTTGACCAGGGACTCCGTATTTTGAAAGTGGACATTGTCATCCCCGGTCCCATGGACTACGAGGAGATGTCCCTTGAGCTGCCCGGCGAAGGTGACCGGAGAGCCCTTTTCGTATCCCTCGGGGTTGCTCTCCGGAGTGCCCATATACCGCTCCTGGTAGATGGAATTGTAAAACCTTTGATTTGTCACGGGAGCCACGGCCATTCCGGTTCGGTATAGGTCGGGATACCTGAATATGAGGTTGAGGGTCATGGCCCCTCCTCCGCTCCATCCCCAGACGCCGACCCTTTCCTCGTCTACAAAGGAAAATTGCCTGATAATAGATCGGACGGCGGCCGCCTGTTCGGCCGAAGCGAGAATCCCGACCTGACGATAGATGCTTTTTCGCCAGGCCCGGCCCCGCGGGACTCTTGTCCCCCGGTTATCCACACTCATCACGATGTACCCCTTTTGGGTCAAAAGCAAGTGCCACAGATACTCGTCCCCCTCCCAGCGATCTGTCACTGTCGACCCCCATGGCTCTCCATAGACATTAAATAGGACGGGGTATTTTTTCTTGGGATCAAAATCCAGAGGTCTCATGGACCAGGCATCAAGAAGAACGCCGCCAATATCAATCCGGAAAAACTCCGCAGGTCCCTTTTTCAGATAATTCACTTTCTCTCTAAGTTGGCGGTTGTCCGCCAACGCTCGAATCTCTTTATGTTCGGGCAGTCTCACGAGGTTGGTTACAGGCGGAACGCCGAAGCGGGAATACGTATAAACCGCCCAGCGGGAACACGGGGAAAGCCAGTAGACATGAGTCCCCTCCTCCCCTTCCGGGGTTACTCGCTCGGTCTTTCCTCTGCCATCCAGGGCGGTGCGGAACAAGTAACGCTGGGTTGGATTTTCGGGTGACGCCGTGTAATAGAGCCAGCCATTCTTTTCGTCGACGCCGGCAATGCTTTCCACGTCAAAACTGCCGGAAGTCAGGAGCCTCATTTTGTCCCCCGACCGCGAGGCAAGATAGACATGCCGCCAACCATCCCGTTCGCTGACCCAGATAAATTTCTGGCCACCCTCGAGCCAGCATATATCGGGCACTGCCTCAACCCAGGTTTGGTCGCTATCCGTAAGGATGGACCTCACCTGGCCGGTGGTCACATCTCCCAACATCAGCTCATTTCTGTTTTGGGCGCGGTTGAGATGCTGAAAAACGAGCTCTTTCGAATTCCCGTCCCAGTCCATTTGGGGGATATAATTGTTGCTAGGATCGCCTGGCACTTCAAGCCACCGCGTCTCTCCTCCCCTAATCCCGACGAATCCAATGCGGCAGGAAGAGTTTCTTTCTCCCGGCTTGGGAAACTTGATCGGAATTAGCCGAGGATAGAGAGAATCGGTGTTGTTGATCATATAAAATGTCGGGACGGCTGTAGAATCCAGTTGCCAGTATGCAATTGTCTGGCTATCCGGGCTCCAACGATATCCATTGCGAATAAAGAATTCCTCTTCATAGACATAATCAAAGCTACCGTTGATGACCTGCTCGGACCCATCACTCGTTAGAGGAATGATCTGCCGAGTGCCAAGATCCTCAACAAACAGATTATTCTCGCTGACATATCCAACCTTCTTTGAATCGGGAGAAAATGTCGCCAGGGTAAGCGTCTGAGGAAGAGAGGACCCGCCGATTGGCCAAAGTTCATTTTTGGCCAGATCGAAAATCCAATAATCTCCGAATGTCATATGAAAAACGCGCTGCGAGTTTGTCAGCAAAAGAATCATCTGCTCATTGGGAGAAAGCTCATAGTCGTCTATCCTTAGAGGATGCAACTTGCCGGGAAGAAGAACCTGTTCGGAAGAGATCACCATAGTGCGTTTTCCGCTTTCGACGTCATAGCGGACAAGGTCTTTCTCTCCAGGCCTTGCGTTTGAATCCTCGAGCCTCATATAAGCGGAACCATCCTTGAGCCACTTCAAGGAATAGAGTACTTGGCCCTTGAATTCCGGACTGCTAAAGAGACGATCCAAGGTTAATAGGGATTGATCTTCTTCCTGCGTGTTCTCAGCAAATGGAAAAACTGCCAAGAACAAAGTGGCAAAAAAAGCAACGATAATATTTTTCCAGGGCAAAGCGTTTTTCAACTCAGGTTTCATGCTTGACCTCCTAATGACTGATCAACTTGTGCAAAGCGACGATTCTGAGACGTCCTGGAGAGTATTTTAAGCCGCAGGTATTTTAGTCACGGCCAAACAAATAAAGCAAATCAAAAAAAGCTGATTTCATTTTTAGCCCAGTAATTGTTCTAAAGGGCGCCCCCTTTTTCTAAAACCGAAAAGAGCGAATCTTGATTTTATTTGTGCTATATTTGTTTCTTGATTAAACCATTCTATAGAGGCGGCCATGCGAACAAAGTCCTTGCTATTGAATCTCTTGATAGTCATCACGGCTACCCTTCCGCTGCCTAATTTTGCCGAACCGATCTCGGTTGCAGACGTAGTGAAGCCAACGGCTTTTGAGCACTTGGCGCCGGCTCCGAAACAGGCCAAGGAGCCCTTAAGCGAAGCGTCAAAGCAATGGCTGGAAGAAGTGGTCCTTTACATTATAACGGCCCGGGAAAAGGAAGTTTTCCTCAGTTTGCCGACGGAACTCGACCGTGGGCAGTTCATCGAGACCTTCTGGAAAAAACGCGATCCCAACCCAGAGACGCCGGAGAATGAGTTCAAGCTCGAGTATTATCGCCGGATCGCCCTTGCCAACAAGTTTTTTGGAGTCGGTGGTATTCCAGGCTGGCGAACAGACCGGGGCCGCTTCTATATACTTCTTGGCCCGCCCAAAGAAATTGAGAGAGACTTGAATCCTTCTACGTCAGTCCTGACTATCTCCCAAGGACCCAGGGAGACTTGGCAATACTGGGGTCTTCCCAACCCCAGCCTTCCCTACAACCTGGAGTTAACCTTTGTCGATAAGTTCGGGACCGGGAATTACGTCCTTGATCAGACGCTGAACATGGCCCAGGGAAGGAAAGAAGTCCTCGACCCGAGCACACTGACGTTCCAATTTGACTATCTGGAAACAATTTCCGAAGCCATGAAGAATCCCTTTGAGAACATGGAAAAGCTCAAAGGGATTATCACGACCCAAGTGACTTATAACCTCATCCCCTTTCAGTACGGGACTTTCTCATTTAAGGGGCTAGACAAAAAAACATTGGTACCTCTTATTCTGGCAATTCCCTATTCCTCTATCCCCTCAAAGAGGAGTGAATTCGACTATTTTTTCTCCCTCAACCTTACGGTTAATGTCAGCAATTCCCTCGGCCAAGTCGTCTTCGAAGCCAGCAAGGACTTCAATTTCAAGAAGACGGCGACTGAGCTGGCGGGGCTCCTAGATACTTCCTTCCAGTTCCAGACCTCTTTTTCGCTTGAGCCAGGGGACTATCGTCTCCACCTGCTTATCCTCGATAACTACACAGGGAAGGTCGGCACGTCCCACGAGCCGGTTTCTATTCCGGATTTTTCAGCCAGCAGCCCGGCTATGAGCGAGATTATTCTTTTCAAAGTAGACGCCCAGGCGGAACGCTCGCCCGAAGAGGAAAAAGAAGACCTAAAGGATGCCGTCCTGTGTGCCAACACCGAGAGAATTTTCCGGACTGGAGATGAGATGGGCGTTTTTTTTGAGGCTTACAACCTGAGACTTGACGAAGCTACCGGCAAGAACAAGGTACGGGCTGAATATGCCTTTATCCAGGCCGACAAGATAATAGCGCGGATTCCGGTGCCATCGATCGAGTCCTCTGTCCAGACGGACTGCGGCATGCGGACGTCGCTGCGCTTGAAGAATTTCCAGCCAGGAAATTATGTTTTGCGGGCCGCCGTGACCGATGATAACTCGGGCAAATCCGCCGTTAAGGAAATCCCCTTTTCTATTGTTGCCCCGAGATAACCCGGCCAGCACAATGAGCCAAGAGAGCAAAAGGACGATCGGTCAATAGTTGAACCCAGCTCTAAACCGGTGCCAAAATAGTGCCAACTTGTTGTCAAAAACAACGAAAAACAATGAGTAATGACGAGAAATACTGGACAATAACGAGCACTAACGGGAAAAGGCAAATCTTAGGAAACAAAAGACTTAACAGGCTAAGCCATTGATTCTTATCGAGTTGGCCCCACTCCCCCCTTTGTTCGCTGAGTTATGCCCGCTCGCTCCTCCAATCCGACCGGTTCAGCCTGAAGCACAGCGATAATATCAAGGCAATATGAGCAAGGCAGACTTCTCCCCCTGCATATTCCGGTGCAAAGTGGCCATTGATTCCGATCGAAACTGGCCACTGATTCCGGTTGAAAGTGGCCACCGATTCCGGTTGATTCCGGCCACTTTTTTTCTCTTTCCG
>MGMR01000074.1 GCA_001796495.1 Chloroflexi bacterium RBG_13_51_18
CCGCTAAATGCAGCCCCTCCCCTTTCAGAATCTCTCCGGATATCTTTTGCAGTTCCCCGGCGGTAATAGCGTCCACGATGTTAATCACCTCGTCGACGGTCAATATTTCCCCCAATAGAATTTCCTGGCTGCCCGTCCAGCCGGCCACGCTGCGGCTGTCTTCCATGCGCAGCATAATCCGCCCCTTGAAGAGTTCCTTGGCTTTCCTTATCTCCGCCTCCGGTATTCTCTCCTTGAGGCGTGCCAACTCGGCCATGATGGCCCTTACCGCTACCGCCAGGTTTTTATTGTCTACTCCGGCAGATATCGCCATCACGCCGGTATCCAGGAAATGCTCGGAATAACTCTGGATGCTGTAGGCCAGTCCCAGCTTGTCGCGGATTTCCGTGAATAATCTGCTGCTCATGCCTTCGCCGAGGATGATATTAAGCAGGTCCAGCTTGAAGCGTTCCGGGTGTACCATGGATACCCCCGGCAAAGCCAGGCACAGCTGCGTCTGCTCGGTATCGCGTTTTTCTATCAGCACACGCCGCCCGGTCTTTTTGCGGTAGGGAGCATATTTGGTCGGCGGCCGGGGGGTTCCCCATCCCGCCGTTGCCCTGTTCACCGCGTCGATAGTCTCCCGGTGATCTATCGCCCCGGCTATCGCCAGCACCGTATTTTGCGGCTGGTATTGCCCCGCCAGGTAATCAAGCATCATCTCCCTGGTCATCGCCGCCACCGTTTCCTTGCTGCCGGCGATATCCCTCCCCAGCGGGTGCCCCGGCCACAATATCTCGTCGATAAGCATGGAGACACGCTGCCCCGGCGAGTCTAACGACATGTTGATTTCCTCGATGATGACCTGCCGCTCCTTTTCTATCTCCGCCGGGTCGAACTTGGAGTTGAGCAGGATATCCGCCAGCACGTCCAGGGCGCTTAAGAAGTGCGGTTCCGCCACCTTGCACCAGTAAACGGTCAGCTCTTTGTCCGTCCCCGCGTTGAGCATGCCCCCCACCCCCTCGATTACCGAGGAAATATCCGTCGACGTGGGGTGTTTTTCCGTCCCCTTGAAGCATACGTGCTCGATAAAGTGGGAGATGCCGTTCTGCTCCTCGCTTTCGTACCTGGAACCGGTGCCGATGAAGAAGTTAATTGCTACCGACCTCGTATGCGCCATGGTGGCGGTAATCAGGCGTAGGCCATTGTCCAGTATCACCTTTTCGTACAAGTAAATACTCCTTTTAGTCCAATCTCCGTAGTTTGGGCGACCACGCTAACAGCATCAGTGTCATTATCAATAATACCCCCGCCAGGCTGCCTACCGATAGCGGCGCCCCGATTCCTTCCGCTATTATGCCGGCAAAAAATCCGCCGAGGTTGCTCAAGCCGAATCCCAGCATGAAAAAACTCATTACCCGTCCGCGGTAGGCGGCATCGGAGTAAAATTGTATCAGGGAGTTGCCCAACGCTGTCTGTATGGTGCTGCCCATGCCGATGAAGATGACCAGGAACAGCGATAGATACCACAAGCTGGAAAAAGCGAACCCGATTAATGTCACGCCTAATACCAATCCGGATAAAAGCAGTATGATTCCCCTCCTGCGGTTCATCAGTGAAGCTAAAATAACCGAGCCGACGATAGCCCCGACGCCGGAGATTGTTTGCAGCACCCCCATGCCCGTGGCGCTTACCTTGAGGATATCTTCCGTGAACATGGGCAAAATGTGTATGTACGGCATACCGAGTACAGTGGCGGAAACCGTGAAGATGAGTAGAAGTAATATCGTTTTCTCTCTGCGGATGTACCGCCATCCCTCGATCATTTCATTTACAGGATTCGCACCTCCGGAATCCTTTGGCGCGGATGTGGGCGGCACCAGCATTATACATACAGTTGAAAACACAATCATGACCGTCATGACGGCATAGACGACCCAGAAATCTACGAGGTCGACGAGGAATCCCGCCAGGGCGGGAGATATTATCCGGAAGGCATTCATTCCCATGTTGTTCAATGATATGGCGTTCATCAGCTGCTCGGGGCCCACGATTTCAGATATAATTGCCGCCCGGGACGGCATCATAAAGCCCATTACCCCTCCCTGCAGCGCCGCGCTTACTACCAGCACCCACCACGACTCCGGGTGTTCCGGGCCCAGATAGCCGAAGACGATTACCAGCGTCGTTGCCAGTGATACCACGATTGATAATACCTGGCCTATCTGGATTATGTTCTTCTTCTGTATCCTGTCCGCCAGCACGCCCCCTATCGGCGCGGCTATAATCATCGGTATGGCTCCGGCCAGCGCCAGTACCCCAAGGATAGCCCCGGACGCGTTGATGCGGTAGACCAGCAGGTTGCGCGCCAGCATCTGCATGTTCAGGGAAGACCAGTGTCCCACCATTGAAAGGTAGTACAGGCGATAGAGGGGATTTTTAAAAGAGGCAAATGTTTTCGACAGGCTGAAAGACAATACGCCGCCGCTGTACTTCGGGCGGCCTGTGCCGTCGTCATCGCCCCGGAATTGGTCTGGTTTATTGTTCATATGGTTTCAAAGGGGGCTTCTCGGCGCGGGGTAAAAAACCCCTTCATTCATTTTACACAAATCAACTGGTACTGTCATCAAACTTCCTGATAAAACGACCAGGGAAAACTCGTCTCCAATCACATTGACTTCACAGGTAGTCACTGCTAACATTAAGGTGTGAGGTAAAGCATGGTAATAAAGAGTGATATTCCGAGACTGGCTGTATTTCCGCAAACGGCGGAGGTGAATAATAAGGGCAACCTGGCCATAGGCGGCTGCGACACCGTGGCCCTGGCCAAAGAATACGGTACGCCTTTATATGTCTTCGATGAGACGGATTTGCGCAGTCGGTGCCGCGAGTATAAGACGGAGTTCGGCAAGCGCTACCCCAAGGTCATCATTGCCTATTCTCCCAAGGCATTTACCGCCAAAGCCATGTTAAAGCTGGTTGCCGAAGAGGGGCTCGACCTGGATATCGTCACCAGCGGTGAGATGAGTATCGCTAGAGCGGCTGGTTTCCCCATGGAGAGAATACATTTCCCCGGCAATAACAAGTCCTTTGATGAACTTAATATGGCTATGAAATACCATATCGGTCACATCGTGGTGGACAACCTGCAGGAACTAGATATGCTTATTAAAATAGCCGGCCGGAAAAAGGTGAAAATATTAATACGACTGAATCCCGGCGTCGACCCGCATACCCATAAGTATAATACCACCGGTATCGCCGACTCCAAATTCGGCCTGCCCAGGGGCGACTGGGACGAAGCGGTAAGGACAGCTCTATTGGCGAAAAACCTCGGTGTAGACGGCTTCCACTTCCATCTCGGTTCCGGCTTGTTCGAGGTTGAACCCTATTTGAACGCTATCGACGCCGTCCTGAAATATGCCGCCGAGTTGAAGAAAAAGTATAACTTCGAGATACGTACGTTAAGCATCGGCGGCGGTATTGGGGTGCAGTATTTAGTAGGCAAGGTGCCCCCGCCTGTTGCTTATTTCGCTGAGGCAATAGCCAAAAAAATTACCGGCCGGTGCCGCGAGTTAAAGCTAACTCCGCCTATGCTCATTGTCGAGCCCGGACGCAAAATCGCCGCTAGAGCGGGCATGACGCTATATACCGTCGGGGTCATCAAGGAAATACCCGGTATCCGCACCTATGTCTCGACGGATGGCGGTATAAGCGATAACATCCGCTACGCGATGTATGGTGAGTTTGCCCGGCAGGAAGCAGTTATTGCGAATAGAGTCTCAGCCAGGAATACGAACAAATACACGATTTACGGTAAACTCTGCGAGTCCGGAGATGTCCTGATTTATGATATTATGCTGCCCAAACTTAAGGCCGGCGATATCCTGGCGGTATCGGGGAGCGGCGCTTATTCTATACCGATGCAGAACAATTATAACTCGATGTGCCGTCCAGCTATCGTTTTCGTCAAGGACGGCAAGGCGCGTCTTATCCGGCGTCGCGAGACGGTGGAAGACCTGATGCAGCGGGATTTGGATTAACGAGGAGATTTTCCATGTGGCAGGTAATCGGACATGAACGGGCGGTTTCCCTGCTTAAGCATAGTATAGAGTCTAATGCGCTTTCACATGCCTACCTGCTCATCGGGCCGCAGCACGTGGGCAAAATGACGCTGGCAATCAACCTGGCGCAGGCGCTCAACTGCGAGGCGGAAGACAAGCCCTGCCTCCAATGTGATTCCTGCCTGAAGATTGCCGCGGGCAATCACAGCGACGTGCAGGTCATCGGGCTGGATTATAACGAAGATGAAGATGCCGAGCGCAAGCTAATCCGTAACGAACAAATCGACGGTATTTTACACGATGCCAGCCTGCCGCCTTTCGAAGGTAAAAACAAGGTCTTTATCATCGATGGGGCGGAACTGCTGTCGATAGGGGCCGCCAACCGCCTGCTGAAAACCCTCGAGGAGCCGGAAGCCAGAGTGACGTTTGTCCTGCTGGCCGCCGATGAAACCAGGCTGCTAACGACCGTCGTCTCCCGCTGCCAGCGTATTGAGCTGCAGCCGATGTCGCCAGCGGAAGAGACCCAGGCCCTGATAGAAACACAGGGCATTGATGCTGGGCAAGCCAGGTTGCTGGCGGGGCTTTCTCATGGCTGCCCGGGGTGGGCGATTTCCGCCATCAGCGACGGGAAAATACTGGAACAGCATGATAACGAATTGAACCAGATATTAGATATTATAAAAGGCGGCTACGAAGAACGCTTTGCCTACGCCGCCCGGATAGCCGGCGGATACAGCCAGAACCGGAGGGCGGTCTACGATACGCTTGAAAGGTGGCGTGATTTCTGGCGCGACCTGATGCTGGTCAAGCTGGGCTGTGAAGACATGATTACGAATATCGATAGGAAAGACGGACTGCTTAAAATGTCCGCGAATTACAGTCTAACAAAGATAAGAAATTTCATCCGGAGCATTGAGTCGGCGGGGATACAGCTAAAGCAGAATGTGAATGCGCGGCTGGCCCTCGAGGTGCTAATGCTCGATATACCAGGAGAGGAGGCGAAAAGCCTCCCGGTAACACCGGGGGCATAACATATGGCTAATATTGCAGGAATACGGTTTAAGAAAGCGGGTAAAATATATTACTTCGACGCGGGGGAAATCGCCCTGGCGGCCGGCGACTACGCGGTGGTGAAGACGAGCCGCGGGATGGAGCTGGGGCACGTGGTCATCGCGCCGGGGCAGATAGAGGTCAACGAGACAGGTGAATCGCTCTCGCCGGTGGTGCGCAAAGCCGAACCGGATGACATCGCCAAGGAAGAGGAACTCAACACCAGGGCGGAGGAAGCGCTAATCGAATGCGGCAAGATAATTGCCGAGCTTAATTTGCCGATGAAGCTGCTTTCCGCGGAGTACAGCCTGGACTCCAGTCGGCTGACCTTCCTTTTCAGCGCGGAGGAGCGGGTGGACTTTAGAGAGCTGGTGCGTCGACTCTCCGGCAAGTTCAAGGTGAGGGTGGAACTGCGGCAGGTGGGCAGCCGTGACGAGGCAAAATTGCTGGGGAGTTACGGCCGGTGCGGCCGGGAATTATGCTGCGGCAGCTTTCTCACGGAGTTCACGCCAGTCTCCATCAAGATGGCCAAGGAGCAGGACCTGCCTCTTAATCCCATGAAGATATCCGGGGCGTGCGGCCGCCTGATGTGCTGCCTCGCTTACGAGGGCGAGCAGTACCGGTTGATGAAGGAGAAGATGCCCAAGGTCGGCCAGCGCGTTTCGACCAAGATGGGGGAGGCGACGGTAGTCGGGGGCAATCCGCTCAAAGAAACGGTGGTGGTGGAACTCGACTCCGAGGCAACGGCGGAACTGCCCCTCGACGAAGTATCTTACTAAATGTCATTGCCCCTGCTGTCATTCTGAGGAAGCGAAGCGACCGTGAGAATCCCCATCATTGGCTTGCTCGGTCTTAGGGATTGCCGCCCCTTTACCCCCACAGGGTGTCAAAGAGGGGCGCAAGCCCCTCTTAAATAAAACTATCCCCCTCTCAAACAAATGTTATCAGGGTGTTATAAATATTGAGTTTGAGAGGGGCAGGGGTGAGTAAAGACCTCACAATCGTTAGTGGTAGAGGTACTTGCGCCACTCGTCCCGCTTGCTTAAGTAGTGGTAGGGCACGGTGAAGAGCGGGCTGCCGTTCGGCGGGGCGGGGGTTCTTATCAACTTCATGCGGGCTTCCTGCGGGGTACGCCCGGCTTTCTTACGGTTGCATTCCACACAGGCGCTGACAACATTCTCCCAGGTGTGCTGCCCTCCCCTGTAGCGCGGTATTACGTGGTCGAGCGTCAG
>MGMR01000075.1:0-10791 GCA_001796495.1 Chloroflexi bacterium RBG_13_51_18
TCTACCGCTGTAAGGGCGACGATAGATGGGTCGCCGTCGCTGTGATGAGCAACGCGGAGTGGCAGAGCCTGGTGAAGGTGATGGGCAGCCCTGAATGGGCGCAGTCCAGGAAATACTCTAAAGCGGCCGGAAGGGTCAGGTACAGCGACCAGCTTGATAAAAAGGTGGAGGAATGGACTTTAAACTACCCGCCGGAAGCGGTGGAGGCAATGCTCCAGCAGGTTGGTGTGGGAGCGGGCGTCGTCGCCAACGCGCAGGACATCGATGAAGACCCGCAGATGAACTACTACAATTTCTACCGCGAGATTGACCACCCCTTCATGGGCAGGCTGCGCTATTACCACCCCGCCCCTATAAAGCTCTCGGCAGTGAAGACGGCGTTGGGCCGGCCGGTCCTTATCGGAGAGCATACCGACTATATCTGCAAGAATATTCTCGGCATGTCGCAGGGAGAAATAGACACACTGCGGCAAAAAGGCGCGTTCGAGTAGACCAGAGACACTTTTTTATGCCGGACTGGCAGCAGCCTGGCGTATTTTCTCCACCCTCACCGCGGAGACCTTAAGCTCGGGTGTCTTGGCCACGGGGTCGTAGGCGGGATTGGTTAGCTCATTGGTGGGGCTTTCCGCAAAGTGGAAGGTCATGGCTATCGTTCCCTCTGGAGACGAGTCCGTTACCAGCGCTTTAGCCTTTACGTCCCCGCGACGGGATATTACCCGCACCATCTCGCCGTCGCTGATATCCAGTGATTTGGCGTCCGCGGGATGAATCGCCACCAGCTCTTCCTTGCGGAAGATATTCAGTCCCCTCACCTTGCGCGTCATCGTGCCGGTATGGTACTGGAACAGGCTGCGGTGGGTTGTCAACACCAGCGGGTATTCGTCATCCGGCATTTCCACCGGCGGCTTGTAGGTCAGCGGCACGAAGCGCCCCTTGCCGCGGGAAAATATTTCGGTATGGAGAATGGCCGTGCCGGGGTGCTCTTCCGTGGGGCAGGGCCACTGCAGACTGCCGCTTTCCAGTCGTTTATAGTTAATACCGCCGTAGCTGGGGGTGAGGCGGGCGATTTCTTCCATGATGCTTTCAGCGCTGTCGAAGTCGAAACCTTTGGCCCCCATGCGTTGGGCGACCTGGCAGATTATCCACCAGTCGGGCTTGCTGTCGCCGACGGGTTCTATAGCTTGCCTGACTCTCTGCACGCGGCGCTCCGTATTGGTAAAGGTGCCGTCTTTTTCCGCGAAGCTGCAGGCCGGCAGGACGACATCGGCCAGCAGTGCCGTCTCCGATAGAAAGATGTCCTGCACCGCGAAGAAGTCCAGTCGACGCAGCGCTTCGCGTACGTGTTTGCCGTCGGGGTCGCTTAAAGACGGGTTCTCCCCCACGAGGTAGATGGCTTTAATCCCGCCGTCATGAGCGGCGGGGATGATATCGGAAAGCGTCATTCCGGGCTTGGGGTCCAGTTTAGTCCCCCAGGCCGCCTCGAATTTCTGCTGCGCTTTCTCGTCGGATACGGACTGGTAGCCGGGGTAAACATTCGGCAGAGCCCCCACATCGCAGGCGCCCTGGACATTGTTCTGGCCGCGTAAAGGATTAACGCCGGAGCCGGGCTTGCCGATATTGCCGGTGATCATCGCCAGGTTGGCCACGGCCATGACGTTGTCCGTGCCGTGCGTATGCTGCGTGATGCCCATGGTGTAGAGAATGGAGGCCGGGCTGTTTTCAGCATATATTCTGGCGGCAGCGGCTACGGTCTCTGCGGGGACGCCGGTTATTTCCTCAACCAGGTTGAGCGGATAATCTAAAAGTGATTCCTTTAAAGCATCATAGTTTTCACACCTTTTGTCGATGAAAGAAATATCCATAAGTCCTTCAAGCACAATGACCTTCATCATGCCCATCAGTAAAACCACGTCAGTGCCGGAGCGGTGCCGCAGCCAGATGGTGGCGTCATGCACCAGCCCGATTTCCAGCGGGTTGGCCACGATAAGTTTGGCGCCCCGGCGGACGGCGCGGCGGACATTCATGCCGATGATAGGATGGGCTTCCGTGGTATTTGTTCCGATAGCCAGGATGCACCGCGCATCGACGATATCGCTGATGGAGTTGGTCATTGCCCCGCTGCCGAAGGTGGTGGCCAGACCGGCCACGGTGGGGGCATGTCAGAGGCGGGCACAGTGGTCGACGTTATTCGTCCCCAGCACCGCCCTGGCAAACTTCTGCATGACGTAGTTATCCTCGTTGGTGGCCCGCGCGGAGGTTATCATCGCCGCCTCGTCGCCGTGATACTTGCCCAGCTTTTCGGCAACCAGTGAAAGGGCTTCTTCCCAGGAAGCTTCCACCAGGATGCCGTTCTTCCTGATAAGGGGAGTGGTCAGGCGGTCTTTATGGTTGACGAATTCGGCAATGCCGAATCGCCCTTTAACGCAGAGTCGACCCTGGTTGGCAGGCCCCTCGGGGTCGCCGCGGACACCGGTAATCTTATTATCTTTAACGCCCAGGTACATGGAACAGCCCACGCCGCAATAGGCGCAAACGGTCTTGACCTCTTTGTCCGGTCGTGTAATTTCCTTGGGCTTCATCGCGCCCACGGGACAGCGCACCATGCACTCGCCGCAGGAGCGGCAAATCGAGTCCATTAACGATTTATCGCCGAAGGTGGCGACCTTGACATCATAGCCGCGGTTGGCCATATCGATAGCGCCGACGCCCGTTATCTCCTGGCAGGCGCGCACACAGCGGGAGCAAAGGATGCAACGATTGCGGTCGAGGTCGAAGAAGGGATTGCTGGTATCGATATCTCGCGGCTTGGTGTCCCGGGGGATACTTAGTTCGTGCACGCCCAGGTAATCGACGACTTCCTGGAGTTCGCAGTTCTGGTTGGAGGGGCAGGTTACACAGCGGTCGGTAACATTAACCTGGCGCAGGCAGATATCATTAGGCCCGCAGCGCTCCCGGCGGTGGCACACCAGGCATTCGCAGGGATGGGTGCTTAATATAAGCTCCAGGGAGGAGCGCCGCACCTCGTTGATAGCGGCCGACTCCGTAGTTACGACCATGCCTTCCGTGGCTGGGGTGGTGCAGGCGGTAGGCAGGCCGCGCATTTTCTCAATCTCAACTACGCAGAGGCGGCAGCCGCCATACGGTTCGAGGTCGGGGTAATAGCACAGGGTGGGGATATAGATATCAGCCCGGCGGGCCGCTTCCAGCACCGTCGTCCCCTCCGGGACCTCTATTTTCACCCCGTTGATAGACAGCGTGATTGTTTTCAGCGTCTTCTCACCCGCCACAGCCGTATCGGTTGTCGTCATCGGTTGCCTCCGGATAGTACTCTGCGGAAACACTAATGGAATCGCCGGCGGTGATGCCCGGCTGTTTTTCCCTTTATTATTAACATCTGGGAGCTATAATTGCAAGCGCAGATATTGAAATAATGCAGGAAACAGCCGCCGCGCCGGTTTTCCAGGTTGTTATCGGGCGGAAAACACCGGCATTGAAGGCAAAAAACGGGAGAAACCAGGTGCCGTCCGGGGTTGAAAAGACTCTCTAAAGCTCCAGCAGCATGCCTTCATAAGCAACATCGATAGGGATAGACAGGTGTTCTCCTACTAAGGCGAGTCCCTCTCTGATTTCAGTCTCATGGGAGGCATCAATGTGGATGGCAACTACCCGTGGCAGATAGCCTTTAATATCGCGGAAACTGATTAATTCGCGCTCGAGGAGGCGGGGAGTAAGATGGCCCGTCTTGACGACGAAATCCTCATGGCCATCGGGCATGGTAACATCAATCATCAGCAGTTGCGGGGATATATGCCGCCAGCATTCTGCCAGGTCAGGGCCGGTATCGCCGGTGTAAAAAATAGCAATGCCGTGAGTATCGCTGATTTGATAACCCACGGACGCCGCTGCGTGGCGCACGGGGACGGGGAGGATGGTAAAGCCGTTAATCCATTGTTCTTCATAAGGCTCGACGGGCATAAAACGAACGATAGGCTGCCCTTCCGGTATTTTCTGAAATTCAGGATAAATCAGCGCGTTTAGCAGGTGGGTCCGTATAACCTCGTTGACGACGGCCATGGCGTAGATATTGAGATGTACGCCGGCGTTGTAGAAGTTATAAGCCATGGTGGGGATGTCGCGGACATGGTCCATGTGGTGGTGGGTTAGTATGACCGCCTCGATATCCCGCTGCTCGCTGATGGAAAGATGGGCGGTCAGGCCGCCGGCTTCAACGGCTAGCTTGTCGTCGATTATAAAGGTAACACAACTGCTGCTGGACGATTCAGAGTTATGCGCGCCGAGTATACGGATATTCATATCTTTCCCCGCTTGAAGATTAATTCAAGCTGTTTTTACCAGTCACCCGGTTATTATCCTTAATGTTAATTTCGTTCGCCGTTGAGTCGCACTCCGGCAGCAAAGGCTTTTAACGCCTTGGGGCAAAACTGCGTGCCGGCGTTTTGATTGAGTTCTTTGATGGCTTTTTCAAGGGATAAAGCGCCGCGGTATGAAGAATCTATAGTCATGGCGTCAAAAGCGTCCGCTATAGCAATCAGACGGGCGCCCATGGGGATGTCCTCACCCTTCAACCCGTCCGGATACCCCGTGCCGTCATATTTTTCGTGGTGATAGAGGACAAATTCACTGGCTTTTTCCAGGAATGGAATCTCCCTCAAGAGCTCGGCTCCTATTACCGGGTGGGCGCGCATTATCTCCCACTCTCCCGGTGTCAGGGGGCCCGGTTTACTCAATATGCTGGAGTCGATGGCAATTTTTCCTATGTCATGCAAGACAGCGGCGTATTCCAGGTTCTCCATTTCTTCCGGGGAGAAATAAAGCGCCGCCCCGGCCTTTAATGAGTATTCCATTACCCTTTGAGAATGCCCGCGCATGTGGCTGTCTTTGGAATCGATAGCCGCCGCCAGGGCCGTAACCGTATTTTTATAGGCGTCCAGCACCGTCTGGTGGAGATTGGTATTTTCAATGGCCATAGCGGCGGTGTTGGCTACGGAAACAACCGACTCCATATCCTCTTCGCCGAAAATGCTGCCGTCGCGCTTGTTGAGCACCTCAAGAACTCCGAGAATCTTACGGTGGACGGTTAGAGGAGCGCAGACCAGAGACCTGGTGTTGAAGCCGGTAGTATCATCGATAATTTTATGGAAATTGGTGCTCCGCTTGACATCATTTACGATTAGCGGCTTGCCCGTGCGGACCACCTGCCCGGCGATACCGTATTGAGTATTCAGTTTCACCTGGCGCAGCGCCCTGCCTACCGGGCCGGAGGCTACCTCAAAGTAAAGGTCATGGTCATTGTTTCTGAGCAAAAGTATCGAGGCCGCCTCGGCATTGAGCATGTGCTGGGTCATGGTGATAATCTGTTCCAGCATGTCCATGAGGCGTGACTTTTTATTAGCTTCGTATAGCTTTTCAAGCTTCGCTAGATTGTTCTGCTCTACGCCGCCGGCAGGCATTTTCCCGATTATTTTTTCAAGGCTATCAACCATCTCATTGTCCTCATTCATTAAAGTATGGTTTATATCATACAGCTACTGCATTTGCCATGGTATTTTCAACACTGCGGAATTGCATCTTTTGTTTTTCCGTTAATTTGTTAAATTCTTCTTTTACCACCCAAATCATCTCGTTGTCACCGACGCCGCGGATAGACACATATTTAGGCACAAAAAGCTGCGCATACTGGGGAGATAGAGCCTCCTGGACCGGAAAGCCCCGGTGGGGAAAACAAAAAGTCAATGGGGAAAGATTGGACAGCCTGGACGCGCTGTTGATACAATGCCCGATATAATCGTTGCCGTTGCCGATACTGAAAACCTTGCCTCTGGCCATGCCGCAGCGGAGAATACTCGGCGGCTTGTTGACGGACATTTTAATCTGGGGATAGAAATCCCCCTGGTAGGCGTAGCAGATCTTGTAGAGAGTGGCGGCCAGGCGGCAAATCTGCTCGTCATTCATCCTCTGCGCGTTCCACACGACGAGCAGCCCGTCTCCCAGGAATTTCACGAGTATAGGAAGCTCCGCCCAGAAACGGGAGCTGTCGCCCTCGTCATCGGTGAGACCGTAGACTACGCTATTGAAAAACCAGTCGTAATAGCTGTTGAGAAATGAAGGTATAGCCAGGTAGGCGTCCACCTGGTTGCAGAAGTTGGTAAAACCGGACAGGTCGAAGACCGCCGCAACGGCTTCCTTTTCCTGGCAGGGTGTTTTTAAATCGCCCAGGTGGAGTATCGATGAATTAAATTTGTCAAAGATATCGGCATTAACTATCGTCAGCCCGTTGGACTGCTCCTGGGCAAAGCCCCCTGCGGAACTTGTACGCCTGACACGTCTGATTATCCTGCGTTTCATCATTTCACTTTTCCTTGCAGAGTTATGCAAATACATCTTATGCATAAAAATATAAACAAAACATAAACACGGCTGGTCTCATTCTAAATACTTTATGAACATCAGGCACAGGGTGTTTAGTTCGTAAAGCACCTGACCTCGTGAATCTGTTGACGGTATGAATAATGCGGGATAATCACCGGTAAATCCGTTATTAACGAAAATGTAACCTTTCCGTAATCCATTCGTAATATTTGCCCTTTAAAATGAAAACGTATGGGGTTAAAAAGCGAAGAAAATTAACCCCGGTATTTATAAAGACCTTAACAGGAGGGAGCAATGACTAAAAGAAGTAAAGAAGAGGCAACGGAATATATCCTGAAGATGGCCAAGGAGCATGACGTCAAGTTCGTCTGGCTATGGTTTACGGACATACTTGGCATCCTGAAAAGCTTTGCCATTACCGTTGAAGAACTTCAAGGGGCAATGGAGGAGGGGATGGGCTTTGACGGCTCTTCGATTGAAGGTTTCGCCCGTATCGACGAGAGCGACATGGTAGCCATGCCTGACCCGGATACATGGCAATTATTACCATGGAGTCCACCCGACCACCGCGCCACCGCCCGCATGTTCTGCGACATCTTGAAACCGGGCGGCGAGCCTTTCGAGGGCGACCCTAGGTATATCCTGAAGAGGAACCTGAAAAAGGCCGCCGACCTGGGGTATACGTTTTACGTAGGCCCGGAACTGGAATTTTTCTACTTCAAAGACTCTGAGGGAACTGAATTCCTCGACCATGGCGGCTACTTCGACCTGACCACGCACGATGCCGCCATAGAGTTACGCCGTGAGACCGTTATCCAGCTGGAAAAATTGGGTATCGGGGTAGAATACTCACACCATGAGGTCGCTCACAGCCAGCATGAAATCGATATGAGATATACGGACGCCCTGACCATGGCGGACAACGTCATGACCTACCGCCTGGTGGTAAAAGAAGTGGCGATGAAAAACGGCGTTTACGCTACCTTCATGCCCAAGCCGGTCTTCGGCATCAACGGCAGCGGCATGCACGTCCACCAGTCTTTGTTCAAGGGTGAACGCAACTCTTTCTTCGACGCCAAAGACTCCTATCACCTTTCTAAAGACGCCAAATGTTATATCGCCGGGCTGCTAAAGCACGCCCCTGATATTACCGCCGTCTGCAACCAGTGGGTCAACTCCTACAAGCGACTGGTTCCGGGCTATGAAGCCCCGGTGTATCTCTCCTGGGCCAGGCGGAACAGGTCTGACCTCATCCGGGTGCCGGAATACCGGCCGGGCCGCGAAAAAGCCACCCGCATTGAATTCAGGTCGCCCGATCCCGCCGCCAATCCCTACCTCTGCTTCAGCGTGATGCTGGCCGCCGGACTTGATGGTATTAAAAACAATCTTCAGATCCCCGCTCCTATCGAGGAAAACGTCTACGAAATGACCGCCGAAGAAAGGAAAGAACGCAACATCGGCATGCTCCCGGGCAGTCTGACGGAGGCCATAGCGCTAACCGAGGCCAGCACGCTGGTGCGGGAAGCCCTCGGCGAGCACCTTTTTGAATCCTTCATTCAGAATAAAAAACGGGAGTGGGACGAATACCGCACCCAGGTGACCGAATTCGAACTTAAAAACCTCCTGCCGATAATGTAGAGCAGGAGTTCAGATACAAAATATTAGAGGGGGCTTTTAATATAGCCCCCTCCATTTTTCAACAAAATCGATACTGTTATTGCTACTTTTTCTTAACGTAAACCTTAATTTCCCCGCCACTCTCCTCCGCGCCCAGGAACTCATTGCCTGTGGTCTGCGCCCATGCCGGCATGTCCTGTTTAATGCCTTTATCGTCGGCCACTACTTCCAGCACCTCGCCGGTCTTGAGCTCCTTCATTTTCTGTGCGGTCTTAATAATTGGCACGGGACAATACAGGCCCATGCAGTCTATAGTATAGTCTGCTTTCATCTTTGGCTCCTTCTCACTAAATAAACAGGTTTATCTTCGACTGTCGGGCTTCGTTGATGAAAAAGGCGGCGCCGGCCATGCTGCCAACCCCTTCACAGAAATCTTCTTCCTCCAGCCCCATCAACCCGCAGGATGTAGAGCAGGGTATCATTTTAACACCCAGGTCCTTTGCTACTATAATAAACTCGTCGATAGGGAGCAGTGCATGCTGTTGCATGAGTTTCTTCATCATTCCCGTCCCCAAACCGAACATATGCAACTTTGATAGCTTTAATCGCTTCGGGCCGCCCCGGTTCATAAAGTTGAGCATCTTTTTCATGAATCCCTTGCCGCCGGAAACACCTTTATCCTTTTTAAGGATATTCAGTCCCCAGAAGGTGAAAAACATGCTGACCTCCATGCCCATGCTGGCGCCGGTCGTGGCTATCATAAAAGCCGCCAGGGCTTTATCCAGTTCTCCGCTGAAAACAACGATGGTCATCTTTTCTTTTTCTGCAACTTTTTCCTGCTCTGCCATTTTTCTATCCTCCTTGTATCGCGGCTTCTTTCATATCCGCGCCGCAGCTGGGGCATTTTTCTTTACCGACTGGTACTGACATCCCGCACTTTGGGCAGCGTATCGTTTTTAAACTGCAGGCTTCACAATAAGGAAAAGCCGCCTCGGCGATTTCTTCATCACAGTACGGACAGAAACGCTTCTTTTCGGTTGTCTGTTCTTTACCGGCCATGGTTATTTACCTCCCGTTTTCTGTTTCTTCTGGTAGTCCTTGATGGCCTCGTGCAGGGCCTGGGCGCCCAGGTTGGAGCAGTGCAGCTTGTTCTTGGGCAGCCCCTCCAGCTTGTCCGCCACCGACGCCGGCGTAAGCTTCATCGCTTCTTCCAGCGTCATGCCCTTGGCCATCTCGCTGACCATGCTGGAGACGGCGATAGCCGCCCCGCACCCGAAGGTCTTGAATTTGACGTCTTCCAGTTTATTGTCCTTGACCTTGATATAAAAGGTCATCATATCCCCGCAGACAGGATTGCCTTCCTCACCCACCCCGTCCGCGTCTTTGATTTCACCCACGTTGCGCGGGTTCATGAAGTGGTCCATTACTTTTTCGTTGTATACCGGCATTTTACTTGCCTCCTTTGCCAGTCTTTACAAACTTTGCATACAAAGGCGACATCTGCCGCAGTCGGTCGACGACGGGCGGCATAGTCTCCAGGACATAATCGATATCTTTTTTAGCGGTATCCAGTCCCAGTGTGAAGAGCACCGAGCCCTGCGCAATCTCGTGGGAAAGCCCGATAGAGAGCAGGACATGGGAAGCCTTGAGCGCCCGCGAGGTGCATGCCGAGCCGCTGGAAACGGCGATGCCCTTGCTGTTGAGCAGCATTAGCATGGCCTCCCCCTCGATGAATTCCACGCAGAAGCTGGCGTGTCCGGGCAGCCGGTTTTGCGGGTGGCCGGTGACCACCACGTTCTTTATCTTCGAAGGCAGCCCTTTGAGCAGACTATCGCGCAGGGGGGTGAGTTTCTTTATCCGGGACTGTATTTGCGCCGCGGCTAGTTCCGCCGCTTTGCCCAGGCCGATAATGCCCGGTACGTTCTCGGTGCCGCCCCGCCGCCCGTCTTCCTGTATGCCTCCGTCTAAAAGCGGTATTATCCTTACGCCCTTCCTCACCCATAAAGCTCCGGCGCCCTTTGGACCGTAGAACTGGCTGCCGGCCAGGCTTAAAGCGTCCACCTCCAGCTCGTTAACGTTGACGGGTATCGTGCCCGCCGTGGCCACGGCGTCGGTATGGAAGGGTATCTTAAGCTCTTTCGTTATTTTGGCTATTTCTTTAATCGGCTCTATGGTGCCGATTTCACCGTTGGCGTGCATGATGGAGACCAGCACCGTATCTTTTTTGATGCTTTTCTTCACATCCGCGGGGTCGACGATGCCGTTTTTGTCCACCGGCACCTCGGTCACTTTAAAGCCCCACTTTTCCAGCGTCCTCGCCGAGTGCAAAACAGAGAAATGCTCTATCGCGGAAACGACTACATGCTTGCCCTGGGTCTGCCGGGCTAAAGCCAGTCCCTTAACGGCGAGATTATTACTTTCCGTGCCGCCGCTGGTGAAAATAATCTCTTCCGGGTCAGCCCCGATAAGCCCCGCCACCTTTTCCCGCGCCTCGTCTACCGCCATCCGCGCCGCATCTCCCCAGTCGTGCAGCGACTGCGGGTTGCCGTAGACCTCACCCAGGAAAGGCAGCATTGCCTCTTTAACCTCGGGTAGAACGGGCGTGCCGGCGGTGTTGTCCAGGTATACTTTAGTCATTCCCGCCTCCTTGTCAAAAGAAAGGCACCGTTGCGCCTTTAATCTTACTCATTATCAGCATAATATTCAATAGTTAATGTTTAAAGGACTTTTATCTCATTTAAGGAGGTTCACCTCGGCTAAGCCCCCTTAAAATATATTCCCCCT
>MGMR01000075.1:10906-11117 GCA_001796495.1 Chloroflexi bacterium RBG_13_51_18
GCTTCTTTTCCATACCTTTTTCCACCAGCACCATGCCCTTGTCCAGATTGGTCAGCTCGCCGACGATTGACGCTTTAATGCCATTGAGCAGCAATTCCTTGACGATATCCGTAGCCTTGTCTTCCTTGCAGGCGATTATCAGAGTGCCCTCGCTTATCGAAGTATAGGGGTCTATATCGAACAAACGGCAGACCTCCGGGACAGACTCTTC
>MGMR01000076.1 GCA_001796495.1 Chloroflexi bacterium RBG_13_51_18
CGCCGCGCCCATGATTTCCTTCTTATAGCTTTTAAAGTCCGATTGTTTTTTCATTGTTCCATCGCCGTGGCGACGACCTCCGAGAGATCAAGCACCTCGACGCCTTCGACTTTCATCTGGTGAAGTCCGTCCTTTAACTGCATAATGCAGCCGGGGCAATGGGTGACGATAATATCCGGTTTGGTTTCCATTAATTCAGTAACACGGTTGACCGCCAGCACCTGGCTCAATTCCGGAAAAACCGTTTCAAAGCCGCCCCCGCCCCCACAGCAGGTAGCCCACTCACCGCGCGTCCATTCCGGTTCCACCAGGGTAACACCCTCGATAGAGCGTAAAATACGGCGCGGCTCTTCTATCAGGTTCATAAAACGCACTAACTGGCAAGGGTCATGATAAGTGACCCTGACACGGCGGGGGTAGCGGAGTTTATAGAGAGATATTTTCTCGGCGACTATTTCCAGGAAATGCCTTACCTCAAGGTCATAGTCCTTGATAAAAAGGGGGAAGAGTTTCTGCAGGGCGTGAGTGCAGTAGGGCACCACGCCGATGACCCGCCTGACCCCGGAGTCCTTAAGCGTCTTGTACGCCTGGCGGGCATTTTCCGCGAATTTACTCTGCAGTCCGGCGTGATAAAGCGTGGCGCCGCAGCAGGGCTCATTTTTCGCCAGGTAGGCGGGCTGAATACCAAGTTTGCGCAGCACCTTAACGGCGGCTTCTAGAGGCTTGACTTCGGCGGTGGCGCCGCGGGAAAGGGCGTTACTATAGATACCAGGCAGGTTCAGCCCCAGTTTTTTCTGAAAACGGGCGAAGCGCATGGGCAGCTCGGAGCCGATTACGCTTTTATCAACACCCCTGGCTAAAGACATTAATTTTTCCAGCTGCGGCGAGAACTGGTAACCGCAGCCGGCGAAGAATATGGTCTCGGCTTGAGGGGGGAGGTTAAGTTTTTGCGCCCAGCGGGCGCCCTGTTCCTTGGCAACGCCGAGTATATTCTGCCGCGTGATAATATTGTCAGCGAGGTAGGTAAGGCCGGGGGGGACTAAATCACCTTCCATGATAAATGATGCTCCTGATACCTATGATACAATCAGCGCATCAAATATGGCAAGTTGAGTCACGAGGAAGCGGCAACAATCTACGCCAATAAATAATAAAGCGGCCGGCAGCTTTAGCAGCGCTTTCCAGACCGCTTATTTTATTGTTTTGTCAGGCTTTTATTTTAACATTTTCCCCATGGGGAGTACCGTGCGTCCGAACTTCCCGTTTATGATTACAGCTGCCGCTCCGTAAGCTGCAGCGCCGCCGCAGAAAAGCCCCTCAATGCCGGCCGGCACGGCAGATATAGCGCCGAACTTGTTGGCTGCCAGAAGCGCGAAAAGCACTACCAATGAAGCGAAAACGAAGAAGTGCACGAAGGTCATCTTGAGCGTGCCGATCATCATGAAGGCAGTAAAGATGCCCCATATGATGAAAGTCCAGGCAAGACCGGAACTATCGAGCGTGACAAGACCCATCCATTGAAACAGGAAGGCAAAGGCGAGCCCCATCCAGAACGCGCCGTAGGATATAAAAGCGGTCATACCAAAAGTATCGCCGCGCCTGCCCTCAATAATGCCGGCGATTATCTGGGCTATGCCCCCCCAGAAAATACCGTAAACCAGTGACATAGTGCTGTCTATCCAGCCGATATTATGCAGCTGGAGCAGGATGGTATTAAGCCCGAACGCGGCCAGGCCCAGAGCGCCCGGGTTTGCCCACTGCGGTTCTTCCTTGGTCGAGATTTGTGACACGAACTACCTCCAAAAAATATTTTGTATAAAAAATGACCGGGGAGGAATCCCCACCCCGGCCATTTTGCGCCCAGGATTTTACTTCTGTTTGCCGGCCAGCAGGGTCTTTACCACCGAGGGGTCGGCGAGGGTAGAAATATCACCCAGATTGGCGGTATCCCCAGCGGCTATTTTCACGAGAATACGCCGCATGATTTTACCGCTGCGGGTCTTGGGCAAGCCGTCAGCAAACTGAATGACATCCGGAGTAGCAATAGGGCCGATTTGCTGGCGGACATGGGTCTTTAATTCCTTATCCAAATCCGGGGTCACGGTCACGCCGGTATTGAGGGTGACATAGGCATAGATGCCCTGACCCTTCAGTACATGCGGCATACCCACCACAGCCGCCTCGGCTACCTTGGGATGAGAGACCAAGCTGCTTTCAACCTCGGCGGTGCCGATGCGGTGGCCGGAGACATTAATAACATCGTCGATACGGCCCATGAGCCAGTAATAGCCATCCGGGTCTTTACGGGCGCCATCGCCGGTGGTGTAGTAGCCGGGGAACTTGGAGAAGTAGGTCAACTTGAACCGTTCCGGGTCTCCCCAGAGGGTGCGCATCATGCCCGGCCAGGGCTTCTTGATGCAAAGCCAGCCGCCTTCATTAATGCCGGCCTCGGTGCCGTTTTCCCTTAAGATTACCGGTTCGACGCCGGGGAAAGGGAGAGTGGCGGAGCCGGGCTTGGTGGGAATAGCGCCGGGGAGGGGGGTAATGAGGATACCGCCGGTTTCCGTCTGCCACCAGGTATCTACAATAGGACATTTTTCCTTGCCGATAACGCGGTGGTACCATATCCAAGCTTCGGGGTTGATGGGCTCGCCGACGCTGCCGAGAAGTCTAAGGCTGGAAAGGTCGTGCTTGTTCGGCCATTCCTCTCCGTCTCTCATTAAAGCCCTGATGACGGTGGGGGCTGTATAGAACACGTTGACGCCGAATTTTTCAACGATTTGCCAGAACCTATCCGGGCCGGGGTAGGTGGGCACGCTTTCAAACATAAGACTGGCGGCGCCGATAGCCAGGGGGCCGTAGACGATATAGCTGTGACCGGTGACCCAGCCGACATCGGCAGTACACCAGTAAGTGTCTTCATCTTTGATATCGAATATCCATTTCATGCTCTGATAGCAGTGGAGAAGATAGCCGCCCTGTGTGTGGAGAACGCCCTTGGGTTTGCCGGTGCTGCCGCTGGTATAGAGGATGAACAGGGGAGAATCGGCGTCCAGTTTTTCAGCCTCACAGGTGGAGGAAATATCCGGTGCATTTATTTCATCATGCCACCATAAATCGCGTCCTGCCTGCATCGGGATTTCAATGCCGAGTCGTTTTACGATGATGGCTTTCTGTACGGAAGGGATATGTTTGAGGGCATTATCAGCATTGCCCTTGCTGCTGATTTGTTTGCCGCTGCGCCAGTAACCATCGGCGGTAACCAGCAGTTTGGAACTGCAGTCCAGAATACGGTCGCGCAGGGCCTCGGCGCTGAAGCCGCCAAAGACCACGCTGTGGATAGCGCCGATACGGGCACAGGCCAGCATAGAGATAGCCAGCTCGGGAATCATAGGCAGATAGATGGTAACGGTATCACCTTTCTTAATGCCGTGCTTTTTCAAAACATTGGCGAACTTGCATACTTCATGATAAAGCTGCTGATATGTATACACACGGGTATCCGCATCCGGCTCGCCCTGCCAGATAAGAGCTGCTTTGTTTTTACGCCAGGTATTGAGGTGACGGTCAAGGCAGTTGGAGCTGACATTAATTTTCCCGCCGATAAAGTAACGCACTTCCGGTTTATCTTTGAAATCGTATTCCTGGAACTTGTCCCACTTTTTAAACCAGTCCAGCTGGCCGGCCATCTGGCCCCAGAACCCTTCCGGGTCTTTAACGGACCAGTTATAGAGCGCTTTATACTCTTCAAGACTGCGGATAGCCGCTGATTCGGAAAAGTCATGGGAAGGCTTGAATACCCGGTTTTCCGCCATCATGGAGGCTATTTCTTTGCCGGAAATCTGACCGAGGAGGTCTTCCTCCGACTTGGCGGCTTCTTCTTCTGAAGTGATGCTCTGTATATCAGCGCCACCGTTAAGGGCATGGCGGACGAGTTTTTCAAGCTCTTCAGGATTAAAGGGCTTGACGAGGAAGCCGATAGCTCCGAGCCTGATGCCGCGGCTCATGACATCTACGGAGGGATAGCCGCTGATAATGATGTATTTGAGGTCGGGGTGATGCTGCCTGGTCTCTTCCAGGATTGAGATGCCGTCTTTACCGGGCATACGCACATCAAGGACGACAACGCCCAGGTTTTCACCTCCCTTGAGCATCTGGAGCGTTTCATCACCATTCGTGGCGGTAACAACTTCATATCCGTGGTCGGTTAACCAGTCCGCCAGCGAATCTCTTACAATACTTTCATCATCCGCAATCAGTACCTTTTTCTTTTCAGCCATTTATCTCATCTCCTTTTTTGTGTTTCTGCCGTTATATTCGCACAGCCGGGATTTTTCACTATCACCATCTCTCTTTAATCAGCCAGCGTAAGAGGCGGGTAGCGTGGTCTCTATCCATATTGCTGACCCAGCTCTCTATTTTTTCGATATCGCCGCTGATGAGCGCTTCCATTTCATCCCGGGAGAGCGTGTAATAATCATCGGATTCACCATCGAATGTATCGACGTTTCCTTTTGAGGACAGATAATCTTCAGAGGCTTTAGCCAGAGCGGCAAGAATGGCCTTCCTTTTTTTCAGCGTCTCTTCCTGACTTAACTTTTTTGTTTCTCTTCTTTTCCTCACGCCGCTTCAGAGACCTTTCACACCTGTTACTATTCAAATATTAACACTAACTATAATTTTACAAACCGCCCTCAGGACTTATCCTGAATGCCAGTTAGTCCAATTTAATATCGTACTTGAGATATAGCACTTCAGACCTAATCCGCCAAGATTGAGTTTTTCCTCCAAACAGCTTAAAATATTAAGGGTAAAATTAATCTGGAATCGGGGCAGCGTAAAACGTAATGAAAACCAGGATATTGATAGCCGACGACCATGCCATGCTGCGGGAAGGAATGCGCAACCTGCTGGAACAGGAAAAAGACTTCGAGCTGGTGGGAGAGGCAACCGACGGCGAGGAAGCGGTCCAAATAGCTAAAGCCCTTAAACCGGATATCGTCATCATGGATATCGTCATGCCAAAACTGAACGGCGTGGAAGCCACGAAACAGATAAAGAAGGTCTCCCCTTCCACAGCGTTATTGATACTGACAGCTTACAGCGATATCCGCTATATCATCGGGCTGCTTGAAGCGGGCGCCTGCGGATATTTATTAAAAAATTCCCCGGGCAAGGACGTGGTGAAGGCAATACGCGCCGTGCGTTCCGGCGAATCGGTACTGGACCCCGAGGTCACCCGCAAACTCGTGCAGAGGCTGGCCAATTTATCAAAAACCGAGGATGAACGCGAAACCGGCGGGCAGCTTACTTCAAGAGAGATGGAGATATTAAAGTGGGCTTCCCGGGGACTAAGCAACAAAGAAATGTCAGAAAAGCTCTTTATCAGCCTGCGCACTGTAAAAGCCCACATGACCAATATCTTTAATAAACTCGGCTGCAGCAGCCGCACCGACGCCATCATCAAAGGACTGAAGCAAGGATATATCGACCTTAACGATATACAGTAGCCAACTCTATTCTTAAAGTTGTTAATAATGGAGTATAAGCCATTCAGCTCCGCGCTTTTAAACGAACGCCCCTGACTATCTCCAGTCCCCATCTCTGGGTGCTGCTGGCGATGTTCATCATCGGCATAATCTTCCACTATCCGCAGCAGATTTTACATATAGATTCAACTTCCCTGCTATCGTTCTTGGGACTATCGCGCCATGCTGCAGAGCGGGTATTATTCCTAATCCCGATAATCTATGCCGGCTACATTTTCGGTTTGAAAATCGGTATAGCCAGCCTGGCAATAAGTCTGGCGATTATCGTGCCGCGCATAATATTGGTGTCTGAATACAAAGCCGACGCCATTGTGGAGAGCATCATCGTTATCGCGGTCGGGCTGCTGGTAAATTTATGGCTCGATACCAACCGAAAAAGAGTAGTGCTGACACAGCAGCTTATCACCAAATTAGAGGAATCCGAGCAGGATATGAGTGTCTCGGAGCAGAAATACCGCTATTTATTCGAACACGCCAGCGATGCTATCTGGATACAGGATGTTAACGGATTCTTCGTAGACGGTAACCGAGCATGGGAGAAACTAACAGGTTTCAGCCCGGAGGAGGTGAAGGGGGTTCACCTGGCGAAATTTCTAAGCGATAAATCGCTGGTGCTAGCCCGCGAGATACGCACCAAGCTGATAAACGGGGAGGAGTTCGAACAGCCCTACGAGCAACAGTTCTATATCAAGGGTGGCGCGGTCAGGACCGTAAAAATGTCCACCAATGCGGTGATATCCGGCGGCAGGATAACCGGTTTCGAGCATGTAGCCCGGGACGTCACGCAGGAGAAACTGCAGCAGGAAAACGTGCGTTCCTATCTCCAGCAGATTACAAGGGTGCAAGAAGAAGAAAGGAAACGCATTGCCCGCGACCTTCATGACGATGTTTCTCCAGAGATTATTATCCTGATTCAAAAGCTGGACAACCTTGCCAGCGCGCAACGATTAAAACTGGCGACGATAAGGGACAATCTGGAAGCGGTGCGCGGGCAGGCGGTCAGAGCGCTGGAGTCGCTACGCGCTACAGCCCAGGGACTGCGACCCCGCATTTTAGATGACCTGGGGCTGGTGGCAGCGCTCGAATGGATTGCCGAGGGACTGGAGAGAGACCAGCAAATCCAGGCCAGTGTCGAGACTAAAAATATGGACATACAGTTATCTCCGGAGACCCAGATATTGCTTTTCAGAATTGCTCAGGAAGCGTTGAATAATATCAGGAAACATGCCAAAGCAACCGAAGTCACTATCCTGCTAGAGGGTCAAGATGATAACATCAAGATGACCATAACCGACAACGGCCAGGGCTTTAAAACACCCGATAGAATCGAAGGGATGGTCAGCGCCGGACGTCTGGGCCTGATGGGGATGCAAGAGCGGGCGCGCCTCCTGAACGGAACTCTTCAGATAAAATCGGCCCCGGGGAAGGGTACGGTACTCACCGTAAATATTCCCCGGCCTATTGCCTGATTAATCACCTTGTGTTTTCTGCGTTCGGCAGCTCCTCACCCTTATAAGCCGGCAGGACGATGGTAAAGGTGCTGCCCTTGCCCACTTCACTTTCCACTTCAATCCTGCCGCCGTGGCGCTCGATAATGCCATGGGATACCGCCAGACCCAACCCTACCCCTTTCACATCTTCCTTGGTGGTAAAAAACGGCGTAAAAAGTTTATCCATATTTTCCGGGGGTATCCCGTAGCCAGTATCAATGACACTTATCCTTACCCAGCTGTCATTCTGTGAAGTTTTGATGGTGAGTCTGCTGCCTTCTTTCATGGATTGAACGGCGTTGACGATAAGGTTAATAATAACCTGCACCAGCTGATTGAAATCCGCCACCACCAACGGCTGCGACAGGCCGTCTTCACGGGATACCTCAATTGTTTTCATTTTTATCTGGTGTCCGGTTAATGACATGGCTTTATCGATAGCGCGCCCGACGGTTACCGGGCGGAGGAGCGGCTCGGTCTGACGGGCGAAATCAAGCAACCCATGGATGATGCCGTTGCAGTATTCAATGGCCGATTCTATTCTTTCAAGATTACTTTGTATTTTTTCTTTGTCAATGGCACCTTTAACTATTTTTTCTTTAATCAGCCTGGTATAGATAAGCATCCCCGCCATGGGATTATTAAGCTCGTGGGCCACCGCTGCCGACAACTGGCCGAGAGAACTCAATTTTGCCGCCTGGATAAGCTGCTGCTGGGCTTTCTGGAGTCTATCCAGGTAGTCGTTCAGTTTTTCATTCAAGGAAAGGATTTCCTGATAGGCTTCCAGCTGGTGTTCCACGTAGTTCAGGAGGACGGCACCGAGCGACGAAGCAAAGTAGGCGAAGGCGGCAAAAATAAGCGTACGGATAAGGAAGACAGGGTCTTGAGACACCACAAGCGCCTGGGGCAGCAGGATACCGAGAAAGACAACCCCGCTGATGATTACCCCGCGGATGCGGTAGACGATAGCGGCATATATCAACGGGTAAAAGAAGATGATGATGTAAATATCCTTGTAGGACTGCAGCAGGTAATAATAGACCCAGGTAAAGACAACAAACATGCCGATGATAATCCAGAAATGGGGGTTGCGGATGCCTGTTTTCGCCCTGGCATGTAAAAGCTGCAGGGTCAGTCCGGTGGCTAAACCTTTTTCCAGCACAAAACGTTTTTGTTGAGGTTTTTCCGTCATATTCTCAATATCAATTCTGCTTGCTGATTTATTATACTCCTTTTAAAAACATCAGAATACACTCCATATGCAGACACTTGAAGTTGCCAGTTTTAAAGGATAGTATTATTAAGATGATTTAAACCTGAAACTCCGGATGGAGAATGAATGCAGGATGTGATAATAATCGGCGGCGGACCAACGGGGAGCCATATAGCCCGTCGCCTGGCGGAAAAGGGGCACGGGGTGCTGGTCCTGGAGAAACGGACGGGGTTGTGGGGAAAAGGCTGCTGCACCGGCATCGTCGGGCTGGAATGCGTCGACACCTTTGAAATAGACGACAAAGCCATTATACGGCAGGTCAATAGCGCCACGCTTTTTTCACCTTCCGGCGACACCCTCCACCTGCAACGCAAAGAGCCACAGGCCGTTATCCTTGACAGAACGATATTCGATAGGTCCATGGCAGAGAAAGCGCAGCGGGCGGGAGCGGAATATCAATTCAGCAGCCGCGTTTCTGAGGTTATAGTAGGCAGCGACCGGGCTGATGTTATCGTGACCGATGGGATTCTTAAGAACCGGATTACTGCAAGAGCGGCGATAATCGCAGGGGGCTTTGTCCCGCTACTGAACCGGGACATCGGCTTTGGAACATACAAAGACATGGTGATGGGCGTCCAGGCTGAAGTAGATGCCCCCGGTCTTAAAGAAGCAGAGGTCTATTTCGGTGATATGGCGCCCGGCTTTTTCAGCTGGCTGGTACCTACGGTCGGAGAGAAGGCAAGGGCGGGGCTTCTCTCGCGGAGGGACGCGGGAGCACAAATTAAAAGATGGCTGAAACAGCTGGCGGAGCAGGGCAAAATAGAATCCGACTTCGTACCGTTGGATTATGGAGCCATCCCCTTAAAGCCTCCAAAACGGACCTATGGCGAACGGATAATAGCGGTGGGCGATGCGGCGGGGCAGGTAAAACCAACGACCGGCGGCGGGATTTTCTACGGACTAATCGGGGCGGAAATAGCGGCGGATGTCCTGCACCGGGCGCTGGTTGATAACGACCTCTCGGAAAAGAGGCTGGCGCGCTATGAAAGGGCGTGGCGGAGGAAGCTGGGAGGAGAACTAAGGACAGGGTACTGGGCGCGTAAGCTTTTCGAGAGAATGAGCGAAAGGCAAATCGACCGGTTCTTCAAGATAATTAAAGCCGGCGGCATCGATGAAGCCCTGCTGAAAGCTAAAGACCTTTCCTTCGACTGGCACAGTCGGACCATCATGAGTCTCCTGAAATACCGCATGATAACCAGGACTCTCAAGGGAATAAAGCTGCCCTTCAAGTCCAACACATTGACCGATAATACCAATAATGATTAGAATAAAACAGCAACATTAAAGGGAGAGATAGATGCCCGCCAGTAAAGACCATGTTCCCAGCCTGGGTGAAGTCGCCGCACTTTACCTTGACAGACTTTCCGCAAAAGACAGGGACACAAGCCAACCGGAGGTATACAAATTCGCCCGCTGGTACGGGTGGGAGAGCCCGTTTTCCAGACTGGCCGGGCCGGCCGTCGCCAGCTACGCCGAGCAGCTGAATGTGACGGACATCGACTACGAAAAAAAGTTTAGGATTCTGCGCGCCTTCCTAGCCTATGGCAAGAAGGCAGGATGGAGCACGAAGAACCTAGCAACGCATCTGAAAACCAAAAAGGGAAAGACCGGTCCGGCGGTTGCCGTCGGGAGGAGTTTACGCGAGGACATTTCGCTGACACAACCGAGATACGATGAACTAAAAGCGGAGCTGGAAAATCTTAAGAAAAGAAGTCGGGAACTCGTCATGGAGATACAGAGCGCCGCCGCCGACAAGGATTTCCGGGAGAACGCGCCGCTGCACGCCGCCAAGGAAGAGCGCGGGCACGTAGAGGGAAGAATCAAGGAGCTTGAACGGACTTTAAAATCGGCAACCATCATCGGGGAAAAGAAGGAGCCGACCCGTAAATCAAGCATCGGGGACAGCATAATTGTATGTGATTTAGCTAGCGGTGAAGAATGCCGTTATATGTTAGTCGACCCGCGCGAAGTAAACGCTGCCAAGGGCAAGATATCCACAGCCTCGCCGCTGGGGAAGGCGCTGCTCAGGCGGAGTGACGGGGAAACCGTAGAAATCAACGTGCCGGCTGGCAAGCTGCGCTACCAGATTAAGCGCGTTGAGCGATAGCCGGTATATGTTATAATAATCCTGTCAACAAGGGGATATAGCTCAGCCGGGAGAGCGCCGCGTTCGCATCGCGGAGGTCGGGGGTTCGAGTCCCCCTATCTCCACTTGGGGTATCAATAGGCAGAACTCCTACCGTATCCATCTTCCTTCCATCCGGAGGCACATGTAGGTTGTAGCAGAGTTTCACCTTATCCTTATCGACTACTATCTTCTTCACAAATGATCTTAAAAAAGCCTTACGCTGGGCTACTTCACTTTCTTCAAGAAGGTTGCGAAGGTCCACGACGTAGTTGCTAACAGCCTTAACATCGAGCTGTTGGCAGCCCTGTGACCTGCCCCCATAAGTGATACCACTTGTTAACTCGTTGCCCCAGTTAAAATAGCTTCAGGAGCTGGTGGCCGATAACCGAGAGCACTATGCGGACGTACCTGATTATATTCTCTTCTCCACTGTGCCATCATGAACGTCCCTGACAAGAAGATTAGCCAACTCTGCTCTACGCAGGCTCGCCAGTCTAATAAAACCATTAATTGGTCGCGTTCAATGCAACCTTTATGGCTTCTCTTCTTTGGGATTACCGCGAGAACTTTTTCGACGTTGCTATCTTCAGTGTACGGGGGCAGCGTTTTAGGCACTTTAATTTTAACATCGTCGATAGGCTCACCGTACCACTTCATGAAGTTCTTGATCATCTGGGCGTAGCGGTAAAGGGTAGGGGCCTTTCGGTTGGAGTATTGGGCGAGGAAGTTTTTCGCAAGTTCGGGAGAAGGGGGATATGCACCGAGAGAATCCATGAAACGAGAAAGAATATTTCTGGTGTCACGCAAGTTCTTGGGATTATGGGATTTCCTGGCAACTTTTCTTCATATTATGTGCACATTTATAGAAAGTACACAACTTGTAAACTGGGCGGTGGTGTACGAAAGGTAGAACTTTTAAGCTTGAGTTCAGCCTAACGGTTTAGTCTTATAATTACCACCGAGGATAATTGTAACAACTAATATTCTATTGTGCAATAAACAACATGGAGGTCTGGTCTTGGTTCTGAGGGTTTTTATACTCCTAATTTTAACTATATTGGGTTAGAAGAGCATCAGGGTTGACAGTCACAATTCGCGATATCGTGCAATAGAGGTCAGCGTAACAAATTACTTCTTTGTGACATAGAGGATGTTGCATTTTCATTGTAACATTTGCTGCTGTTAGTGGGCTATACCACAGGGGATGTCAGGATATCATTTGACTAGTGGTTAGCGCACAGCACGAAATACCCCGACTGTAGTGCAGAACCACAAGTTACCAGCGGGATC
>MGMR01000077.1:0-2357 GCA_001796495.1 Chloroflexi bacterium RBG_13_51_18
CGGGATGCTGTGCGGCGTGTACGACCTCGGTTCGCTGATAATGGCTTTCGCGCTGACCGGCGTGATGAACCTCTGCGGTCTAATCATGGAAGTGCACAACCAGACCACGCCAAAGACCAACTGGACTTCCTACGTGGTGGGGTGCATCGCGGGCATAGCGCCGTGGGTGGCCATAGCCATTTACTTCTTCGGGTCGCTTTCCAAAACGGAGGGGGGCGTGCCGGGGTTCGTGTACGTTATCCTGCCGACACTGTTCGTGTTCTTCTTCAGCTTTGCGCTAAACATGGTGCTGCAGTATAAGAAAGTGGGGCCGTGGCGCGACTACCTGTTCGGGGAGAGGGTTTACATCCTGCTTAGCCTGATTGCGAAGTCGGCGCTGGCGTGGCAGGTATTCGCGGGGACATTGAGGCCGGTTTAAAGGATTAAAGAAATGAGTATCCAGGTTATTACCGACAGCACCTCCGACATTACGCCGGAAATGGCGAAAGAACTCGGCATCAGGGTGGTGCCGATATATGTACGTTTCGGCAACCGGGTCTTCCGCGACGGCACGGACATAGAGAGCGATGACTTTTATAAAATGCTGACATCAGCACCGCAGCACCCGGCAACTTCGCAGCCTACTCCCGAAGATTTCGAGAGTGTATACAGGGAGTACTGCGACAGTAGCGACGGCATCATCTCCATTCACATATCTTCGAAAATAAGCGGTACCTATAACTCGGCAACGATTGCAAAAAAAATGCTGGGTAGCAAATGCCCCATAGAGGTAATCGATTCTCAATTCAATTCGGCGGGGCTGGCGCTAATAGCAAAGGCAGCTGCCAGATTCGCCAATTCGGCCAAGGACACGGGCTCCGTTTTAGCGGACATCAGGCGTTACATCAGCCAGGTGCACATGTTCGGCTATTTCAACACGATGAAATACCTGGCACGTAGCGGAAGGGTAAGCAGGGTAATCGTGACGGCGGCTAATATTCTGAATGTAAAACCGCTGCTGACTTTCCGGGAGGGTGAAATCATCAGGGCAGGGCTGGTGCGCAGTTTTTCACGTGGCGTTGAGAGACTTATCCAGTTCGTTGAAAGTAAAAAGAACATCGCGGAAATGATTATCACTCACAGCACCATACCGGAGCAAGCTGAGAAGCTGCGTAAAACGCTGGGCCGTTTCCTGCCGGAAGAGCAAATAAGCATTATGAAAATGGGGGCGGGACTAGGGGTGCACGGCGGACCGGGCGTTTTACTAGTAGCTTTGCGAGAGAATCCCTAAATCCAACACCCTATACGGTGAAAAATGCAGGCCAGATAAACGTATCCATGACGGCCGTTTGCACCGAGAATGCCGCCGCTCCGCCCACGGCGAACCAGTAAGCGATGCCGGTTTCCCGCGGGCTTATAGCACAAATTGCCCACAGCAGCGCCAGCGAGCCGATACCCACCAGAGCCAGAACTATGCGAACGCCAATCCACAGGCCGGTGGATGGGTGGGACTGGTAGGAAAAAGTAAGCGGCATCCACAGTGCCGAGGGGATGAGAATCACCAAGAAAATAATGAAAAAGAGCCAGAACCCGAACCGGTCGGCGATTTGCACTTGTTCAGGATTAATACGGAAAAACAGCCAGTAGCTGAAAGCGAAGAAACCCACGACCGCCAATAACATAGTGACATAGTTAAGAGTACGCAGTCCGCCGGAAACACCGCCCCATAACGTTTCAGCGCTTCCGGGGTGGGTGCTAAAGCCGTGGATGTAGCTGCCGATGACGGCCGCGCCACAGACAGCCATGATAGCCAGTAAAATCCATTGTTGAACGTGCATTTTACGTACACCTCCTGACATGAACAGTGCCCCCTAAACCAATTATATAACATTACACCACTTTGACAAGCAACCGACCAGAATTTATACTTAAAAAGTCGGCTCTTAGAATGACATGATAAAGAGGAAAAAACCATGATTATGCCTAAAGCACTCGATACCGCCAGCACTGTCCTTCTGCTAATCGATTTCCAGGAAAGGCTGTTTCCCGTGATGCATGAAAAGGATAAGCTGCTGCGCAACGTGGTGAAGCTCGTTCAGGGGGCGAAGGCGCTGGAGATACCGATAATACTGACCGAGCAGTACCCCAGGGGCCTTGGGCCGACCATTCCGGAGATAAAATCTCTTATTCCGGATGTTAAACCGATTGAAAAGGTCTGCTTCAGCTGCTGCGATGAGGAGTCGTTCGGGGAAAGGCTGGGGGCATTAAAACGAAAACAGGTGCTCATCGCAGGGATTGAGGCGCACATCTGCGTTTACCAGACCGCCATGGCTCTGGCGCGGGCAGGCTATGAAGTGCAGGTGGTGGGCGACTGCGTT
>MGMR01000077.1:2413-4572 GCA_001796495.1 Chloroflexi bacterium RBG_13_51_18
GTCCGTTGTGCCGCTGGAGCTGCGCTTCGACCCGCTGACCGGGCAGACCTGCCGCATCGTCCGGTATTCAACGGATAGAATAATCAAGCCGGACTTGAACGTCCTTGAAAATAGGTCGAACGAGCTGCCCTGTCCTTTCTGCGCGCCGCTCATCGAGCAAATAACGCCGCGCTTTCCACCCGACCTTATCCCCGAGGGGGTCATCCGTATGGGCAAAGCGGTGGCTTTCCCGAACAACGCCCCTTACGATGTTTACGGAGTGGTCGTGGTGGTATCCGATAAGCATTTCATTCCTTTAAAAGGCTTCGACGCGGAGACGGTGTATAACGCCCTGCACGCCGCGCAATCATACATTAAAAGCGTAGAGAAATTCGATGCGAGGGCGATTTACCATTTCATCGCCTGGAACTATATGCCGCCCGCCGGAGGCAGCCTGGTCCACCCGCATTTACAGAGCAACGTCGGCTACCACCCTACCGGTTATCAAAAAACGCTGCTGGAAGCGGCGGAGCGATACCACCAGGAAAAGGGGACGAACTTCTGGAGCGACCTGCTGAAACAGGAGAAGAAAGCCGGGCAGAGATACATCGGGAAGACGGGCAATACAGAGTGGCTGACAAGCTTCGCTCCTAAGGGGCGACTGGCAGACGTAATGGCGGTCTTCCCGGGTAAAGCATCGATCATGGAACTGACCCTGAAAGACCTGCGCGATTTTACCTCCGGTCTGCTCAAGGTCTTTGGGTATATCGACGAGCTGAAGCTAATCAGCTTCAACATGAGCACCTATTCCGGGTTCGATAAGGATCGGTTCTGGGCGCACGTCCGGATAACTCCAAGAGGGCTGCTCCTTTATTCGCCTATCGAGACCAGCGACCAGTTTTATTACCAGATACTGCAGGACGAGAATATCTGCATCATACCGCCGGAAACGATGGCCGAGGGATTGAGGAAGCGTTTTTAATGGCTAAAGCGAAGTTGAAAAAAGAAGCGGCGGCAATGGAATGCCGGCGGTGCGGCGTGTGCTGCACCAAGCACCAGGCTTTCGTGACACCGGCAGATATCGAGCGGATCACGGATTTCCTGGGGATAACGCTAAACGACTGGGAAAATCTCTATGACGACAGGCGGTGGCAGTACTCGGAATACCGACTGATACGCCACGTAGACGGCGCCTGTGCCTTTCTTAGGTTTGATGAGGGTCATTCTACCTGCCTGATACACGCCGTCAAGCCTGCGTGCTGTGCGAGATGGGAGGCGGGGGAGGACAAGAAGGAATGCCGGGAAGGGATAGGGGAAGCGGCTACCGGTTGAATATCACTCCAGTAAGGTAAATTTCCCCTTTGCTCTTATATCCCTTGATGAACTACCGACCAGTATTTCAAAGTCGCCGGGTTCTGCCACCCATTTTTTAGGGGCGGGGTTGTAAAAAGAAAAGACTTCTTTATCAAGGGTAAATTTCACCGTTTTCGTCTCGCCGGGGAGGAGGCTTATTTTACTAAAGGCTTTAAGCTCTTTGGGCGGACGCGGCAGACTTGAAGCGACATCGGAGACATAAAGCTGCACTACCTCTTTGCCCGCCACCTCGCCGGTGTTTTTAACGTCTATGCTGATTTTTATTTTATCCCCTGTTTTAGATTTAGCGGGACTGATTTTAAGTCCGCTGTATTGAAAGCTGGTATAAGAAAGACCGTGCCCGAAAAGGAATAAAGGCTCAATCTTTTTAGCATCGTAATAGCGGTAGCCGACGAAGATTCCCTCGCCGTAAAGCACCCTGCCGCTTTCGCCGGGGTAGTTGGTAAAGGCGGGGTTATTCTCATAGCGCCGCGGGAAAGTATCCGGCAGCTTGCCGGAGGGGTTGACATCCCCGAAGAGAACATCGGCGATAGCGTTGCCGCACTCCTGCCCCGGGAAAAAGGCTTCCACAACGGCGGGGACATTATCAATCCAGGGATCCATAGACAAAGGCGAGCCGTTGTTTAAGACAACGATAGTATTAGGATTGGCGGCGGCAACCTTAGCGATAAGCTTCTTCTGCGCTAAGGGCAAGTCCATAGTTTTGCGGTCGAATCCCTCGCTTTCGTACTCCTCGGTGAGTCCGCCGAAAACGATAGCGACATCGGCGCTGGCAGCGGCTTTAGTAGCGCGCTCTAAAAGGTCGG
>MGMR01000077.1:4579-8626 GCA_001796495.1 Chloroflexi bacterium RBG_13_51_18
GGGAATATCACAGCCAACCCTTAACGAGCGCATGGGGGACCGGCCGTGAGGATTACGGCAGAATTCGATATTAATAGGGTAGGTTTTACCGGATTCCAGAGAAATATATCCGGTATTTTCCACCGGGTGAAAGACCTCCATATCCCTGCGTTCGCCCCAGTTGCCGCAGGCCAGCTTGTCAGCGATATAGATGCGTCCCCACCCGCCGGCCGCCAGACCGAACTTGTATTTACCGGTTGCCGTAGCCAAAAAAAAGCCCTGCCAACGGGCAGAGAAATCGTTGTTTTTTATGCTGGGCACCGGGGGATAGCCTCTCATCCACATAAAGTCAAAAGAGTCGTTAACCTGCGTGACGGCAGGCTTGCCTTTAAATTCATTATTAGTAAAATATTCGGCTGTTAAGCCGTGCTTTTTACCACTTTTATCGCAGAGCAGGTAAGCCGAATTGAGCGGCAGGGTGCGGATGTTATTGGGGCAGCCAAGCTCGTAAGTAACCTTAATGCTCTTTCCGCACCTTTCCTCTAAAGCTTCCAGGGGGGAGACTTTATAATGGGGTCTGACCGCGGCGCTGCCGCCGCCCTGAATACTGGCTTCAGCGGCGTTGGGCCCGATGACGGCAATGGAGCGGACGGACTTCTTCAGGGGGAGGGTCTTGTTTTCGTTTTTCAAAAGGACGATAGATTCTGCGGCGACCTCCAGGGCAAGTTTACGGTGGGCGGGGAAGTCCTTAATCTTGCCGGAGACGGCAGTATTG
This sequence comes from Chloroflexi bacterium RBG_13_51_18, assembly GCA_001796495.1. Lineage (GTDB taxonomy): Bacteria > Chloroflexota > Dehalococcoidia > Dehalococcoidales > RBG-16-60-22 > RBG-13-51-18. Next base: position 5,334 of record MGMR01000077.1, read on the forward strand.
CCGTCCAGCGCGCCGGTGTTCATCATTAACTTTAAAATACGGCGTACTTTATCGTCGATAGTTTTCATATCAACCTTGCCGCTATTAACGGCTTTAAGTAAAGCCTTCCCGAAATAGCGCGCCGGTCCCGGCATTTCCAGGTCGAGTCCGGCCGCAGCGGCGGGAACCGTAGAATGCGTAGCAAACCAGTCGGACATAACCAGTCCTTCAAAGCCCCACTCTTTTTTCAGTATTTCCGTAAGCAGGCGTCGGTTGGCGGAAGCATAGGTGCCGTTCACTTTATTATAAGAGCACATGACCGACCGTGTGCCAGCCTCTTTGACCGCTTTTTCAAAAGAGGGGAAATAAATTTCCCGCATCGCTCTTTCGTCAACTTCAGAGCTGATGGTCATTCTCTCGAACTCGGAGTTGTTCAGGGCAAAGTGCTTAACGCAGGCGCTGACTCCCTGACTCTGAATTCCCGTGATATGAGCGACGGTCATTTGCGAAGAGAGATACGGGTCTTCGGAATAGCTTTCAAAGTTGCGGCCGCCGAGGGGCGAGCGGTGAATATTGACGCAGGGTCCCAGCAGAATTGAACAGCCCCGCGCCCGGGTCTCCTTACCGATGGCGACTCCTACACGATATATCAAATCGGGGTTCCAGGTGGCAGCCATGCCGACTGCGGTGGGGAAACAGGTAGCGGGCAGGGTATGGTTGGGATTGCTTTCATCCGCCGTCCGCGCGCCGTGGGGGCCATCGGTGACTTTAATGGAGGGTATGCCAAGTCGGTCAACAGCCTGCGTGTGCCAGAAATCGATGCCGGCCAGCAGGGAGACCTTTTCTTCCAGCGTCATGCGTCGCAATAAAGTGTTAATACTTTTTACCAAGGCTACCTCCTGCGGGGCTTTTGAATACCACATTTTACCAATTGACCATACCTATTTCAAAGTTACCTGCAATCAATGGTCGTTTATATGAAGTTAAGTAGTCAAAGTTGTATAATATCAACAAGTTATTTCCAGCAGGAGCATATATAGAAATGGGCGACGTGAAATTCGAGAAACTGCTTCAGCCGGGCTATATCGGCAAGGTAAAGACGCGGAACCGGATGGTAAAAACGGGGGCGGGGACATTCATGTGGCACGAGGACGAAACGCACATGAACAAAGCCATCCTGGCTTATTACGAGTCGCTGGCGCGGGGCGGGGTGGGTCTATTGATTGTAGAGTCGCCGACTATTGATTATCCGGCGGGGGCAAGGTGGCGGCCGCGTTACCGCATCGACGACGATAAATACATAAAGGGCTTAAGCGAACTGGCGGCCATTATCCACAAGTACGGCTGCCCTACCTTCATGCAGATGAACCACGACGGGCCGTGGCAGTCGAACCCGGTCAACGACCCTGACCCGCCTTTCAAGGGCCCGCCGATAGCCGCCTCAACAGTGGTATTAAAAAACGAAAACGATTTTCATAATGAAAAGCCCCACGAACTCACGATACCGGAAATCGAGGCAATTATAGACAAGTTTGCCGACGCCGCCGCGCGGGCGCAAAAGGCGGGGTTCGACGGCGTGGATATCAACGCGGCCAGCAGCCATTTGCTGCATAACTTCCTGTCGCCGTTCTGGAACCGGCGGAAAGACGCCTACGGCGGCAACAATGAAAACCGGGCGCGCTTCGTGACCAGCATCATCAAAGAAATCAAAAATCGACTGGGTCAGGACTTCCCGGTGTCCGTCTGCATCAACAGCATTGAAATCGGGCGGATAGCCGATATTTCCGACAGTAAATGCTTGACAGTCGATGACGCGCGTAGGACGGCAAGAATATTACAGGAAGCCGGCGCCAACGCCATCCACGTGCGCAGTCACTGGCTGGGCTATCACGTCGGCGCTTACCTGCCGGACCTGCTTTTTTATCCTGACCCCATCGTACCGTTAAAAGACTTCCCGAAAGAATATAACGCCGGCCAAAGGGGGGTGGGCGCCAATATCAACCTGGCAGCGGGGATTAAAGAGTTGGTATCCATCCCGATTATGGTGGTGGGCAAACTCGACCCGGAACTGGGGGAGAAGGTGCTGCGGGAAGGCAAAGCCGACTTTATAGCCATGACGCGGCGACTGCAGGCCGACCCGGAACTGCCCAATAAAGTGATGGCGGGGAGGCTGGAGGACATAGCGCCCTGCACCGCCTGCGAGAACTGCCTGGGGAGTCGAAGATGCCGCATCAACGCCTTCATGGGCAAGGAATACAACACCATTGAAAAAGCCGGCAAAAAGAAAAGTGTAGTGGTGGTGGGCGGAGGCCCGGCAGGCATGGAAGCGGCCAGGGTTGCGGCGTTGCGGGGGCATGACGTGACGCTTTACGAGGAGGGGAAAAGGCTGGGAGGCCTGCTGCCTATCGCGGCAGTGGTCAAGGGGACGAAGCAGGAAGACCTGCCGTCGATGATTAACTACCTCCAGCGCCAGATTACCAGGCTGGGCGTCAAGATAAACCTGGAGACAAGAGCCGATGCGGTGTCGATAGAAGCAGGCAAACCGGATGCGGTCATCATCGCCACGGGCGGCGTGCCGACCGTGCCGCAAATAAAGGGAATAAACCTCCCCAACGTGGTCAGCGGCGCCAAACTGCACAAAAGCCTTAAGAAATACTTAAGATACCTGGGTCCAAACTTGCTAAGGCAACTGACGAAATTCTACCTGCCTGTCGGGAAGAGGGTGGTTATAATCGGGGGGAGCCTGCACGGCTGCGAACTCGGCGAATTCCTTGCCAAACGGGGCAGGAAAGTGACCATCGTGGAAAAGTCCCCTACGTTAGGACAGGGCATGGTAGACGTTATCCAGGCCTACCTGTTCATGTGGTTCCGTAAAAAGGGCGTTACCATGATAAGTGGTGTCAGGGAATATGTGGAGATTACGGAAAAAGGGCTGACGATAATCAATAAAGAAGGCGAAAAAGAGACCATCAAAGCAGATACGATAATTCCCGCCCTGCCATTGACGCCCAATACTGAACTCTATGAAAGCCTGAAGGGGAAAGTGCCGGAGCTTTACGCCATCGGCGACTGCCAGGAACCGCTCCTGATAGCCGACGCCATCAGCAAGGGAATGGAAACCGCCCGCGCTATTTAATGTGAAGGAGAAAAAGGATGCCAAAAAAAGATTATAACAAATACTTTGTAAGCAAACCCTCCTATGAGGTCGTCCCAGTAACCGAGGTAAAGGGGCGTCGTCCGGCGATGACATTATTGAGCAATAAACTGATAGCCAATACCAACATGTACATCGAGACCGGCTGGGTTTTCGGAAT
>MGMR01000078.1 GCA_001796495.1 Chloroflexi bacterium RBG_13_51_18
GTGAAAGGCCTTAACCTCAAGATCACACGCTGGTAAAGGTAACTCGAACGGTTGCGAGTCCCCCCCTTCCCCCCAGGGTAAAAGAAGGGGGGGACTCGCAACCGTTCGCCAATGATCAACCAGCGTGGTTTATGTGGATATATACAGCCATGGGGAAATGCCTACATTTATATAAAAAAGACCTTAAAACAAAGATAAAGCCCTTACAGTGTCCAACTATAAGGGCTTTAAGGCAAAGATAAAAAAAAACAGGAGAGGGGCATTACCCCTTCCAGGGGGAAACATTACCCCTCTTCGGATTTAGGATACTCAGATCCGGCAGGCTTCACTTGCGGCTTCGCGAACTGTATCAGCACATCGCCGCCGAAGTACCACTCCTCAATTAACTTCCAGCCAAGAGGCTCAAGAAGCATAACGACACGTTTGACGTCATATACATCCTGTGATTCAGCCATATCCGATCACCTCCGATTTTTACAGTTTTAAACCCTACGGGATCCAGATAATACGATGTCTGTTCCAGAAAAACGGAACATCATAATAAAACGGGCGCACCTCAAAGGTGTTATCCGACACTTCAATGTCAACCATGCTATGAACCATAAAGGTCTTCCAACCTATAACCCTGGCACCGTTGCTGCTGCCACCGGTTTGATAACAATTCAACCAGGGGAGCCGCGCGAGAACCAGGCTAAGCACGTATGGTTCAACAACACGGGGCTTTGTAAGATACGAAAACGTCAACTGCAGTTTAGAGTCGATCCCAGCTCCAATTACAAGGGTTTTCTCTTTTACAGACTCATCCATATCGGCGCCGGCGAGCCAGGATTCAAACGACTCCATAACTGTGGTCGCCAATATCTAATCACCTCCTTTTTTAATCTCGATTCCGAGCTCACGAAAAAAAGGGAAAGTAACACCAACGCAGTCAACGCACAAAAACCTGAGGTTGGACGGGTCTACCCAAACAAGCCGGCAGTCGGGCTTTTTCTTACCACAGCAACAGCAGACAACCTCAAACTTCCGATCGAGATAATACAGCGGCCTCATTTTACCACCTCTGTTTTGGGATCATACTCAATGTGAATGTGGGAAACTTCAGGAACCACGTCGAAATCTTTACCGAGATATTCACGGAGTTTTATTACCACCTCGCCGCCCCGGGAATCCGGCAGGCGAACATCAATAGCCTCGTTGGAATAATGCAGGCTATTAGGGCGATGCTCGCACTCGTACGTCGAGGTAATCACGGCCTCGCGGCCCGTTATTAGTTTAAAAATTTCGTCTATACCGTCCAGCTTGCGCCGCAAAGGACGGGCAAGCCGGGAGATGTCAACACCTAATTTTAACAGCATTATTTTATCACCTCCCGGAGCCGGAACCAGCCTTTCAGGTGGCCGCCTACTTCGTAGACGCCAAGCCAGATATTGCCATACACCTGGCGGATGTAATCCTTCACGGAGACAAAACCCGGGCCGTAGTCGAGTAGCACGCACTGGTAGCCGGACCAGATCCCGGGCTTAACGACGAACTCTCCAAAACTAGCAGACCTTAGTTCGTTGTGCCCGGTGCTTTTCCGACGACGGAAGTGTTTTGTCCATTGACCGTCAAAGCCCAGATCTTTGAACCCGGTTATAATCTCGACGGTAAAGGTCTTGCCCCGGAGATTTTCGATATTGTACGTGCCGTTGGCAAACATGTTAATGAGTTGTGATTCATCCATTGCCTTCGCCTCCACCGGACATTATTAGGCGTGCGCATTTCGGACAGACGGAAAGGACGATGGAGTCCTTGACGTCGCAGGCACCATGGCAACACCGGCAAGTAAAATAGGTCGGGACAGATTCGATCGGGATTGTTACGAGTTCGCCGCCTTGGTTCTCGTACTCGACGGTACCGCGAGTCAGCTTCCAGTGATCGACCCACTCCTTAGCGGTACGGATGGTGCAGCCGCCACGGACGGCATAATCGAGGTAGTAATTCCTCATTACCTCGTCATTGATGGCGGCCAGCTCAGTCGCCACGCCGACACTAAGCCGGCCGGTTTGGAGTTCCCTTTGATACTCCTCGGGCAACAGGAGCAAATCCAGACGGCCTTTGACCGTCGATACGCTCCGGCCCAAACGGCGCGCGATCTCTTTGACCGGCATGCCGTGTTTTTCGTAAAGCCTTTCATATTCCCGGGCCTCCTCGATGGGAGTGAGATTCTCCCGCTGCAGATTCTCTGTGGCCCGGGTCAGCTCACAGGTTACGTCATCCATTTCGCGGACGAGGGCGGGAATAAATTCACGGCCCAGGATCTGGTGCGCGAGAAACCGTCTGTCGCCGGCGACGATCTCGTACCTTCCAGACCTGGGCCTTAAAATTATGGGCTGATGGAGGCCTTCGGCCTTGATGGAGTCCGCCAGTTCGCGAACAGACTCGGGATCAATAGTTAAGCGGGCCACATCGGTTGGCCGATCTATCAGCTCCATCCTGATCTGTCTGATTGCCTCGCCTTTTGCGGATACCATGTTTCACCTTCTTTACCCGGAAAGAATTCTCGTCCAGCTTATTCAGTTGGACGTATTCGGTTTCCCTCAACGTCATTTCCTCGATCAGATGTTGAGGCACGATGATGCGGCAGCAGTTACCATACCAGTTCAATTTACAGATTATCGGAGGGCCGTGGGACATTAAATTAATCCTTTAGTGCCTTGGGATCAGACATGACTTGACGCCAGGCACGATCAAGAAGAACGCCATTTTCACAACTACGCACCTTTCTCCACCCACCCTTTGACGTCAGCTCATAAATCGCAAGTTCCTCCGGACGTAATCTAAATACCCGAAAACCGGCATTGCGAACCTTAACCCTGCTTCGACCGTCCATAGACATCCTCCACAAAACAGCACATATAGCATTACATAGCTATAGGGATTCTGTCAACGAGAAAAGATGCACAGACTTTGTTACCGCCCGGACCCCACCCGGCCACCCGGTGGCCTGTCCGTTCGCCTCCCTGCCCCCAGGATGGGGCGCCCCCCGTCCGGCTCACTACCAGGCCAGGACACGGGCTTTTACCGTTCCTGAACAGATGGGCTGCCCTTACGTCCTTCCTGCCTCCAGGATGGAGCGCCACCCGTCAGGTCGACGGTCAGCCCCAGGAACGGGCTTATACCGTGTCCAGGAGACGGAAAAAACACCAGGCCGTCGGAAGCCGGTCAAGGGGCGGCTCACTTCACCCGTCGTAAACGCTCCAGAGTTAGCACTACCGGGTAAAGGGAGCCGAAAGACCCCCCTTGCCGGTCGCCGCTTGCTGATTTCGCCGAAACGGCCTCAAGCGCAAGGGGCTGATGCTCCGCATTATTTGGTCGTGTGCAATATCTTGCACACTATAAAAGACTACGTCTTTAAAGATAGTTATAGGCCCCCCCTTCCGAGGCGTCAGGGGGCTGCCTCTAAAACCAGGATTAAGGTGTCCGAAGACGGACAGTAAGAATTTTAGGTAAGCATAACAAAGGTTTAATTAACAATCGCAGTATTTTCTTCCCCGCCAGGGACCTGGTCACGTAAAAGACGGGTTGTTCAAGAAGGGAAAGCAAAGACCGTGCCAAATGACAAAAACTATTTGTCACCTGAAATCAAGAAGTTGCTCACGGCTCAGACGCCGCCGTGGGCTTAGATTAAGTTCACCTTTTCACAAAGAAATAATTAAAGTTATTTCCCATTCTGCCGATAAGTATAATAAAAGAAGAAAAAGGGAGGTATTAAAAATGAAACTAGAAACAAGGAATGCGATTGAAATCGCCGCTACTGAGCGGCGAGAAAAAGAGGTGAAAATCGAGGAGGAGATAGATAATATTTTTAAAACCTTATATGCTATAGGGGAAAGAACCGAAATTACTTACCGGTTCCGGGTTAAGGCACTGGAAACGGCCGACGTTTATCTCTATTTCGGTATAGGTTTGAGAGACCTATACCAGTCATGCACCGAAGATATTTTTACCCCGACCAAAAAAATCAATGGATCTAAAGCCTGTGATTGGGAAAAATGGCCATTAGAAAAACTAAATAAATTATTAGAAGAAATAAAAATAATCTTAAATGAAATACCCAATATTATTTAAAACTAAATGCGCTTGGTGCGGAGCTACCCTCCGCACCGACGCGGAGGTGGATCACTCCCACGGAATCTGTGAGGCGTGTAAAAAGCGACTCATGGAGGAGTATGAAAAGTCGCGTCAGTCGGCCACGGCTGACTGACGATCAGAGAACTTAGCCGGGCGGGATAGCCCGGCCGATACCTGACAACAACGATTGCACACGAGGCCAGTTATCCTCGTGTGCAATTTTTTTTACCCGCCCCCAGGCGGCCACGCCCGCCTGGGTGAGTACCCGGAACATCCTGCCAAGTAAATTAAATCCACGCTTGCATAAAACGTAGATCGTTGAGGCGAAGGCAATTTCGCCGTTTCCGCCCGTATGGGTGCGCCGGATCCGGCGGAGGTAGCCTAGCTGTTCCAGGCTGGAAAGATGGTAGTTTAACGTCCTACGGCATCTTTTTATCTGGTAGGATGTCGCCAGGATTTCGACGAGCGCGGCCTGGGACGGATAACAATATCGTTTTCCAGCCCGTTTCGACAACCAGGAAACGGTCTGGAGAATACAAACCTGATAGTGTTGAATTCCCTTCATAATTTCCCTCCGTGAATACCTTCACAAAATACTTGACACCTATTATGGCATTATGCCATAGTGGAGTCAAATAGGTTTTACAGATAGGTGGTATCGGAAAAACCTATAGGTATAAATCGGGAATTACAAGGCCGAAAAGGCCTACGTAAAAAGGCCGGGGCCCGGAATGGATTCCGGGCCGACCGGCCACCTAATCTAGGGAGGGATTGTCATGGCAGAGGTAAAGAATATCGGGGCGGTAAAGGAAAAATGGGCGAGGGTAACTCCGCAGAGGACTGAAGATTATAAAATAGGCGTGCAAAGCCCTAGACGGGACTGGGCGACGGCCGCGGCGGCCGCGAAGGACGCCTATAAGGCGGGCGTGACAGAAGCCGCCGGACGCGGCGCGTATGAGAAAGGCGTAGGAGAGGCGGGATCCGGGAAGTGGAAGGAAAAGGCCCTGGCTAAAGGGCCGGGCAGATTCGCGGAGGGCGTGATGGTAGGCGCGGGAGACTATGCTAAAGGCATGGAGCCGGTGCTGGCCACGATATCGGCGACGACCTTGCCGCCTAAATTTCCACGCGGCGATCCGCGCAATATCCAGCGCGTGTCCGTGATAGCCACGGCCCTGCGGAAGATGAAAACCGGTTAATATCGGGAGGACCGATATGGAGATGGACCAGATCACATGGATTGTGACCGCGCTCCTAGCCCTGTCGGAAGGAGTGGCGCTTATCCCGGGTCTGAAGAGTAACTCAGTTTTTCAACTCATCTATTTTATCTTAAAAGCAGTCGCCACGGCGATTAAAAAGAAGGAGGTTTAAAGCGATGAATTACAGGCTTTCGACGATATTGGACAGAGAGCTACATTCGTCAGATACCACCAAGGTGATAGATATCACTTTGGCCGATAAGGTATCCAGGATGGTAGTCCTCTATGAACCCCTTAACGGAGCGGAGGCGGAACCGGCCGCGCACCCGGCAAAGTGCATCAGTAAGATCGAGCTGGTGGACGGATCCGACGTGCTCTACTCACTGACCGGCCAGGAGGCCCAGGCGGCCGACTGGTACAGCAACCTCAGGGAGCCAGGTAATTTAATGTGCTATCTGAACGGTATGACGGCGGAGATGGTTTATAACATCAACTTCGGACGATTCCTATACGACCCGTTATATAACTTCGACCCGAAGAAGTTTTCCAACCCGCAATTGAAAATAACCATCGACATCGACGGTGGCGGGTGCACGGTGGCCAGCGGGTATCTCACCGTCCAGGCGCATATCTTCGACCAACGGGCCGTGGAACCGGTCGGATTCCTGATGCATAAGGAGATTAAGGATTACGCTATGGGAGCGGGAACCCACGAGTACACGGACCTCCCGACAGACTTTACATACCGTAAACTCTTTATCAAGAGTCAGAAATACGCGGCCGGGCTGGAATACTCGTTCGGGAAGATAAAACTGACCGAGGATAACGACCGGAGGATACCGATCAACCATACCATTTTCGAGGTATTGAAGGCGATCGTGAGCAACTCGCCTAAATACCAGGAAATGATTATCACTCACGGCCCGGGCCTGGCAAATCGCTACTACTACAACACGCCGTGCTACTGGCCGATCTTCACCTCAACCGGGTGGACCTCGTCCGCGACGCCCCAGGCCGTAAACGCCTACGAAGGCGACGGCGGGAGATTTCTGTGCTGCAACACCACGGCGGGAAATAACCTCTCCCATTTATGCCAGGGTTATTGCCCGCACGGGACGGTGGAAATCCCATTCGGACTGCAGGATGACCCGGCCGACTGGTATGACGTCGCCAAAATCGGCAACCTGAAGCTGGACATCACGGCCGGCTCGACCATGAGTTCGAGCGAGAGCTGCCAGATATTCCTGCAGCAGTTGCGGAGCTACGCGGCCGCCTAAATAAAGGAGGCTCGTTGTGGACTTCGTCGAATATATATCGACTCCGGCCGACACCACGGAGGCGGAGCCGCTTGTAACTACGTTAAAGCTGACACGGGGCCGCCTCACGGGCGGCGCCGTGTATTTCCCGGCCGGTCCGGCCGGGACGCTCCACGTCCTGGTCCGGATCGCGGGCCATCAGATTTGCCCGTTCAACCGCGGTCAAAACCTGCGGCTGAACGACTGCGTCTTTCCCTTGTCAATCGGAATCGACATTTTGGAACCTCCCTACCAGGTGGATATCGTCACCTGGAACGACTCCACTTTATACGCGCACGCGCTCACAATATCCCTGCAGCTCCAGCCCAGGGCCAGGAAAAACCAGACCTTGAAACAGATTTTGAAGGACATGGCGGCGGAGGAAAAGGCCGGGGAAAAGGAATAGTATGAGTGAGACGGAAGACTATACGATAGCAGCTCCCTGGGACGATATCACCGGCAAGCCCACGGAGTGGGCGCCCGAGGCGCATGCGGCGGATCATGAGGCAGGCGGCGCGGATGAGATGGATTGCGCCGGCCTGGCCGGACGGGTCAACTATGTGGACCGGGGCGATCCGGCGGCGGCGGACTGGGATCAATCAATGCTTACAACGGACGCCTTGTGGCGTGACCTAGACTGTTCCGCCATAGTTCCAGCCGGGGCAAAGGCCATTATTTTACTGGTTATATTATATGACGACATAGTCGGCGGGAATATAGCTTTCCGAAAAAACGGAAATACAGCAACCCATAACGCACCGCGAGTATATCAGAGCGTTTCAAACCTATTCTTCTCCGGCCGCGTAATCGTACCCTGTGATGCAAACAGAACAATAGAATACTGGGCGACAACAAAAACCTGGACGCTAATCACAATAACTGTTTCCGGATGGTTCATCTAGGAGGCTAAACACACATGCCGCGACCACAGGTTTACGAGCACTTCGGCCCGGAGATGATACACGCCATAGTCATCCTGATCGTCGAGCAGCTCAATGTCCTGCGCGCAAAGGCCGGGATGCCGGTGATAACCAAGGAGCAGGTCGAGACGGCGCTGAAGACCCGGTTCGACGAGTTGACGGCGGATATAGATTTTACAACACTCCACAAATGAGGTAACGCCATGTTTTTTACATTCGGCTATACGCCGGTAATCACGGACACGGAGGCCGCGCCGCATAAGATCGAGATGAAGCTGACGGCCGGGGTCATCCACCAGGTGGATGTCCTCTTTCAGTCCGGGGCATGTCACGAGATATTCGTCCAGATCTACAAGGACGCTACACAGGTCTGGCCGACCAACCGGGGCGAGGCAATGCGGGGAAACGCCACGGTCGTATCGTTCCGCGACTTCTACGAACTCGTGCCCGGCAACGCGGACCTGACCGCAAGGATATGGACCACGCTGACGGCCGACTTCAAGGAGATAATAATCCAGATCGGGCTTCTACCGAAGGCCATCCTGCAGCCGCTCTCGTTTAAGGAGCTGCTTGCGGCCGCGACGGGTGTCAAGAAATGACGAACGGGAGACACCCTTGCGCGGACGGGCTGACGCCGGAGTGTTTTAAGAAATATCCGGAGTGGGCGAAGATGCTGTTCGCGCAGAAATTGATGGGTACGTTATTTCCTCCGGAAGTGACAAAAAACCTGCCCACGGCAGTACAGCAGGCCATGGGCCAGCCGCCGCCGGGCTGGCCGGCGGATCAGCCCATGCCGGCGGCGCTGGGATTAGCGCCGCCGCCCGGAATAATAGTGCCTGCCGGTGGAGTCGCCGCGCCGCTGTATACAGCGGTCGGCGCCGCCGGAGGAGGCGGCGCGCTGGCCGGTAGAAACGTTGTGGCGCAACTAACGCCGTGGTTTTACGACCCGTTCACGACCTTGGACCTGACGGTCTGGACCGAATATAATTGGGGAGCGGCGACAAACACGATCAGCGCCGGCCGGCTGAAACAAACGTCGCCGTTAGCGACCGTGGCAGAGATAGACTCGGCGGCAAACGCCGGCATCCCAACTGATTTTGACTGGTCGTTTGACCTGACCTACGACACCGACCTGGGCGGCTCTTTTTATCCCTATCTTTACACGGGGGCCCACAGCTTAGAGTTAGAGTTCGACCCGCCGACACTGCTAAGATTCAGAAACGCAATCGCCTGGCAGAATTTCACGGTAGACACTTTTCTGGGAACAACAGACACCTGGACACTCCAATACGACGGCTTCACCGCGTCGCTGTACAGAGGAACAACCGCAATCTTCACGGAACTGACGCCGCCGATACGTCTAACGGGCGCGGGAATAATACACCTGCCGACCGAAGAGGGCACCATCTATCTCGACAACCTTAAGATAGCGGCGCCATACGCGGCAGGATCCAGCGCGTGTGACTAAAGATGGAGATCACTATCACGTACATTATCAGCACGTTCCTGGGCACAATGCCCCTGGCCGTGGTCGTGATCAGTTGGATTATTAAAGTCGAACGACGGCTGACCCGCATAGAGACTACACTGGATATTGCACACGAGGAAAGGTGAAGCCCACCCTCGGGACGCCATACCCGGTCGACTGGGACGGACGAGTTATACAGATGTCCGCGAACGACCGGGAGATCTGGACCTACTACCAATCGGTAATAGAACCGGATTTTATCAATCTATATTTTAACGTCGGCGTGGGCGTGCCCACCATGATGTCCAAGGATCTCGATGAAGAGATGATAACCCTGGTGGAGCACATCTCACGGCGACGGATCGACGTAGTAGCGGAAAAGGAAAGTGAATGGTGGCTCATCGAGCTGCGTTATAACGCGGGCCCGGGCGCCATCGGCTCCATACTCACCTACAAAACCCTCTGGGAAGCAGATCCTCCCGACGCGAGACCGGTCGTACCGGTTATCGTGACCAACACACCGGACGAGAACCTGGAAAGCGTGTGCCGCACCCTGGGCATCACCTGGATGACGGTGTAACCATGCCGGTGCTTACAACCAAAGACCTGATGCAGAGGTACCCGGTCGCCACCGACACGCCGGAAAAAGGCGTGATCTGGGTGCCGCCCTGGAACGATATCATCCACCTGGTGGATGAGAAGACGCTGCCCCAGGAGGAGCGGCTACAGAAGATCCGGAGCCGGATCATCAAACTAAAACAATCCCCGACCCCGGAAATCGCCAAAAACATAGGCACAATATTAACCGCCGTCGACGACGTGCAAGACTTCTGCACCACCATAGGCGTGGGCGCCAGGCTGCTGGAAAAATCGGTCAAACTGCCGCATATTCTTTCGAAGGGCAGTTTTACAACCGGCGCCCTTCTCAACCAGCTCAACCTGTACAACAAAATACCCTGGGAGAAGATGGACCCAGGCGCGATCTGGGATATGGTGGTAAAAAAGAAGGTTGATCTGGACAAATTGTCTCCGACAGAATTAAAATCACTGCTGGCGGCAACGAAGAAAAAGTATCCGGATTGGGACGTCCTGCCGGAGAAAGACCGCCAGCAGTTCATGCGGGAAAATTACAAGATGACCAAGGAACGCTGGGGCTTGTCGCTCAAGGTAAAAAAACGACAGGCCGAAGATCTATACGGAAAAGGGACGCCGTGGGGAAAGATAAAGACAGAGGTGGACAAACGACTGAAACACACGGCGCCCACGGCCGGAGAGCTATGCGAGATCGGGCAGACATCGGACATGCTGTCAGGTGTCGGAATATCTTTGGGGCCCTTGATAGGGTTCGCCATGGACGCCGTCTTCGGAGTATTAAGCGGGGCAGAGCTGAAATTTTCAAAGCAGACGATATCAGGGGCTGAGAAAAAGGCGGTGCTCGATGCGGGCTATTACATGGGAACATTGCCACAGCAGACGCTGAAGGGTTTAACCGATATCGGGAATATGATGATCAAGGCATCATACCTGGTGGCCACCGGGCAGGATCTGGGTGTGGAGGAATTCCTGACATCAACCTGGGCAGCGACACAGGGCTATCTCAAACATAGAGGCAAGGAACTGAAGGACGCGACTCTTAACGTATTAGACGCAACCAAAGACTGGCTCTGGACGATGGGACCGCGGACACCAGAGCTGATAAGGACGGCGCTGATACTGGAGGGAATAGATCCGGATCAACAAGAGGGATTCCCCGGCGTGAAGCTGAAGTCGCCGGCGACCATGAACGAGATAGTCGCCGCCTATACAGAACAGAATCAGAAAATTCTGAAACAGATGCAGACGGACCTAACCACCACGGTCGAAGGAGAATTCCTACAGAGCTGCCTGAGCGCCATAGGAACCGGCACGGAGTATTTCGTATTACCGGAAGAAGGCGTCGCAGAGGAAACGTACACAGCGGAGTTGATGATATACACCAGGGCATGCGACTGGGGCCTGGACCCGCCGATATACGCCACAGACCAGGAGTTTGCCCGGTGGCATACCTGGATTATGGATAGCATGAAGGTCCGAAACCTCGAAACGCCAACCTACGATATCCTGAAAGACGCCAGGAAGATATTTAAACCCCCGTCAGTGATGTTATGATCGGAGTAAAAAAATGAGACAGGAAATTAAATCAGTCATTATGAGGTTAATGAAACTGGAATCCAAGATCAAGGAGCAAAAACTCCGATACATAGCTGTCGACTATACAAAGGGATCCAAAACCCTCGATACGCAATTAACCGCAGTCCAGGAATGTATAAAAATTTTAAAGCCGTTATAAGTCCATAGATGTTACAATCGCGTTGGCCTCAATTTAGCCTGGCTGCCCCCAGGATGGGGCACCCCCCGCCAGTCGTCATTTCGGCCAAGGACACGGGTTTTTACCGCGCCTGATAAGACTTTCCGTCCTTCGGCCTTCCTGCCCCCAGGATGGGGCGCCCCCCGTCAGTCTGTCAGGACGAAAACAGGCGCGGGCTTATACCGTGTCCGAAGAGAAGGAAAAAGCAGGATACATACCCTGAGATCACAACGTACGCACGAGACAAAAACAAAGTTTGTTTCGGCACATCAAAGACACTGAAACCCAAGGTCTAAAAGGGCCTACTGGTCTGTGAAAGGCCTTAACCTCAAGATCACACGCTGGTAAAGGTAACTCGAA
>MGMR01000079.1 GCA_001796495.1 Chloroflexi bacterium RBG_13_51_18
CCGTGAACAACCTCCCCTCCGAGCGCTACATGTACTACCTCGCCGAACGCGCTAAAGGCGGCGCGGGCTTAATCATTACCGAGGAGCAGTCCGTCCACCCCACCGACCATGCTTACGAAAAACTCATCGATGCCTACAAACTAGAGGCAGTGCCCGGCTATCGTAAAATCTGCCGCGCTGTCCACGAGTACGAGACGAGGATATTCGCCCAGCTGAACCACAACGGCGCCCAGGGCGACGGCTCCTATTCCCGCCTCCCTGTTTTGGCCCCCTCCCCCGTGCCCGACTTCATGTTCCGGGAAGTCCCCAAGGAAATGGAAATCGAGGATATTAAAGAGGTCACCACGTATTTCTGCAAAGCGGCGGTCAACGTTCGGGAAGGCGGCTTCGACGGCATCGAGCTGCAGATAGGGCACAGCTCGCTGATGCGGCAGTTCCTTTCGCCCCTCACCAACCTCCGCACCGACGACTACGGCGGTGGCCTTGAAAACCGGATGCGCTTTCCGCTGGAGGTCATCGCGGCGGTCAGGCGGATGGTGGGAGAGGACTTTACGCTGGGGATACGCCTCTGCGCCGACGAGATGGTGCAGGGCGGCCTCACGCTGGATGACGCCAAGGAAATCGCGCGCCGCTTTGAAGCGGCGCAGACTATCGACTTCATAGATTTGAGTCTGGCTACTTTCTATAACCTTTACCTCGTTGGCGCCAGCATGCACTCCCCGCTGGGCTATACGATACCTCTCGCCGCCGGTATAAAGAGCGTCGTCAGTCTCCCCGTTTTTTGCACCGGACGCATTAACGACCCCGTTTTAGCGGAAAAGGTGCTGGCCAACGGTCAAGCGGACATGATAGGCATGGTGCGCGCCCAGATTTGCGACCCCGATATAGCCAATAAAGCCAAAGAGGGCCGTCTGGAAGAAATCCGCTACTGCGTCGCCGATAACCAGGGTTGCTACGGCCGGGTGGGGCTTAACAAGGGCATCGGCTGCATCCAGAATCCAAATATAGGCTATGAAAAGGAGCGGGGCAACTCCACCATCAGACCCGCCCCGGTTAAGAAGAAGGTGTTGATTGTAGGGGGAGGCCCGGCGGGACTGCGCGCTGCGGAGGTTGCCGCCCGGCGCGGCCATCATGTCACGCTTTATGAGAAGAACGATTCTTTAGGGGGACAGGTCAACATCGCCGCGCTGGGGGCGGGGCGGGAAGAGCTTAAAGCCGTTATCCGCAACGAGGAAAATCAGCTTAAACTTCTGCCTGTGGAAATAGTCCTCAATAAAGAAGTCACCGCAGATTTCATAATCGCGCAGAACCCGGACGCAGTCATCATTGCCACCGGGGCTTTACCCAAGCCCTGCATCCTGACCGGCGGGGACGGCGCCAGTGTCTTTAATGTCTGGCAGGTGCTGACCAGCGAGGCGGAAACGGGGGACAGAGTCCTCTTCATCGATAACGACGGACACCACCAGGCAACCGCAACAGTAGAGTTCCTCCTCGACCGCGGTAAAAAAGTACACATCGTCACCAACGCATCGACCATCGGGTCGGAGCTGGGGCCTTCGCAGGACTCCTATTTAGCCCACCAGCGCCTGGTACAGAAAGGCGTCACTTTCACCACCGATTTTGCTGTCACGGAAATACAGGGCACAGCGGTCAAGGGACTCAACTACTATTCCAACGAATGGCATACGTTTGAAGGCTACGACTCCGTAGTTTACGCCATGGGCAGCCGCGTTGAAGACTCCCTTTATAAAGAGCTCAAAGGCAAGGTAAAAGAGCTTTACCGCGTCGGCGACTGTGTGGCGCCGCGCAAAATAGACATGGCGGTACTGGAGGGGGAACAGGTGGGGAGGGAGATTTAGCCTTCGGGGAGAAAAGGGGAGTGGAAAAGACAAAAAACATCTGGGTGCTGCCGGAAATAAATAGCCGTGATAAAGAAGTAAGTACCACGAGCCTGGGGCTGCTTGCCGAAGCACGGAACATCGCGGAGAAGACCGGTGGTATTGTTACAGCTCTGATTTTCAGTGAAAGCACGCGGGTAACTCCCGACCTGCTCGGTAATTATGGCATACCCAGGGCCTATTTGTTCCTCGACCCCGTTTTCGAACAGTTTTCCGTCGAAGCTTACGCGGCGGCGATTTTACCCAGGCTGCGGGTTGACCAGCCTTGGCTATTGTTGATGGGGCAAACGGCCATCGGCAGGGAGCTGGCGCCTCACCTGGCGGCGATGCTGGAGACAGGAGTGGTCACCAGTTGCGTGAAAATAGACCTCGCGGAGCCGGAGAAGCCCGTGTTCTCCCGCCCTGTTTACGGCGGGCAGCTTTACCAGGAGATAGTATTTGAAACGGACGGCACGATGCTGGTTACAATGGCACCTGAAGCATTAAGTGCCCTCCCCTCGAAAAAATCTGTTAAGCCAAAAACCGTAGTGATAGAGTCGAACCTGCCCGTCGACCTGATAAAAACACGGCATATTGAGTTCCTGCCCGCCGATTTCCGGTCCGTGGACGTCACCGAGGCGGACACAATCGTAGCGGCGGGGATGGGGGCGATAAGTGATGAAATTTACCCGCTGGTGGCTGAACTGGCGGACCTGGTCGAAGGCGCTATTGGCACTACGCGGCCGGTAGTGGACGGGGGCAAGATTACTCGTGACCGCATGATTGGGCAGACAGGTAAGACGGTCAGTCCCGATTTTTACCTGGCGCTGGGCATCTCCGGGGCGACGCACCATACGGGCGGTATCCAGGAATCAGGCAGGATAGTGGCCGTCAACCGCGACCGGCAGGCGCCGATATTTCAGAGTGCAGACACGGGGGCAGTCGCCGACCTGCGGGAAGCGCTGCCGAAACTGATAGAACGAATCAAGCAGGCGAAAGCCAATGGCGAAATATTTTGACGTTATTATAGTAGGAGCAGGACCGGCGGGCAGCCTGGCGGCGCTTAAGCTGGCGCGCGGCGGCGCTAATGTCTGCCTCTTGGAAAGAGGCAAATACCCCGGCGCCAAGAACATGTTCGGTGGTCTGCTGCATAATACTCCCGTGCTGAATGAAATACTGCCGGACTTTCACGAACGCGCGCCTTTAGAGAGGCACGTTTACAGAAAGTCGATATCCTTCATGACGCCCCGGGCGGCGGTAGCGCTGGACTTTGAAAACGAGACCTTCGATAAGCCCCCTTTCAACGGCTATACCGTGTTCCGTCCGGCTTTCGATATGTGGCTGGCGGAAGAAGCCGTGAAGGCAGGTGCCTTACTTTCGTGCGAGTGCACCGCCGAAGATTTGATAAAAAAAGACGGGCGTATCGCCGGCGTGACCGTCAAGGGACGGGAGGGGGAAATCAGGGGCAATATCGTCATTGCCGCCGACGGCGTGCTGTCTTTCCTGGCGAAAAAAGCCGGCTTAAGGCAGGACTTTAAAGCCGAAAATATGGGGGTGGGCATCAAGCTGCTGCTAGGCTTCCCAGAGGAGACTATCAATGAGCGGTTTCACCTCGTACGCGACCAGGGCGCGGATATCAGTTTTTTGGGCGCCATGGGCGACATGCGGGGCGGCGGCTTTCTCTATACCAACCGCGAGAGTATTTCCATCGGGCTGGTGACGCACCTCGACTCCCTGAAAGCGTCCGGCAAAGCGCCGTACGAAGTATTAAACGACTTTTTGGAACACCCGTCGGTGAAGAAGCTCGTCAAAGGCGGGACACCGCTGGAATACTCGGCGCACCTGATTCCGGAGGGCGGCTATAAAGCTATACCGAATCTGTTCACCGGCGGCCTGATGCTGGCGGGTGACGCGGCGGGACTGTGCTATACCAACGGGCTGAACCTTGAAGGCATCAACCTGGCCATGACCTCCGGCGCGCTGGCTGGTGAGACGGCTATCGATGCTCTAAAGGCTGGCGACTACAGCGCCAAAATACTATCATCGTACAAAAAGAAGCTGGACGAGAGCTTCGTGATGAAGGACATGAAAACCTTTAAAAACGCCGCCGCTATGATGCACCTGGAACGCCTTTTCCGGACTTATCCCCGAATACTCGCCAATATCATGGAAAGAGTCTACAAAACCGACGGCGTGCCGAGGTCGAAGCTGCTGCGGCTGGCCCGCAAAGAAGCCCTTAAAGAGGCGGGACTGAAGGGGCTAATCTCCGACGGCTTCAAGATAGGCAGGTCGCTATTATGAACATCGAGAACCTTCCACAGATGACCCGGTTCGAGGTCGATGAGCAGCCGCATATCATCGTTAATAAGGAAATATGCCGGGCCTGCGACCATCATGCCTGCGTCAAGGCCTGTCCGGCCAACTGCTATACCTACGACGAGGCGACGCAATTGTTGAGCGTCGTTTACGAGACATGCCTGGAATGCGGCACCTGCCACATTATCTGCGATAAAGGGTCGCTTGAGTGGAACTATCCAAGGGGCGGCTACGGCGTGTGCTACCGGCTGACCTAGAGAAAGCCATGAAGATAATCGTTTGTTCGAAAGAAGTAATCGACCCGGCGCTGAACCTGGACTTCGGCTTGAGCAACAGCGTCATTTTTAAGGAAGGTCCGCCGCTAAAGCTCAATCCCAGCGACGCGGCGGCTTTATCTATAGCGCTTACTCTAAAATCCGCCGACGGCACGGCGGAAATCACCGTTGTCTCCATCGGCCCGCCAAGGGTGGAACACTACTTGAGAAACGCGTTAGCCCTGGGCGCGGATAAGGCTATCAGGATATGGGATGATGATTTCGACGGATTATCCCCATACCGTAAAGCAGTTCTGTTATCTGGAATCGTAACGCTCTCCGGCGCCGACCTCGTTTTAACGGGGGCCAAGAGCCTGGACACTGGCAGCGGGCAGGTGGGGCAATTGATAGCCGGTCGGCTGGGCTGGCCTTGTGTGTATACCGTAACAAATATTGAACTTGAATCTGATGGCGTTATTCTTCTTAAAGACACCGGGCGGGGAGAACGGGAAAAGGTAGCCTGCAAGCTGCCTGTAGTAGCGGCTATAAAGGGGGAGGGGAAACTTCCTTACGCTTCCCTTGACAGGTATATCGAGAGTAAATACAGCGAAATTACATCACTTTCTCCCATCGACCTCGGAATATCTCCTATAGAACTCAAGAAAGACCCCGCCCCGGTAACACGCCTTATATACCCGAGACCGTCGCCGGTGAAAGCGCCGCCGCTGGACAGCTCGCTGCCAGCGTTTTACAGAATCCTGCAGCTTTTAGAGGGAGGCATCGTCAAGAGAAAAGGCCGGATGCTCGAAGGCAGCAGCGACGAGGTGGCGGAAAAACTCTTCCAGTTGTTCCTCGAAGAGGGAGTATTGAAGGGGGCGGCGGGAAAAAATGACGCGGGGAAGCGATGAATGGATTCGGGTTTTCCCTGGCGGTAAACGTCGCCTTGAGGGCGGACGCCAAAGGCTATTTCTTAATATCTCCAGCGCCAATAAAATTACTCCGCCTGAACGAATCCCTTTATAACATCCTCAAGCACATCCGCGACGGCGGCCAGCCATCTGATTTCCACATTAGGAATCCCCAAAATACTACTAGAGTCCTGCTGACGCTGGTTGCAAGGGGATACTTAAAGCTGGAAAGGACAGCGCCGCTCATGGTATGCCCGAACGTTTCCGTCATCATACCGGTACGCGACCAGCCGGAGGACCTGCTCGATTGCCTTAAAGCGCTGGAAAAAGTCCGCTATCCCAAAGACCGACTTGAAATCATCGTGGTGGATGACGGCTCTAAAGAGGAAGTGGCCAGGATTGTTTCATCAGAAAACATCAGGATTATCAGGCATAACGAGTCAAAAGGCGCGGCGGCTTGCCGCAACATCGGGGCGGAAAACGCTAAGGGAGATATCTTTGCCTTCCTGGACGCCGACTGCGTTGCCGGGGAGAGTTGGCTGGAAGAAATAGTGTCGTTTTTCCAGTCGGCAGGGGCAGGAGCGGCGGGGGGCTATATCGACGGGTATGAAGACAAGACCTCCCTGGACCGTTATGAAAAGGTGTTTTCCTCGCTGAATATGGGGAATCGTCTTATCATTGAAGCCAGCGGCGACTCTGGCTTTTACGTGCCTACCGCTAATCTGCTGGTCAGCCGGGAGGCTTTTAAAACAACAGGAGGCTTTAAGGAGGGGATGCGGGTTGGAGAGGACGTGGACTTTTGCTGGCGCTTGAGAGAACACGGATTTACGCTTATTTACACTCCCTCCGGCAGCGTGGCGCACCGGCACCGCAATAAGCTGGGCAGGATGTTAAAGCGACGCGCCGAATATGGTACTTCCGAGGCGCTGCTTTACCGCACCCACCGCGATAAAAAAAAGGGATTTAACTTCGCCGTCCTCCCAGTGTTGTCTTTCATTGCACTGACGCTGGCAATATTGCTGATGAATCCTTATCCGCTGTGCGCGCTGCCGCTGTTTTTCGGCATTGACATGTCGATGAAAAACAAAACGGTAAAAAAATATAAAATGGAGCTTCCTCTGCGGCAAATAGCCGCCGCCGCTTTAAGAAGCCTCCTCTCATTTTATTACTTCGCCTTCTTCCACCTGATGAGATATTACCTGGTTCTTATCGTTGGCATGGGGTTTGCGTGGTGGCCTTTCTGGGTATGGGGCGGAGCAGGGCTTCTATATACATCGCTCACGGACTACATAGTAAAGAAACCGCAGTTATTTTATTTGGTTTCCCTGTTCTACTACCTGCTGGAGCATATAGTATACCAGGCGGGCGTTTTCTGGGGCTGCGTTAAATACAGGTATTTCGGGTCGTATTTGATTAGGTTTAAACTTACTTGACCGCGCCGCAGTACTGGATATCGGCGCTTGGGTATACCGCCACCTTAGCCTGATTGCCGTGGCTATTCGTCAGCAGGGATAGCACGTCGTCCCAT
>MGMR01000080.1 GCA_001796495.1 Chloroflexi bacterium RBG_13_51_18
TGAAAAATCATAAGAATTCAGAATGTTATATAGCCGCAGCAGAGTTATTCTGCTCCTGGAAAAGCCAGGTAGACAGGTAGCGCTCGCCCGTGTCCGGCAGGATAACGATGATTAGCTTGCCCTTGTTTTCCGGTCGGTTGGCCACCTTTACCGCCGCCCAGGCTGCCGCCCCGGAAGATATTCCCGCCAGTATTCCTTCCTCCTTCGCCAGCCGCCGCGCGGTAATGCCGGCGTTCTCGTTGGTTACGGTGATGATTTCATCTACCAGGTCTTTGCGGAGGACATCCGGGACAAAGCCGGCGCCGATTCCCTGTATTTTATGCGGCCCCGCCCTGCCCTGCGAAAGCACCGGCGAGCCTTCCGGCTCCACGGCAATTGCCTGGAAGCCCGACTTTTTGGCTTTTAATGCCTCGGCTATGCCGGTCAAAGTGCCGCCCGTGCCCACGCCACTGACCAGGATGTCCGCCCTGCCTTCGGTGTCCCGCCAGATTTCTTCGGCGGTGGTCAGGCGGTGGATTTCCGGGTTGGCGGGGTTTTTAAACTGCTGCGGCATGTAGCAATGGCTGTTTTCCGCCGCCAGTTGCTCCGCTTTTTTAATAGCGCCGGTCATGCCCTCCGACCCGGGGGTTAAAATCAGCTCGGCGCCGAAGATGGAAAGCAGCTGCCGCCTTTCCAGCGACATCGTTTCCGGCATGGTGAGGATAAGGCGGTAGCCCTTGACCGCGCAGACGAAGGCCAGCGCAATGCCGGTGTTGCCGCTGGTTGGCTCGATGATAACGGTGTCCTTTTTTATCAGCCCCCTGGCCTCGGCATCGGCAATCATCGCCGCGCCGATGCGGTCCTTCACGCTGCCGGCAGGATTGAAAAACTCCAGCTTGGCCGCCACCTCTGCCGCAGCCCCTTCCGTAAGTCGGTTCAGCCTGACCAGCGGGGTATTGCCGATTAGCTCGGAGCAGTCGTTAGCTATACCGCGCGTCAGCTTGGGCATTTTTATCGTTTTATAATTAATATATTTAATTTCTTTTGTAATAGCCGCCATCTCTACGCCCCCTTATATGTAGTACATCGACGAGCCGGGAAGCCCCTTGGCTTTTTGCCTTTCAACCAGGTCCTGAATGGTGGTTGCTTCCAGCACGCCGTTCATCGCGTCTTTTACTTCGGTCCAGATATCGCGGGTGACGCAATGTGTAGAACGCTCGCAAACGTCGGGATTATCGACGCATTCCACCGGCGCTATCGAGCCCTCAAGAAGCAGGGTGATTTCCATCAGTCTGATATCCTCGGGCTTTTTTACCAGGGTGACGCCGCCCTTGGGCCCCTTTACGCTGCGGATAATGCCTCCCGAAATTAAAGGCGCCACCAGGTGCTCCAGGTAGGAAAGTGAAATCTGCTGCTGCCTGGCGATATCTTTGAGAAAAACCGGCCCCTCCCCCTGGTGCAAAGCCAGTTCCAGTAAAGCCCTGGTGCCGTAGCGCGTCCTGGTAGAAAGCTTCATAATATCACCTCAACGGCTCTTATTGTTGACCTATTTCATCAACATAGTAAACAATAGCATATTTTCTTGATTCTTGTCAATACTATTAAGTGAATATTTTTTCTTGCCCCCGCCCTGATAACTTGCTAGAATGTGTTGACCGCTCTTAAAAATATATTCACAGTGATACGCTAAAGAGCTTTCGTTTCCCCTGAAAGAAGACTGGATTTGTAATGGTGTTTTTCTGTCACATTTGTTAGGAGGTAGCCAACCATGGAGAACCAGATAGAATACTATGACGAGACTGCGAAGTACAGGGATAAGTTTGACCTGGGACTGCCGGAGGCGATGACGGTATATTCTACCTTCAGGAAGGAAGTATATCGGGACGGAGCGCTCAATCTCAAGACCAAGCGGCTTATCGCCCTGGCAGCCGGACTCCAGGCAGGGTGCACCAGGTGCATTATCGGGCAGACTAAAGATGCAGTAAAAGCCGGGGCCACCAAAGCCGAAATCCTGGAAACCGTGGCGGTGGCTATCGTGATGGGCGGCACTTCCGTTAGCGCCGAGTCATGGCGCGTGGTTAAGGCGCTGGAAGAGATGGGCAAGTGGTAGCAACTCACTCTTAACAACCGATTAATGTACTAGCCCTTGGCTGTTTGAAGTCGGCACCAGGCATATAAAGAATCATAAACCTCGAACTGACGGGACAGGTTCTCTTCGTCATCGGGAAAGCGCAGGCTGTAACCCACGGCAATCGCTTCCAGCCCTCGGGCAATCGGGTCCTTATCGATGTCCGGCATAACGTCAGCAGCGTGAACTATTTCGGCCATCCGCAGCAACGCCGGGTCTTTCAGTTCATACTTGAGTATTATCGACTCGAACGAGCATCGCCTCTCATGATGGTCCAGTTCAGCCTTCCCCATACAATCGAAAGGAGTAGCCCCGGTCTGTTCCGCCACAGCCATTACCTGGCTGGCAGGAGCGAAAATGAACTCTGCTTCATTGTCGACAAACCGACTGATTAGCCAGGGACAGGCAACCCTGTCAACGTGAACGTGCGAGCGTGTAATCCATTTCATAACCTTGCCTCCTTTTCTGATGAGCCTGGTTAGCATTATACACCGTTATTACCCGCTGTTAAAATTTGAAAATTACGGTATAAATAAAGTAAAATTACTTTTTAATGAGACCTAAAGTTTCACCATTTATCCTGCTGTGTATCATGGGTGGATTGGCTATCTTCAGCTCGACGATGGCCAAGAATCCGGCGTTGCCCCTGTTCATCCGCTCCATGGGTGTGGACGTGTCCACCCTCGGGTTTATTGCGGCGGCCTCAACGGTCGTAGGGATTGTTGTCAGCCTGCCCGCGGGCATTCTCTCCGACCTTATTGGACGCCGCCGGGTGATACTGATGGCCGCCATCGTGTTTGCCACCGCTCCCTTCTTATACCTGATAATCAACGCTCCCTGGCAATTAGTCCTGGTGCGCATCTATCACGGATTAGCCACTGCCATCCTGGGCCCGGTCGCTATGGCGGCTGTAGCCGATACCTTTGAAAAAGGGCGCGGAGAACGCATGGCATGGTATTCATCAGCTACCATGATAGGGCGATTTATCGCTCCCTTCGTGGGCGGCCTCCTCATTTTCGGCGATAATTTCACGTGGGTTTACGTGGCGGACGGTATTGCCGGGGTACTGGCTCTCTTAGCGGCTATCCGGCTGCCGCTGGCTACAAACACCTCGGGCTCGGCATGGCAAGCTTTAAAACAAGGGCGCGGTAAATACGGGCAGGAAATCGCTTTTGTTTTCCGTCACCCTGGCATTCTCGCCACGAGCGGTATCGAGGCCGTGCAATATTTCGCCTTTGGTTGCATAGAAACTTTCCTGCCTGTATATTTGAATGAAAACCTCGGCTATTCAGCCTGGGAAATAGGCATATTGTTTACTGTTCAGATACTGACGGCTACGCTAACGAAACCGATTATGGGGCGTCTTTCCGACCGCTACGGGCGCGTGCCCCTGATTTGCGCCGGTCTGGCGTTGGGAGGTATAGCCACCGCCACCCTTATCCTCTCCTCTAACTACGTGGTATTGGGATTTCTGATAGCGGTGTTCGGACTCGGGTTAGCCACGGTCACAGCATCCACCTCTTGCCTGGTGGCTGATTTATCCCGCGCCCAGGGGCGGGGAGGCGCGCTGGGGATACTTTCCAGTATTATGGATATTGGTCATTCAGCCGGCCCCATGGTTGCCGGAGCACTGATTACCGCTTACTCATATCGAACGACTTTCGGAATCGTTGGTGCCGGATTGGTCATCATCAGCCTGGTTTACTGGTTCGGTATGCGGCGGATTGCTACTTGCCCCCCAGCGCCCCAATCATGATATATTAGATCTCCTCCAAGGAGGTGCCCGATTATATCAATAACAGATAAATTTCTCACCTGGTGGCTTAAAAGCTGCCGCTATCCATGGTCGCGACTGCGCCGGAAGCTATTTGAAAGCGGATTCCTTAACATACCCCTGCCGGAAGCACACTCCCTGGCAGATATCCAGGCATGCCTTAAAGAAATTAAGTGGACGCGGGATATGCTGCCGGAATTATACGACTGCGTGAGTTATCCGCAGCGGGTCTGGAGCAGGAAGAAAGACGACTGCGATGGGTTTGCCGTTCTGGCCGCCGCGCTTTTATCCCGCTGGTCGCCGGATACCCGTCCCGTGATGGTCACGGCCATGGTCGCGCCTATGAAAAATTGTCATTCCGTCTGCGTTTTCCATCAGGGCGCCAACTTGAGGTATTTTAATAACAGCGCGTTGAATCCCGGCCTCTTCGTGAACTACTACGAGATAGTTAATAATTTTGCCCCTCCCAACAGGCTTATCTGCTGGGATGTCGTTAAGCCCGGCACGCTGGAACAGCTGGAATTTCACATCGTTTGAAAAATATATAATACAAAAAGGAGCAAAATGCCCAAGACTAAATACGGAAAATACATCACCTCGGAACTATTCAAAAAAGACCCGAAGAACCCCAACGCGAGCGTCACCAGCACACGGCACCTGGAGGATAAATGGGGCGGCGGGCACCTGTCTATCGATACTATTTATGTTGCCCATCCCCACGTGATGATTTCCCAGCCCCACCAACACGAATTTCCCCAGTACCTGAACTTTTTCTCCTCCAATCCCGGGGATGCAAAAGACTTCGACGCGGAAATAGAAGTAAGCTTTGGCGCGGAGCAGGAAAAGCATGTTATCAAATCGCCCTCGTCCGTGTATGTCCCGGCCGGGCTTTTACACGGCCCCATCAACTTCGCCAGGATCAACAAGCCGCTGCTGTTTATCGATATCGCCGTGACGGGCAAGTATTCCCGGGTGGGGAACACGCCGGACTAAAAGGGCAATTTACAAAAGAAGAAGGGGGCACCGCTGCCCCCCTCTTTTTGTATTAAGGGAAATACCTAAAATTTTAATATCTCGCGTAGTTGGGCACGATATTTTTATATTTCTTCACCAGCTGCGCCCAGTTTTTCGGCAGTTCCACCTTTTTCGTCATCGGACTCGGCCCTCCCTGCAGTAAGCCCATCCATGACCCGAATCCTCCGAAAACGAACACCTGTACCGGGTCGGGGTCGCGCTTACTGGGTCGGAACAGTTTCGGTCCTATGCCTGGACCGGTCACATCTCCCCTGTCGAAAGGTTTGTCGGTTTTCATTCCCAGCCTGGAATAATAATCATCGGGAACAATCGCATTCTTTATGATGTATTCCTTGACGGCTTTTTTGCTCCAGCCGCCATCGGCTATCGACTTTGCGTTATTGGGCGTAAGCAGCACCGCAAAAAAGCCCTGCCGGGCGGGGACGACGCTGCCGACGATAGTCGCCAGTATCCCCTTGTCATCCGTCCCAAAGGGCATCATCTGCTGGAAGGACTGCGGGAACATCAGGGAAACCGTGCTGTCCTCTTTCTTGAAACCGCGCTCGACGTGCAGCGGCTCCCAAGGGCTGTTCTCCTCATTTTCCGCCGCCACCCACGTGTACTTGCCGGGGTTGCCGAGCACGCCCATGTCCTCTACTTGCTTGCGGATGCCGCGGATGTTCTTGGTAATCAGTCCCATGGCGCGCCCGAACGACGCGTTGGCGATGTCCCCCGGGCTGGTGGCGCCGTAGGTCGAGCGGATGTTGATGTCTTTAGCGATTGGGCCGTTGATAAGCCAGAAAGGCGCAAACGAGCCGGTGCTGGCCGCCATCATGCCGCAGACGGGGTTGGACGCCAGCATATGCACGCCGGCAATCAGCAGCGGCATACAGGTGGGCAAACAGCCGGCCATGATGGCATTAACGGCTATTTTCTCTATCGTCGCTTTGCCCAGGCGCGGCTCCAGCTTCTCCACAAGGTGGTCGGCGGGGAAATCGGTGCCGGTCATCATTTCCTTGACCGCCGCCTCTGTGGGGGGAATAATCGGCAGGCCGTCCGTCCAGCCTCGCTGGTAGAAGAACCGGTTGACCTCCGCCAGCGTGCCCTTGAAAATAATACGCGGCGGATTTTCCGGCTCGCGGCTTTTTGGCGACTTTTCATTAGCAGTCAGGGGTTTGGTTAAAACGCCAACGACGTCATTAAACACCGCTTTGACGGCAGTGTTGATATCCTTCACGACAGTCGACTCTGAAACGATGGCCTCCGGCACGATTCTAATCACCGGCATGCCTTTGCTGGACGCCGCCGACATAGCATCGTTAGCGAAGTGCTCAAAGACAAAAGTGGCGGTGGGCTTGCCCTTGCCTTCTATATAAATTGCATCGTACACAAGGTACTTGGTGCATGCCCCTCAGTCGCCCACGGACGCGATAACCGCATCCACCTCCTTTAACCAGGTATTGAACTCAGCCTCTCTGTCTTTCTCCAGAGAGGAAACTGAAAACGACCGCGCGAAGAACCGGCTGAACTTGGCGGTGGGGAATTTCTTCTTCAGGAGTTTTTCCGCGGCATCGAGGATTAGCGGGGCGGCGCGCTTGTTATTGCACAGCAGGCCTATTTTCTTGCCGTCCAGATTATCCAGCCGCGGCGCAAGGCCTTTAAGGAGAACGGGGTCGGCCTCCGCCCAGGGACTTAAGACTTCATAGGTGTCGGTTGATTTTTGTGCAGGCATGATACCTCCTTATAAACAATAAAACGAGTTATCTATTCCAATTAATTAGTACTCCGTTTAAATATGCCTGGTATATAGCCAGGATTGATGTTGCGTCTTCTTTTTAAAATGTTTTAACGACCCATCTGGATGATAACTGACTGCATCAGTATCTTTCCATCGCGCACGTGAAAAGTGTCCCCGGCGAACGGAATCGCTGGTAGCGCCGTCCAAAGGAGATAGGCATATTCGCCGTTTATCTCCTGTTTGATAGTCTTGAAGCTAGCTGTCACCTCCGGCGTTAATATCTTCGCCATCGCCGTAAAGCCCGCTTTTATGCCGTCCAGCCCCTTGTATGTTCCGTTGGGGGTATAGAGTACCGAATCCTTGGTGTAGTCCTGCACTATCATTTCGAGGTTGCCCGACATGACCGCTTGGCCGTGGTGCTGCAATACTGCTTCAGTCGTTTTCGTAGCCATAAAGAACCTCCATATGGTGCAAATTTTATGCACCCGCTGTATAAGTATGATTAATCTTTTCCCGGTGTTAATGCTGGATATCGCCCCGCATCACCCGCCGGTCATCGGCACCAGCAGCGCAATGCGGTCGTCCTTTTGCAGCTTAAAGTCCTGCCCGTCGAAGTAAAACTTCCCGTTAATATTAAACTTGAACTGCTCCACGAGCCTGTCTTCACCTTTCCGCAGTACCGGCCCCTCTAAAGATGGTATCTTCGCCCGCATCGCGGCGATAACTTCCGCCATCGTGGCGCCGTCGCACAGTTCAACTTCCACCTCGCGCAGTTCCGTTATCTCGCGGCGCAGCCCGTACATGGGAATAGTGACTTTAAACATATCTCTATCACCTGATAGTCCAAATATTGTACCACCGCCATA
Source organism: Chloroflexi bacterium RBG_13_51_18 (assembly GCA_001796495.1). Lineage (GTDB taxonomy): Bacteria > Chloroflexota > Dehalococcoidia > Dehalococcoidales > RBG-16-60-22 > RBG-13-51-18. The sequence goes on from MGMR01000080.1 coordinate 7,500, forward strand.
AATTTCAGGTCAATGTGACTTTAGATATATGAAAATACAAAACTGAAAGAGAAAATTACGTCCCGGTGAAGATATGTAATTGATAAAACCCTAAGCCACCATGCCCGGCGCGCTTAAGGTTTCGTACATCTTTTGGTAAAGCCCGCCTTTGGCGAGGAGCTCGTTATGCGAGCCTTCTTCAACGATTCTGCCGTGCTCCAGCACGATAATACGGTCGGACTTGGTGACCGTGGACAGCCGGTGCGCTATCGTCAGGCAGGTACGCCCTTTGGTGAGTTTTCTCAATGCCCGCTGCATGATGCGCTCGGTACTGGTATCGATATTGGAGGTAGCCTCATCTAGAATTAAAATGCGCGGGTCGGCCAGGATGGCGCGCGCCAGGCAGATAAGCTGCCGCTGTCCCGCGCTTAGATTAACGCCCCGCTGCCCCACCGGCGTTTCGTAGCCCTTGTCCAGCCGGCTGATAAAATGGTCTGCCCCCACCGTTTTTGTTACTTCCACGACCTGCTCATGGGTGGCATCGAGTCGGCCGAACTTGATATTTTCTTCTATCGTGCCGGAAAAGAGAATCGGGTCCTGCGGCACGATGCCGATTTGTTTCCTTAACGACTGTATAGTAACGGAGCGGACGTCGTGCCCGTCAACCGTCACCGAGCCCTCGGCAACCTCGTAGAAGCGTGCCGTAAGGCTTACCAGGCTGCTTTTCCCCGACCCCGTTTGCCCCACGATGGCTACCGTTTCCCCGGGCTTGACGGTCAGGTTTATATCATGCAGGACGTTTTTGCCCTCCTCGTAGGCGAAGCTCATGTCCTTGAAAACTATCTCTCCGTTGACCTGCGGCAGTTCGATGGCATCGGGCCTGTCCTGGATGTCCGGCTCAACCTCGAGCAGCTCGAAGATGCGCGCCCCGGAAGCCATGGCGCGCTGGAGTTCCGTGTACTGCATGGAAAGCTCCAGCACCGGCTCGAAGAAGCGCTGGACGTAGAGCAGGAAGGCCATCAGCACGCCGACGCTCATCACGCCGTCCAGCACCTGGTATCCGCCGTAGATGATGACGATAGCGAAGGAGACACCCGTAAAGAAGTTGACCATGGGCATCATCAGCGCCTCAAACTTGACCGCGGTCACGTTGGCATCCAGGTGGGCGCGGTTTACCTGGTCGAACTGCTCCATGTTCTCCCCCTCGCGGGAAAGGCTCTGTATGACCCGCACACCGGACATGTCCTCCTGGAGCTGGGAGTTTACTGTGGCTATCGCTGTCCGCACCCGGATAAACGCCTGTCGGGCGTATTTCTGCCAGATGACGGTCATGATAATCATCACGGGAATTACCGTGAGTGTGATTCCCGCCAGTCTGGGGTCCATCGTAATCATGATGATGGCAATGCCCAGCAGCGTCAGCACGCTGGTCAGCAGCGTCAAAATGCCCTGGGTAACCAGCTCTTGAATTTGTGAAACGTCGTTCTGTACGCGCGACATCAGCTTGCCGACCTGGTGGCTGTCGAAGAAGCTCAGGGAAAGCCGTTGTAAATGGTCGAACATCTGGGTACGCATGCGGTAGATAATGGACTGCCCCGCGTAGGCCAGGTAAACGCTTTCCAGGTACTGCCCGCCCCAGGTTAGCAGGGAAGCCAGCATGTAAAAGATAACGATAATCGCCATCTGCCCCAGTTCGCCGCCGACGATACTGTCGGTCGCCCGGCCCACCAGGTAGGGTGCCGCCAGGGTTGCCAGCGTGCGGACAAGCATGCCGCTTGCCCCGATGCCTATCCAGCCCTTGACCGGCGCCAGGTACTTCGGCAGTTTGCCTATAACGCGGCTGTCATAGACCTTGCCGAGCACTTCATCGGAATCGAAGTGCCCGCCCCCGGGGCCGTGGTGAGGGCCGTGAAACCCTCCCCCTCCGTGAAACATTACTGCTCCTCCGCTTGTTCTTCTGCTTCCTTGTTCAACATGAGCTGGGTCTCGTACATTTCCTTGTAAAGACCGCCCTTGGCAATCAGTTCATCATGCTTGCCTTTTTCCGCCAGCAGGCCGTCCTGGAGCACCAGGATTAGGTCCGCGTTCTGGATGATGGGCAAGCGGTGTGTGATAATAAAGGTCGTCCTGCCCTCTATAAGCTTGTCCAGCGCCTGGCGTATCAGCCGCTCCGTGGCCGCATCCACGCTGGCGGTGGAGTCGTCCAGTATTAAAATGCTCGGGTCGACCAGCAATGTGCGGGCGATGGACAGCCGCTGCTTTTCGCCGCCGGATAAAGTATCGCCGCGCTCGCCCACCCAGGTATCGTAGCCGTCCGGCAGCGATGTAATAAAATCGTGGAGGTTGGCCGCCTTGGCGACCTCGGTTATTTTCGCCATGTCGGCGCCGACGGCGCCGTAAGCGATATTTTCCTTTATAGTGGCGGAAAACAAAAAGACGTCCTGCTGCGCGGCAACGACGTTTTTCCGCAGCGATGCCAGGGTGACATCGCGGATATCTGTGCCGTCCACCATGATTTTGCCTTCGGTGACGTCATAGAACCGGGCTAGCAGGTTGGCGATGGTGCTCTTGCCGCTGCCCGAACTGCCCAGCAGGGCAACGAGCTGGCCCGGCTGTACTTCGAAGCCGACGTCTTTCAGCGCCGGACTTAATTTGTTGTAGCTGAAACTGACGTCCTGAAACGTTACCTGCCCCGAAACCCTGCCCAGTGTCGCGGCATTCGGCTTTTCAGCAACTTCAGACTCGGTATCCAGTATTTCCAGGATACGCTGCCCGGCGGAAGCCGTCCGCGAGTAAAGATTGACCATCATGCCCAGTCGCCTGATCGGCATCACCAGCATGCTGATGTAAAAGATAAACTGGGTAACCTGGCCTATCGTCATGTTCCCGTCTACCACCTGGCCGCCGCCGTACCACAAAATAATGGCTACCGGTATCATGAAAAGCAGCGCCATGGTGGGCGCATTGATAGCCATCAGCTTGGCGGCATGCACCTGCTCGTTGGAAAGGACGGTAGCCTGCCCGGAAAACACCCGGTTGTTTTCCTTTTCGTGAGAAAAGGCTTTCACCACGCTGATGCCCGCCAGGCTTTCCTCCAGTGTCGTGCCCATGACACCCATAATCGCCTGGACCCTTAGCCAGATAGGACGGATGGTCCTGCCGAAGTTAATCGCCAGCCAGGCCACCGGTATAATAAACACCAGCGTGAAAAACGCCAGTCGCCAGTCAATCAAAACCAGCATTACAGCCACGGCGCCGACCATGAGTAAGACCTGCACCATGCCCAGAAAACCCATGGCGAAGAACATGCGCACGGCTTCGACGTCCACCGTGGCGCGGGACATCAGCTGTCCTGTCTGGCTGCGGTCGTGAAAGGCAAAGCTCAACCGCTGGATGCGTTCGTAGAGGGCGTTCCTGATGATATAGGTGGTCTTTTGCGCCACCACTTCATTGAAGAAACGCTGGCCGTAGCCGGCTATCCCTCTCAAGATGCTGGCGGCAACGATAACGCCCGCCGCAATCCAGACAAAGCTGCGGGCGCCGTTGCTTATTACGGAATCGACGCCGTCGCCCAGCATGCGGGGAATGGCTATTCCGAAGGCCGTGGCGATAACCAGGCAGAGGAAGGCGAAGACCAGCATGTGCCAGTAGCCCCGTACGTAGGATATCAGTCTTAATAAAACTTTCACGAAAAGTCGCCTGAAAAATAAAATTTATTCCGATATAACGTGATATATTATACTACAGAATTGCCCGCTACGTAAAGTGGGTTTTATTACCAATAATAACACATCTTAATCACAGGATTTGAAGCATTTTTACCTGTGAAAAAGCGGTCATCCGCGTTGGGAGATGGTCATCCGGGAACGGCAAACCGCCGCCTAAAGCTTTAAGGCTTTAGCCACGTCCCCCAGCCCCAGTTCCTCCAGTTTTTTCCGGCTCGGTTTGCCCGTCTTTTCGTCCCATCCCATTACCTTCAGGTAATCTTTAACCAGCGTGGCCTCATCGACCGTTACGCCGGCGGTGGGCCCGGCTGCCTTAGGCGGCTTGCCGAGCAGTCTGTTCGATATCTTGAATTGGGACAGGCTTATGCCCTCCCGCAGGTTGAAAGCCTGCCGCATATTTTCGATTCTTTCGCCGGTTTTAACCAGTTCCTCGGTGGTGATATCCCAGCCGGTCACCGGGCGCATAAAATCGGCGATGACATCGGCGGTGGGAAATGCTGAATTAACGAAAAGACACATGCCGGAGCACATCAGGGCATGCTGGAAATTACTGCCCCGCGCGTGCGCCTCTCCCCTCCCCGAATACAGCTGCCGGTTAACATCCGGGAGAAGCCCCTTATTATGGTGCTCTTCGGAGCCCTGGGTGTGGCGCGCCGGGGTGGCATTGGTGAGATACGTCGTCGCCATCGCTGACGTTGCTATCGGGTTATGTCCGGGCACTTCCTGCCCGCCCACGTGCATGGCGCACTCTTTTGCGCCTTTGCCTATCTTCTGTGCGGCCATCTTAACACCGTCCGCCATGATATTGCCGATGCCTTCCCGCTTTCCCATTTGCTCCGCCAGGGCCACCACCGCTTTATGGTTCCCCCAGCTCAAATCTAAGCCGCCCGTATCTTTCTTGGTGATAATCCCTTTTTCATAGCATTCCATCGCAAACGCAATGACCGCCCCCGCGGAAATGGTGTCGATGCCGTAGCGGTTGCAGATGTCATTGGCTTTGATTATCGACTCTATATTATTGTTGAGGCAGTTGCTGCCTAGCATAACGATGGTCTCGTATTCGGGACGGTATGACCCGGCCTCGTATTTATATTCGCCGCTTCCGGCTTTCATGATGGCCTCGCAGCCGACCGGGCACTGGTAGCAGGCGATGCGCTTTTGCGACCTCTCCGCCACCGCCTCGGCACCGATGGGAGAAGCATTGGGAAAGTCTTTTATCGCCATTCCCTCCCAGTTCTTCACCGGCGAGTCACCCGACTCTATGCTGGGGACGGTCGTGAAAGTGGTGCCGAATTTTCGCAGGATATCTATATGCCCTCCCATTGCCGCCAGGTACTTAGCTCTCAAGTCCTTGAGCCCCTTTTCATCGGCCACGGGCACCTTCATATTGCCCTTTAGGGCAACGGCTTTAAGCCGCTTCGACCCCATAACCGCGCCCAGTCCGGAGCGCGCCGCCACGCTGCCCTTCAAATGCACGATGCCGGCGATACGGGCCAGCTTTTCCCCGCCCGGCCCGATGCAGGCAATCGAGGTGTCTTTGCCGTGTTCCGCTTTTATAATATCTTCTGTTTCGTAGGTGTCTTTGCCCCACAGCTTTGCGGCGTCCTTGATTTCCGCTTTGCCGTTATCGATTAAAAGATAAACGGGTTTCTTTGAAATGCCGGTGAAAAACACCGCGTCGTAGCCGGCGAATTTCAGCCACGCGGCGAAGCTGCCGCCGGAATTGGCGTCGCCCCACCCCCCCGTCAGCGGCGATTTCCCCACCACGGTAAACCTGGTGCCGGAGATGGCCGGGGTGCCGGAAAAAGGCCCCGTTACAAATCCAAAAATATTGTCCGGCCCCAGCGGGTCGGCCCCCTTTTTCATTCTATCGAACAGAATCCTGGCGCCGATTCCGTAGCCCCCGATGAACTGGCGCGCCATAGTCTCATCCAGCGGTTCGTCCTTGAGCTTGCCGCCGGTCAAATCGACCCAAAGTATCTTGCCCATATAGCCTCTGGCCATGCTTGCCTCCGTATGAACGATATTTAAGTCTGGGAAAATGTAAAGGTAACTGTTTCATAATTATACTACATTATCATTTATTAAATAATCTCTCATGTATTGTTTGAAATGAACCGGCGTAATCATATATATTGGAACTAACATATCCAAAGTTACGCGATAAAACATTATGAAATTTAAAATCGGCCCTTACCTGTGGAGCGCTCTCGTCATGGCGCTTTCGCTGACGCTCTCCCTTGCCGCGGCCACCCGCCAGAAACCATTCCTGGAAGCCAGTGAATTACCCTATCAGGAAACATCGATATGGTTTATGGTAGGCTATTTTTTCGCGGCGGTCGTGATTGTGGTCGTCGTTCTTTTTTTTATTCCGTTGAAGAAACTCGGCATCGTGTTCAGACTATTATACACGGTGTTATTCGCCCTGGGGATTTTTGTGCTCGTTTATCCGGTATTGCCCGACCTTGCGGCGTATTCCCTCGCGGTAATAACCGGTGCTTTATGGTTGTTCTGGGCTAAAATATGGATACACAACCTCATACTCCTTATCACTTTGGCGGGGGTTAGCTCGGTTTTCGGGTTTTTCATTTCACCCTGGACGTTCATGATTTTCATGCTGGTTATCGCCGTCTACGACGTGCTGGCCGTGCGTTTCGGGCTGATGATCTGGATG
>MGMR01000081.1:0-1546 GCA_001796495.1 Chloroflexi bacterium RBG_13_51_18
CTTCAAAAACCGTGACATCGTGCCCCTGCTTTGCCAGGTAATAAGCCGCCGTCAGCCCCGCCGGCCCCGCCCCGATGACCGCCGCCTTCTTTCCGGTGGCGGGTTTCCTGTTTGTATCCTTTGCCCTTATGACGATTTCGTCATGCTCCGCCGCGTAGCGTTTGAGTTCCCTGATAGATACCGCCTGGTTTATCTCACCCCTCCGGCAGACATCCTCGCAGGGATGGTCGCACACGTACCCCAGCACCCCGGGGAAAGGTACTTTTTCCCTTATCACCGCCGCCGCGGCGGCATAGTCTTTCTCCCGGATAAACCGCAGATACCCCGGAACGTCTATTTCCGCCGGGCAGGTATTTTTGCAGGGCAACAGGGCGGCTTTCCTGTTTTTCCCCTTGGTCAGCTCTTCCTTGTCCATAATCGCGCCGCTCGGGCAGACTTCCGCGCAGGCGCCGCAGAACCGGCAGCCCGATTCCGCCAGCGGCAGACCCTCGGCGGTCCCGATGTATTTTTCTTCGTCTTTCGTTTTTTCAACGAGTATCCCCACCCCCCGCAGCTCCTTGCAGGCCCTCACGCAGCGCTGGCATAAAACGCATTTATTGGGGTCGATGGTAAAAAGCGGGTTGCCGGAATCTACCGCGAACAGCCTGGCGTGCCCTTTAGGTTTATATTCTTCTTCGCTGATATACTGCTTGAGCGACTGCAGTTCGCAGTTAAGGTATTTGATGCAGGTGCCGCAGTCGGCAGGATGGCCTTCCAGAATCTTTTCCATCGCCTGCCGGCGCGCGCCGGCCAGCTTTTCTGTTTTTGTTTTTACCGCCATGCCCTCGCCGGCCGGAGTGGTGCAGGAAATAACAAGCTCGTCTTTACCGTCCACCTCCACCACACATAACCCGCAGTCGCCGGTAGTCGAGAGGTCGGGGTGATAGCATAAAAACGGAATATAAATCCCCGCATCGAGCGACGCTTCGAGGATGCTTTTTCCCGGCTGTGTCTCTATGTCGCGACCGTCTATCTTAAATCTGATTGCTGCCAAGTCCCGCTCCGTTCGTCAGTTCATACGTTTTAGAAAATGATGTAGAATGCAGAATCATGATGAACAAGATTGTTACACAATTATATTATATGAGGATAGAGTGAGCAAATTGGTATACCACAATCAGACACCGCGCCAAAAAACCTTCGGGGATTATCCGTTGTCATAGGGAAAATGGTATCATTAATTTGAGAGTCGTGGAAAGAGAACCGACTGTTCCTTCGCCTGAAACAACCCCGTAATAAATCTTTCCGTCATAGTGAGGTGAATAATGAATTGTGCCAAATGCGGTACCATGGTCCAGGCAGGTGACAAGTTTTGTTCCGGATGCGGTTCGCCGGTCGGTACGCAATACTGCCCCAATTGCGGCAGCCAAGTCACCCCGGGCGTAAATTTCTGTCCCAATTGCGGTAAGAGTGTCCAGGGTGCCGTGCAAGGTAAAACCTCCGCTTCCCCTCCACCCTCCGCCGCGGCCGCTTCCGGTTCTAAAAATGTCCCTGCCGGTGAGACCGT
>MGMR01000081.1:2035-4863 GCA_001796495.1 Chloroflexi bacterium RBG_13_51_18
CGGGTTTGGTAACCGGCATGGATGTGACCCTGGTAAAGAAAATATGTCGCTAGAAGTTTTAATCCATGCAGGTGAATCACAGGAATCATTATTGAACCGTTTCCAAAAAATGGTGCAAACAAGTGGTGTCTTGCGGGAATTCAAGGCTAACCGACGGTTCGTATCCAAGCGGGATGCGGCTATTATCAAGGCCAAGAATAACGCCAAGAGGAAGCGGCGCCAGGGATATTAAGCGATACGGCAGATACGATTCGAAATAAGGAGAAGACAGACTATGAAAATCTATGTGGGCAATCTATCCTTTGATAGTACCAATGACGAGATTGCGGCAGAGTTCGGCACTTTTGGCAAGGTGGACTCTCTAGCCATTCCAACTGATAATATGAACGGGCGGCCCAGGGGCTTTGCCTTTGTGGAAATGGCAGAAAAATCTGAGGCCGAAGCCGCCATCGCCGGGCTTAACGGTAAAACATTGAAAGGCCGGACTATTGTCGTTAATGAGGCCCGCCCTCGTACGGACAACAGGGGTGGTTACGATAATACCAGGCAACGGAGATATTAAGCAGTCTGGCCGGTGGAATTCGTACGTACAGCTGCGCAAGCCTATTTGACTCACCCGTCACAAATCGGAACAGCGTAACCGATTTAGAAAAAAGGGAGGGTACCATGAATATCTATGTAGGTAATCTATCACTCGAAACGACCGAAGATGAACTGCGCCAAGAGTTTACAGAATACGGGGAAGTGACATCCGTCACCATGATGAACGACAGGTATATCGGCAGTGGTCAAGCTAGGGGGTACGGATTTGTTAAAATGGCCTCGAAATCCGAAGGTGTAGCTGCAATTGCCAACCTCGAAGGGAAAACAATGAGGAACCGGGTTGTTAATGTCGTTGAAGCCCTTCCTCTCTCAGATAATGGCGGAATGGTTTCTCTCAATATGAGAAGCTATATCCGACCACATAAAAAAAGAGAAAGAAGCAATATAATTGATTAAACACCTGTAATGCAGGTGCTTAACAGTATTTTTTCAAGGAGTTTAATGAATTTCGATACCTTCAATTTTCATCCGAGCATCATGGCCGGTGTACGTGCCCTCGGATATTCCACACCCACACCAATACAGTTACAGGCCATCCCGCCGATTATGCAAGGGCGTGATGTCATTGGTTTAGCCCAGACCGGAACGGGCAAGACGGCGGCTTTCGTACTGCCTGTTCTGGAACGCCTGCGGTCAGGCCCGCGGGGAGGCGTCCGGTGTCTGGTTATCTCGCCCACGCGCGAGCTGGCTGAGCAGACCTGCGAGGTTTTCCATAGCCTGGGGAGCCGAACGGGACTCCGAAGCATTGCTATTTATGGCGGCACCAGCATGCCAGAGCAAAACCGGAGCTTGCGCGGAAACCCCGAAATTGTGGTCGCGTGCCCGGGCCGTCTGCTCGACCACCTCTGGAAAGGCACGATTAATCTATCGGGACTGGTAACTCTCATCATTGACGAGGCAGACCGTATGTTTGACATGGGCTTTTTACCAGATATCCGGAATATTCTAGCGTGTGTCATGCACAGACGGCAGACTTTGCTCTTTTCAGCAACCATGCCCGATGATATCCGGCGTCTGGTTAAAGAAATTTTACATGACCCTATCACTATTCAGATCGGCCATACACTGCCGCCGGCAACGGTTTCACATGCTTTATATCCGGTCGGACAGCACCTCAAGACGGCGCTGCTAAAGGAAATCTTACGCAAAATCAAGATGGACTCAGTGCTCATATTTACACGTACCAAACACCGCGCCGAGCGGGTAGCGGAGCAACTGGTCAGGGAAGGCCACCGCGTTAGTTCGCTACAGGGCGACCTCCCTCAGAGTCGACGGCAGGCCGCCATCGAGGGCTTCCGGAATGGTTCGATAAAAATCCTGGTGGCTACCGATATCGCCTCCCGGGGTATCGATATCTTACGAATTTCCCACGTTATCAACTACGACATGCCGGGGAGTACCGACGACTATATCCACCGTATCGGCCGTACCGGCAGAGTCGAGAAAAACGGGGACGCGCTGACCTTTGTAACCAAAGAAGACGCGGGAAAAATAAACGACCTTGAGCGGATTCTGAAAAAACCGCTGGAGCGACTCACCCTTGAAGGTTTCGATTATAAGAAGCCTGCGCCGGATAGAGGATTCAGCCTTTCGCGGCAACCGCGGCGGCGTGTCATCCGAAAAAGAGGAAGTTTTTAACACGCGATTGTGAAATAGAAAACTTTTCTGGTTTTTAGCTACAGTTTGGCATCAAAACCTGGATCAGATTCTTCCCCTGAGAGCTATAAATAATATGCCCGGCCCGGTGTGGACTCCCAGCGCGGGTCCCAGCTGGGCCAACCTGATTCTCTCTTCAGGGAATATTGAACCCAGCCGCCCGACCAGGGCTTGTGCTTCATTGAGTGTAGTATTATAGATAACGGCCAAATCCTGAATATCTGCCGCATTTTTCACAAAGTCAACCAGGATGTCTATGCCCTTGGCGTAGCTGCGAACCCGTCCGGCGGGTGTCAGTACCCCATCTTTTATCGTCAGCATCGGCTTAACATTTAATACCGAGCCTAATAGTGCCTGCATCTTGCCGATACGCCCGCCTAAAGCCAGGTATTTGAGGGTATCAAGGAGACCAAGTACATGGATGCTGGGAATCAATTTATTGACCTCTTCTACCACCTGCCGCAGGCTCTTTCCGGACTTAGCTATGGTGTTAGCCGCGATAGCCAGTTGCCCCAGCCCCATGGTAACTACCTGTGAGTCAATCACCTCAACAGGGCACTCTTTTTCTA
>MGMR01000082.1:0-2180 GCA_001796495.1 Chloroflexi bacterium RBG_13_51_18
AATCCGGGCAAGTACGGAGTCTGCGGCATGTACATGAACCAGCAAGGCGCCCTCTTTAATGTTAACTACGGTTTGGTATCTTCTGCCGCCGCCGACCCCATAGAAAAGAAGCCGCTATTTCACTTCCATCCCGGCACGCTGTGTTTCTCCCTGGGGACTCTGGGTTGCAACTTCCACTGTAAACACTGTCAGAACTGGGAGATATCTACCGCTAACGGGAGTGCATTGAAAAACACCTGCCGTGAACTCACTCCTGAAGCTGCTATTAAGCTCGCTCTACAAACCGGCTGCCGCGGCATCGCCTGGACCTATAACGAGCCGACTATCTGGTTCGAATATACCCTTGATTCGGCGAAGCTGGCTAAAGAGAATAACCTGTATACAGTCTACGTGACTAACGGTTATGCCACCCCGGAAGCGCTGGATACCATTGGGCCTTTTCTTGACGCCTGGCGCGTGGATATCAAAGGTTTTTCCGACGAATTCTACAAAGAATTATCGGGTATTCCTCACTGGCGCGAGATTCTCGAGGTCACCAAACGCGCTAAAGATAAATGGAATATGCACATAGAAGTCGTTACCAATATAATTCCCGGGATGAATGATGATGAAAACCAGCTTAAAGGATTAGCCGACTGGATATGCAATGAACTGGGAGAACTGACTCCCTGGCACGTGACCCGCTTTTACCCGCATCATCGCCTGAATAACCTCCCGCCGACACCTCTGGCTGCTATTGAGCGCGCCGCGGAAATCGGTCACAGAGCCGGGCTGAAATTTGTCTATGCCGGTAACGTCCCCGGCCACGAAAGCGAAAGCACGCGCTGCTATGCCTGCGGTAAACCTATCGTGAGGAGGGTGGGTTATCAAACGGAGGTAACCGGACTAAATGGTCCGAAGTGCAAATACTGCGGGGCGGATTTGAATTTCAGGTCGATTGAATCCGGTGATTTATCCTAAGGAGGTGTTGTATGATAAGGAATCCATCTGCCGCCGGATTTTACTACCCTGCATCACCTGCAGAAATCAAGTTAATGTTTTCCCGTTACGTGGATAAAAACGCACCAAAAGAAGAGGTCGTCGGCTTGCTAATGCCTCATGCCGGTTATCAGTATTCTGGAGCGGTAGCCGGGGCGACCATTTCCAGAGTCAAATTTAAGGATACTTTTATAATCATCGGGCCTACCCATTCCGGCCTGGGGAAACCATTCAGCGTCATGGCGGAAGGCACCTGGAAAACGCCTCTGGGAGATGTAGAGGTAGACGAGGAACTGGCCCGTAAAATAATCGGTTTATCCAGGTACGCGGAGGAAGACTACTGGGCACATGAAGATGAACACGCCATCGAGGTTCAAGTGCCATTTCTGCAGTATATAAGGCCGGACGTGCGGATAGTACCAATTATCCTCGCAGGGGCATCGGATTCTATCTATAAAGAAATAGGCCATGCCATCGCTCAAGCGATTAAAGAACTCAATCGGGAAGCCATTATCCTTGCCAGCGGTGACATGACGCACCACGAACCACAGGAATCAGCCAGGAAGAAGGACATGGCAGCCGTAGAAGCGATGCTGTCCCTCGACGAAGAGGAACTGACACGGCGGTATAAAGGCATGCGCATATCGATGTGCGCTCATGGTCCGGTGGTCACTCTAATATCTGCGGCTAAAGATCTGGGGGTAACCGGGGCGGAAATGATAAAGTACCAGACCAGCGGCGATACCACCGGTGATTATGATGCCGTGGTAGGCTATGCGGGAGTGATATTTAAAAAGTCGGCGATGCACCCCATCGCGGCACTGGCGAAGGAGACGGTGGAGGCATACGTAAAGACGGGCAAGAGGCCTTCGCCGCCCGAAGAGCTTGCGGCTGAAATGAAGGAAAAAGCAGGCGTATTCGTATCCATCCATAAGCTGGGGGACTTGCGGGGATGCATCGGGACATTTGAGCCGCAGCAAAAGAACGTGGCCGAGGAGATAATTACCAATGCGATAAGCTCCGCCACCCGCGACCCGCGCTTCTCTCCAATTAAAGAGGAGGAACTGAAAGACCTCGATTACAGCGTAGATGTACTGACCAGTCCCGAGCCTATCGAGGATGAAAGCAAACTCGACCCGAAGAAGTACGGAGTGATAGTGGAGGCGGGGTGGCGGAAGGGTCTGCTATTGCCGGACCTGGAA